>JAFGVK010000213.1 GCA_016938035.1 Deltaproteobacteria bacterium | reverse complement strand
TCTGGCGCGAGGTCGGAGTTGCACCGGGGGCCCTGTCGGTCCCTGCTCCGACCGCGTCCGTCCCCTTCTGGCGCGAGGTCGGAGTTGTACCGCGAGACCGGAGGTCTCGTCGGTACCTACTCCGACAGCGGAAGCCGCCGTAGGTCGGCTTCCGCGATGATGGGACTAGGATCCCCCACTGAGGTCATCCAGAGCTGATGCACCGCGCGGGTCGCCCCCACATGCAGCAGGCGCCGGTTGCTGTCGGTGGCGGGGAACAGATCCGCGCTGACCTCCACCAGCACCACATAGTCAAACTCCAGCCCCTTGACCTGATCCAGCTCGGTGACCTCCACCCCCGGGTGAAACGAGAAGTCCTGGTCGGTGATCTGGCGGATCGCCGGCACCTCGGAGCGGTCCATCCCCTGAAAGTACAGCGACGACAGCTGCCGGTTCGGGGTGAGCACCGCCACGGAGGCCAGGGGCTCTTCGCGCATCAGCTGTTTCAGGGCGTCAGCGAGGAAGGCCACCGCGCCGCCGTGGTCCGTGAACGCGAACAGCTCCACCTCGGGCCCCTCGCGGGTGACCAGCGGGGCCTCGTCGTCCTCGACCAGGTCGCCGAGCAGCCGCATCGAGAACTCGACGATCTGCCGTGAGGAGCGGTAGGCGACCCGCAGGGTGTTGACCTCGGCGCCCTCCACCCCCAGGTGGCGGAAGAAGTCGCTCCAACTGGTGAAGCCCGCGTGGTGCATGACGTGCTGCTGAGTGTCGCCCGAGAGGGTGATGCTCTGGTGGTGGTCGAGGGTGCCGAGCAGCACCCGCACCTCCAGCGGCGAGAAGTCCTGCACCTCGTCGAGGGCGATGTGGCGGTAGCGCAGGGGGGCCCTGCCCCGCGCCCTCAGGGCCCCCACCCGGAGCTGCCAGGCCCGCAGCAGCAGCGCGTCGTCCTCCGGGTCGAGGGCAGCCTCCACCTCGCGGTCCCCCTCCATCCACGCCACGACCTCCTGGGCGTGGTCGCGCGACACCATCACCGCCCGCCGCAGGTCGCTCTCTGAGAACAGGCCGGGGGCGTGCTCGCGGGTCATCTCCTCCAGCAGCTCCAGATCGGTGAGGGCGGAGATCCAGTCGTCCACTGCCTGCTCCCAGGTGGAGGGCGCCTGCACTCTCGCCACCTGGGCCTCGAGGATCTGCTCCATCACCGGGTGGAGCTTGAGGCGGTTGAGCACCTCGGGGGTGTCCTCGCGCACCGCGCGGGGGAGCTTGGGGAAATGGCGCTGGCGCAGGCCGCGGGCCCAGTCCTCGAAGGTGCGCACCGGCACCCGCTCCACCCCCAGCGAGGGGAGCACGTGGGACACGTAGTCGCGGAGGGCGCGCGAAAAGACCAGGAACATGCTGGCTTCAGAATTGACCCCCGGCTCGTCAAACGCCATCCAGGCGATGCGGTGGAGGGCCACGGTGGTCTTGCCGGAGCCGGCGGTGCCGCGCACCACAACGAAGCCTGAGGTGGGGCGGGTGATGAGGTCGAACTGGTCCGGATCGATCAGCCCGGCGATGTCGGGCAGGCGCTTGTCCGCGCGCCGACGCCCTCCCTGCAGATCGGTGCCGAGGCGCCGGTCGTGACCCTCGTCGACCCCGTGGCGCATCGCCGAGGCGCCCTCGCCCCCCGCCAGGCGGGGGGTGAAGCTCTCGTGGGTCACCCACGCGCCGGCCTCCTGCCGGAAGCTCCCCTCTGGGGCCTCGATCCGCACCAGCTGTCCCCGCTGGATGGTGACGGTGCGCCGGGCGATCACCTCACCGGACAGCACCACAGATCCGACGCGCTCGTCGTACTCCTCCCCCTGCTGGTAGCGGTAGAACACCCCAGAAATGGGGGCGTTGCGCCAGTCCACGATGCGGACGCCGGCCTGGATGCGGGTGGCCTTGCCCAGGCACAGGTCGCGCTCCTTGCCGTTCTCTAGCAGGCGCAGGTGGGCGAAGTAGGGGGAGTCGGGGTTGACCTGTGGTCTGTCGGCGAGCTCGCGCACCTTGTCCAACAGGGCGATCAGGTCGTTGTACTGCCCCATCAGGTTGCCCTTGTCCTCCTCCTTGGCGCCGGGGATCTCCTCCCGCAAGCGGACCAGCTCGCGCACGATCTCCTTCTCGGAGGGGGGTGCGATGTAGGGCTCCTCAGCGAGGAGCAGGCTCACCTTGGACAGGAGCCCCTGCTCTTGCTCGACGATCTCGTAGGACACGCACGACTCCTTGGACAACCCGCCCTGATAACCGAGCTCGGGCCTCAGGGCACCAGCGGTCCGCGCCACCGTGGGCCGCGAGGGGGGCCGATTCAGGGTCCGGTGGCGCAGCGCACCGCCCCAACCGCCGCCGTTCAGGCTACAGGGCTCCGATGCACGACACACTCACCGACCGCCTCGCCGCCGCCAGCTCCCCCGCAGACAGCTCCCTGGAGATCCTGCTCGGGTGGATCGAGGCGCGCGGCATCGACCTCTACCCCGCCCAGGAGGAGGCCATCCTCGAGCTCTTCGAGGGGCACCACGTCCTGCTGAAGACCCCGACAGGGTCGGGAAAATCGCTGGTGGCCACCGCCCTGCACCTGCGGGCGATGGCGCTGGGGCAGCGCAGCGTCTACACCGCCCCGATCAAGGCCTTGGTGAGCGAGAAGTTCCGGGCCCTGTGCGAGCTGTTCGGGGCGGATCAGGTGGGGCTGATGACCGGCGACGGCTCGGTCAACCGCGAGGCGCCCATCCTCTGCTGCACCGCCGAGGTGCTGGCCAAGATCGCGCTGCGGCACGGCGATGAGACGCCCTACGACGCGGTGATCATGGACGAGTTCCACTACTACGGCGATCGCGACCGGGGCATGGCCTGGCAGATCCCCCTGCTCACCATGCCCCACGCCCAGTTCCTCCTCCTCTCGGCCACCCTCGGCGACACCACCGCCATCGAGGAGGATCTCGCCCTGCGCACCGGCAGGGACGTGGTCTCGGTCGACCGCGCCGAGCGCCCCGTGCCCCTGGCCTTCGAGTACAGCGAGGTCCCGGTGGACCAGGCGCTCGATCGCCTGGTGCGGACGGGCAAGGGGCCGGTGTACGCGGTCCACTTCACTCAGCGCGAGGCCTCGGAGCTGGCTCAGGCGCTGATGAGCTCCAAGTTCACCTCGGAAGAGGCCAAGGCGCAGCTCAAGGAGGCGGTCCAAGGCTTCCGCTTCGACAGCCCCTTTGGGCCCACCCTGCGGCGCTATGTCCTGCACGGGGTGGGGCTGCACCACGCGGGCCTGCTGCCCAAGTACCGGATGCTCGTCGAGACCCTCGGGCAGCGCGGCCTGTTCTCGGTCATCTGCGGCACCGACACCCTGGGGGTGGGGATCAACCTGCCCATCCGCAGCGTGCTCTTTACCAAGCTCTGCAAATTTGAGGGGGAGCAGGTCTCCCTCCTCACGGTGCGAGACTTCCAGCAGATCGCCGGGCGGGCGGGGCGCAAGGGCTTCGACACCGAGGGGACCGTCGTGGTGCAGGCCCCGGACTGGGTGATCGAGAACGCGCGCCTGGGGCGGGCGGTGGCAGAGGGAAAGAAGAAGCGGGGCAAGGTCGTCACCAAGAAGGCGCCCACCAAGGGCTACAAGCACTGGGACGCCGTGACCTTTGAGCGGATGGTGGAGGGGCGCCCCGAGACCCTGGAGGGGCGCTTCAAGGTAGACCACAGCCTGGTGCTCCAGCTGCTCCAGAAGGCCAGCGAGACCTTGGGCGATCCGATGGAGGACATCACCGAGCTGATCGAGCGGTCGCACACCGGGCAGCGTGCCACCGCCCGCCTGCTGGAGGAGGCCGCCGCGCGGCTGCAGGAGCTCATCGACGCGGGGGTGGTGCGCGACCACGGCGAGGAGGCGCTACCCCGCTACGAGATCGCTGAGGGCGTGCAAGAAGACTTCAGCCTCCACCACTCCCTCTCGCTCTTCTTGCTGCACGCGGTGGGGCTGCTCGACCCAGAGAGCCCCGACTATCCGCTCGATCTCCTCTCGCTGGTGGAGTCGATCCTCGAGCACCCTCGGGTGATCCTCCGGGCGCAGGTCCACCGCGAGAAGGGCGCCAAGGTCGCGGCCCTCAAGGCGGCGGGGGTGCCCTACGAGGAGCGCATGGCCTCTCTGGAGGACGTCACCTGGCCCAAGCCCAAGGCGGAGTGGATCTACCTAGTCTACAACGCCTTCTCCGAGTCGAACCCCTGGCTGGCTACCGAGCCCATCCGGGTCAAGAGCATCGCGCGGGAGATGGTGGAGGTGCAGGCGACCTTCGGCAACTGGGTGAAGGGGCTGGAGCTCGAGCGGGCCGAGGGGGTGGTGCTGCGCTACCTGTCGCAGGTCTACTCCACCCTCACTCAGAACGTCCCCGTCTCGGCCCGAACCGAGCAGGTAGAGGACGTGATCGGCTTCCTGCGGGCCCTCATCGCGCGGGTCGACGACAGCCTGGTGAAGACCTGGGAGGCGATGCTGGCGCCGGTGGACGCGCAGGAGCAGCACAAGCCGGTGGACATCTCCGCGGATCTGCGGGTCTTCCGCGCCAGGATCCGGCACGAGCTGTACGCGGTGGTCCGCGCCCTCGCGGCGGAGGACTGGGAGGAGGCAGCCGCCTCCACCTGGCAGGGAGAGGACGCACTGAGCGCCGCGGACATCGAGCAGGCCATCGCTCCCTACCTCGAAGAGCGCGGGGCGGTCCGCTTCGACGGCCGCCTGAAGCAGGGCTGGACTACCCGCATCGCGCAGGAGGGGCCGCACCTGTGGCGGGTGACCCAGGTGCTGGTCGACGATCAGACCGACGCGGAGGAGGACGACGCGGGCGAGGCCTGGTCCCTGGACGGGGTGGTGGACCTGCGGGAGGACACCAACCCCAGCGGGCCGATCGTGCGGCTGGTGAAGATCGGGGTGTAGCTCGGGGGGCACCGGTCCATCAGCCGGACGGTCTCACAGGGCGCGCTTCATCCTTCCAAAGGCATGATCCGACGCAGGTGCTCGTCGAATCTTCCCGAGGGTAGACGGGCACCGACTCGCCAGGAGGGTCGGCGAAGGGCCGTCGGTCCATGAGGATGAAGCGCGCATTTGTGCGCGATCAGCGTAGGAACAGCCACACCCATCGAGAGGCCCGCGCGTCGGTGCCAGGCGGGGGGAGGGGCGGCCTCAGGCGCCCCGAAATTCGGCGGCGCGCAGCCCGAGCCCCTTCATCCGGGAGCGCAGGGTGGACGGGCGCAGGCCCAGGATCGCGGCCGCGCCCCGCTCGCCCTCGATGCGGCCCCGGCACGCTCGCAGGGCCCGCTCCACCGCCGCCCGGTTGACCGCCTCCAGCGATGAGGGCGGTGGCGCCCCGCGCTCAGGGGGGCCCCCCGGCGCCGCGTCCGCCTCCACCCCCAGGGCGGCCCGCACGTCCAGGCGGTGCCCATCCCCCAGGATCGCGGCCCGCTCGATCACCGCGCCCAGCTCGCGCACGTTCCCCGGCCACGGGTAGGTGGAGAGCGCCCGCAGTTCGGCGGGGCTGGCGCTGAGCTCCCGCCCGTGGAGGCGCAGGCCGGAACGCGCCGCGAAGTGCTCGACCAGAGCGGGCAGATCGTCCATGCGCTCCCGCAGGGTGGGGATGCGGATCGGGAAGACCCCTACGCGATACCACAGGTCCTCGCGGAAGCGCCCGTCCGCCACCATCTCGCGCAGGTCGCGGTGGGTGGCGGCGACGAGGCGCACGTCCGCGTGCAGGAGCCGCGCCCCGCCCACGCGCTCGAAGCTGCCGTCCTGGAGCACCCGCAGCAGGCGCACCTGCGCCGCTAGGGGCAGCTCTCCGATCTCGTCGAGGAACAGCGTGCCCCCGTCCGCGCGCTCGAACCACCCCAGCCGGTTCGCCACCGCGCCGGTGAAGCTCCCGCGCTCGTGGCCGAACAGCTCACTGTCCACCAGCTCTGGGGGGATGGCCCCGCAGTTGACCTTGAGGAACGGGCCGCTGGCCCTGGGGGAGCGGGCGTGGACCTCGCGGGCGATCAGCTCCTTTCCGGTGCCGGTGTCGCCCAGGAGCAGCACTGGGGCCTCGGTCTGGCTCACCCGCTGCACCCCCGCCATCACCTCGCGCAGGCCACCGCTCGCTCCAACCACGGCGCCGCCGATGCTGTCGCGGGCCAGGCGCGAGAGCAGCGCCCGGTTGTCCGCCGCCGCCGCCTCGTGCAGCCTTGCCAGCTCGTGGACCCTGCGGTCGTTGCGCAGGGCCACCACCATCGGGGCGAGCAGCGCCTGGAGCAGCGGTCTGGCGCGCAGCAGGACGCGGTCCCCCTCGATGAGCAGCACCCCCACCACCTCGCCGCCGTCCACCAGCCCCCCCGCCAGCAGGGGGCCGCCCCGCGGGAGCAGCAGGGCGCGCAGGGCCGCGGGGGGCTCCTCCACCTGCCCGCGCAGGGCCCAGGTCAGGAGCAGGGCCAGCGCCTCGGGGCTGAGCGGATCCCTCGTGGTCCGCTCGCTCCTGGGGTGCTCCCAGGGGGCCACCGCCACCGTCTCGATCCACCCGTGCGCCGGCTCCACCCTCCGCACCCAGAGGCGCGCGGTGGGCAGCACCGCCTGGAGCCTGGGCCAGAGCGCCTCGCAGCAGGCGCGGAGCTCCAGGTGCTCGGACACCTGCCGCCAGGTGTCGAGCAGGAGCTCGCTCCAAGGGGATGCCTGCCAGCGGGGATCGGGGGGTGCGGTCATCGGGAGCGCTCTGGCGCGAGGCGGTGGGAGGGGGCCGCCTGTGCCCCGCGATATATCGCGGTTCGCCCCTCAGTGGGGGGCCCGTCGCCCGCCCGCGCGGTCGGGAGCGCCAGCCTGGGCCCGCGCGCCTCGCAGCAGGCGCGGAGCTCCAGGTGCTCGGACACCTGCCGCCAGGTGTCGAGCAGGAGCTGGCTCCAAGGAGATGCCTGCCAGCGGGGATCGGGGGGCGCGGTCATCGGGAGCGCGCTGGCGCGAGGCGGTGGGAGGGGGCAGCCTGTGCCCCGCGATGTGTCGCGGGTCGCCCCTCAGTGGGGGGCCCGTCGCCCGCCCAGGCCCGCGACGAGAGCGCCTCCACCGTCACCTCGCTCCCCACCCTGATGCCGGCCTGGCTCACCGCGTCGCGCGAGAGGCGGGCGAGCAGCACCCTGTCCCCCGCCGCCACCTCCACTCTGGCCCGGTCGTCCATCGGCACCACCCGCAGCACCGTCGCGGGCCCGCCGGGGGTGAGCCGCAGCTGGTGCGAGCGCACCACCGCCCTGGCCCGCTGCCCGACCGCCAGCGCCCGGCCCACCGGCAGCCGCACCCCGTCCGCCTCCAGGCAGCGGTCCTCGCCCACGATCCCCTCAAAGACGTTCACCTCGCCGATGAAGCTGGCGACGAACTCGGTGCGGGGCTGGTCCAGCAGCTGCGCCGGGGTGCCGGCCTGCTCCACCAGGCCGTCGCGGATGATCAGCACCCGGTCCGCCACCGCCATCGCCTCCTCCTGATCGTGGGTGACGAGGATCGTGGTCGCGCCCACCTCATCATGCAGTCGCCGCAGCCAGTCCCGCAGGTCCGCGCGCACCCTGGCGTCGAGCGCCCCGAAGGGCTCGTCGAGGAGCAGCACCCGCGGCGCAGGCGCCAGCGCCCTGGCCAGCGCCACGCGCTGCCGCTGCCCCCCCGACAGGGCGTGGGGCCACCTGGGCCCCAGCCCCTCCAGCCCCACCCGCGTCAGCAG
Organism: Deltaproteobacteria bacterium; assembly: GCA_016938035.1. Taxonomy (GTDB): domain Bacteria; phylum Myxococcota_A; class UBA796; order UBA796; genus JAFGVK01. The sequence continues at coordinate 36,435 of JAFGVK010000213.1, read as the reverse complement.
GGCCCGCGCCTGTTCCCGCGCCTCGCGCCGCTCCACCCCCCGCACCCGCAGGCCGAAGGCCACGTTGTCCTCCACCGTGAGGTGGCGGAACAGGGCGTAGTGCTGGAAGACGAAGCCCACCCCGCGCGAGGCCGCGTCCAGGTGGTCGACCCTGCGCCCGTCCAGCCACACCTCCCCCGCGTCGGCGGGCTCCAGCCCCGCGATCAGGCGCAGCAGGGTGCTCTTGCCCCCGCCGGAGGGCCCTAGCAGGGCTACCAGCTCGCCGTTCGCCACGTCCAGGTCGATTCCCCTGATGACCGGGGTGTCTCCGAAGCGCTTCTGTAGACCCGTCGCGCGTATTCCCATGGGAGCCTCCTCGTCAGCGTTGCGCTGGTCCCGGCAGGGCCCGGACCAGCAGGATGGTGAGCGCCGCGAGCACCAGCGACATGCCGAAGGCGGCGGCGTCGTGGCGCTCCTCGATCATGGTGTGGACGAAGGTGGTGGCGGTCTGAGTGCGGCCGTCGATGGCGCCTCCCAGCACCAGCACCGCGCCGAATTCCCCCAGCGCCCGGGCCACCGTGAGGAGGGTCCCCGCCCGCAGGGCACCCCGCAGGTGGGGGAGGGTGATCCAGCGGAACACCTGCCACTCGGACGCGCCCAGGGTCCTGGCCCCGTCCTCCTCGCTGGTGCCCACCTCGTCGAGCACCAGGGCCACCTCCCGCGCGAAGAAGGGGAGGGTGACGAAGGCGGTGGCGAGCACCAGCCCCGGCAGGGCGAACAGCACCCGCACCCCAGCGGCCTCCAGCAGCGGGGAGAACCACCCGCCCCTGCCGAAGAGGATCACGAACGACAGCCCCGCGATCACCGGGCTCACCGCCAGGGGGGTGTCTACCAGGGCGTCGAGCGCGCCCCTGCCGGGGGGGCGGTAGCGCGACAGCACCAGCCCGCCCGCGGTCCCCGTCACCAGGCCCAGCACCACCCCCACCGCGGCCAGGAGCAGCGAGCGCCCCAGGGCGTCGAGCCCCCCCTCCATCACCAGGGACGTGACCACCTCCGCCGGGCGGTCGGCCACGCTCCACACCAGCGCGCCGAGGGGCAGGCCCACCAGGCCCAGCGCCCAGCACCCCGCGGCGGCCACCACCGCCCACTCCAGCCCGCGGGGGCGAGGGGGCCGGGTCACGCTGCACCCAGCCAGCGCCCGGCGCGCCGCCCGGCCAGCTGCGCCGCGGCCGCCAGGGCCAGGAGCACCAGCGACACGGCCGCCGCGTCCCCCACCTGCCCCGCCTCCACCTCTCCCAGCACGTACACGCTCGCCACCAGCGTCTCGCGCGGGACGTTGCCCGACACCACCGCCATCGCCCCGAATTCGCCCAGCGCCCTGGCCAGGGACTGGCCGCCTCCCGCGACCAGCGGGGGGATCAGCGGCGGGATCACCACCCGCGACCACACCTGCCACCGGGTCGCGCCCAGGGTCCGGGCCGCCTCCTGCTCCGCGGGGTCCAGCTCGGCCAGCACCGGCTCCACCGCGCGGACCACGAAGGGGAGGGTGACAAAGCACAGGGCCACCGCCATGCCCGGCCAGGCGTAGACCACCCGCAGCCCTGCCGCCTCCAGGGCGCGGCCCAGGGTGGTGTTGGGACCCAGCAGCGCGACGAACAGCACCCCCACCACCAGGGTAGGGACCGCGAAGGGGAGGTCCACCGCCGCCGCGAGGAGCCTCCTGCCTGGGAAATCCCAGCGCACCAGCGCCCAGGCCACCGCCAGGCCCCCCACCGTGTTCACCGCCGCCACCCACGTCGCGAGGCTGGCCGAGAGCGCCAGGGCCCGGAGCGCGTCCGGGTGGAGCACCGCCGCCAGCGCCGGCCCGGGCCCCCTGTGCAGGGCCTCAGCCCCCACCGCCGCCAAGGGCAGCGCCACCAGCGCTCCCACCCACAGGGCGACGCCGGCGGTGATCGCCCAGCCCGCGAGCCCCCACCGGACGCTCACCGCTGCCCCCTAGAGAGGCTAAGGGCCTGATCGTAGAGGGCGCCGTCCGCGAAGATCCGCCCCTGCACCGCCTCCCAGCCGCCCAGGTCGCGGACGGTGAACACCTCGCTGAGTGCGGGAAGATCGGGGCAGTCCACCCCCTCCCGCACCGGGCGCAGGCCGTAGCGCCCCATCACCTCCTGCTGCGGGGCCTCGCCCAGGAAGGCCACGAGGGCCTCTGCCAGGTCGCGCGTCCCGTGGCGGTCGGCGTAGGCGTCCACCACCGCGGCGGGGTTCTCGATGCGGATGGTCTGGGCGGGCACCGCGTAGTCGAGGGGCACGCCGGCGCGCCGGGCCACCACCACCTCGTTCTCATAGGTGATGATCGCGTCGCCGACGCCCTTCTCGAAGCTGAGCATCGACTCCCTGGCGCCCTTGTCCATCACCCGCACGCGGGCCAGGGTCGCGCCCAGCGCCCGCAGGGGATCGGCGCCGCGCCGGTCGGCCGCCCCCGCGATGGCCATCACCCCCCACATCGCCCCGCCGCTGGTCCGCACGTTGGGGGTGAGCACCTCCACCCCCTCCCGCTCCAGGTCGGCCCAGCTGTGGAGCTGGAGGGGGTTTCCCTCGCGCACCCCGATCACCGCCACCGAGGACGAGGCCAGACCGCCGGTTGGCGTGCCTCGCCAGTCCCCGGTGACCAGCCCCGCGCCCACCAGCCGCTCCACATCGGGCTCCAGCGAGAGCCACACCACGTCGGCCTCCAGTCCCGCCGCCACCGCCCGCGACTGGCTCCCCGAGCCCTGGTACGAGGTCTCGAAGCGCACCTCCTCGCCGTGGCGCCTGCGCCAGTCCTCGCGAAAGGCGGGGAGGAGCTGCTCCGAGAGCACCTCCCTGGGGGTGGTGTAGGCGGCGATGACCAGGGTGCGGCCGCGCTCAGCGGGGGCGCAGGCGGCGAGGGTGAGCAGGGCGAGGGTGGCGTGGGTCATGGGGGCTCCTGATGGAAGGAGCCTTACGCAACCGCCGTGCCAGCCTCGCCCTCGGTGAGACCCGGCGTCTCTCCGTGGGGCTGCGCCGCGGGCCGCGAGATGTCGTGAGGCGCGCCGCGAGATGTCGCGGGTCCCGCTCCTCCCGCACCCAGTAGAGCAGGGGCATCGGCGCCTTGGTCCTGCCGTAGGTGGTGGCCGCCTGGTAGACGTAGACGACGTCCTAGGACCCGTCCGGCCGGTTGAGGTGGTGGGCCCAAGACCCAGCCGAGTCCTTGGAGTCTCCAGACGTCCCGATGATCCCGGCGTTTCCGAACCTGCGCCGCGTGGGATCGCTCATCACGCAGCCGGAGGGAGCCAGCTCCTAGCCATCGCAGGCGGTGTAGACCGAGCCGGTGACGTCGGGGGTGAAGGGCAGCCAGAGGCGCGTGGTCGCCGCCGGGGCGTGCCAGGTGATCCCGCTGTTGTCGGTCAGCACCTCGCGGTCGGTGAGCAGCTAGGCCCGCGCGGCGTCGGTGGGGGCCTCGTCTTGCGTCTGGTAGCCGGGACAGGTGAAGGCGTACTTCACGTCCACGGTGGCGACGCCATCGGGCTTGTAGAAGTTCTGCCGCAGGGCGTAGTGCTCCCCCTCGGCGAGGAAATCCGCCCAGTCCTGGCTGTAGGTGTGGAAGGCGTCGTAGGACCCGATCGGCCTGGTGGGCTGCCCCTCGGCGCCCCCGGGGATCCAGAGGGCGTCCACAAACCAGGACCCGTAGGTCGCGGCGGGCAGGTTGATCACCGGCGAGGGCTGGCTGAAATGGGCCAGGAGGGTCCAGCCGCCGCCGTCCGTGGTCAGTCGCAGTAGACCTCCCGCGCGTCACCGGCCCTGGTGGGATCGGTGGGGTAGCTCCCGCCGCGGCGGCCTGGCGGCGCCTCGCCAGCGCCTCAGGACCCAGCCCCCTCTCGGATCAGGGCCATCAGCGCCTCTGGCGACAGGGCCCCCGCGGTCTCGGCGCCGGCGAGCAGGCCCTCTGCCAGGTCTCGTTTGGTCCGGTGCAGGGACAGGATCCGCTCCTCCACCGTGCCCTCGGCGATCAGGCGATACGTGGTCACCGGCCGGGTCTGTCCGATGCGGTGCGCCCGGTCCGAGGCCTGGTCCTCCACCGCGGGGTTCCACCAGGGGTCCATGTGGATGACGTAGTCGGCCCCGGTGAGGTGGAGCCCCGATCCGCCAGCGCGCAGCGAGATGAGGAACAGCTCGCCCTCGCCGCGCTGGAAGGCCTCCACCGCCGCGTCCCGCTGCGCTGCGGTGGTGGCGCCGTCGAGGTACTGGTAGCGCACCCCCCTCGCGTCCAGCGCCTCGCGCAGCAGCGTCAGGTGGCGGACGAATTGCGAGAACACCAGGGCCCTGTGGCCCTCCTGGCGCAGCTTGTCCACCAGGTGCAGGAAGGTGCGCTGCTTGGCGCCCTCCGCGACGCTCTCGGGGAGCACCAGCCTGGGGGAGCACGCCGCCATCCGCAGGTGGGTGAGCTGAGCGAGGATCGACATCCGCACCTGGGCGCCTGGCTCAGACTCCAGCTCCGCCAGGGCTCGCTGCCGCATCGCCTCGTAGAGCGAGGCCTCCTCTTCGTCGAGGGCGATCAGCAGATCGACCTCGGTGCGGGGCGGCAGCTCGGCGAGCACCTGGCCCTTGGTGCGGCGGAGGAGGAAGGGCTGGACCAGCCGCTGGAGCGCCTCGGAGGCGTGGGCGTCGCCCCGCTCGATCGGCCGCTGCCAGGCCCGCCGGAAGTGGGGGGCGCTCCCCAGCAGGCCGGGCACCAGGAGCGAGAGCTGCGCGTGCAGCTCGCCCAGGTGGTTCTCGATCGGCGTGCCGGTCAGGGCCAGCGAGAAGCCGGCGCGCAGCCTCTTCGCGGCCCTGTAGCGCTGGGTCTGCGCGTTCTTGAGGGACTGGCTCTCGTCCAAGACCAGGGTGGCCCAGGTGCGCCCCGCCAGGGCGTCGGCCTCGCTGAGCAGCAGCCCGTAGCTGACCACCACTACGTCGCCGGGTCCCACCTCGTCCAGCAGCGCCCCCCGGGGGTGCTCTCGCAGGCGCAGGACGCGCAGCCCAGGGGCGTGGGTCGCCGCCTCGCGCACCCAGCCCGCCTCCACCGAGGTAGGGGCGATCACTAGCGCGGGCCCCTGGCTCCGCCGATGGACGAGGAGGGTGAGGGCGGTGAGGGTCTTTCCCAGGCCCATGTCATCCGCGAGCAGGGCGCCAGCGCCCAGATAGGCAAGGCGGACGAGCCACTGAAAGGCCTCGGCCTGGTAGGGGCGGAGCGGCGTGCGGAGGCCCGCGGGGAGCGCCGCGGGCGGGGGGAGGGAGGTCACCTTGGCGCGGTGGGCGCGCCAGCCCTTGTCGACCGTGGCGCGAGCGTCCTCGGCGAGGGCCGCGAGGGCCTCTGAGCCGAAGGGGTGCACCTGGAGCTTGTCGCCCTTGCCCTGGGCGCCCAGGGCGCGGAGCTGCTCGGCGAGGGCCTCGCTGAGCTGGAGGAAGCGGTCCTGGTCCAGGCGGATGTACTGCGACGGCGAGGCGCGCAGCCGCTCCAGCAGCTCCGCGAAATCGAGGACCGTGTCCGTGTCCAGCCTCAGCGTGCCGCTCGGCAGGAACCACCCCTTCACCGTCGCGATGGTGAGGGACAGGTCGCTCGGGCGGGGGCGGTACAGGCGCAGCGCCCCCCCCTCTGGCCAGAAGGTCGGCACCTCCGCGTCCATCAGGGCGCTCAGCAGGGCGATGGAGTTCTCTAGGCCGGACGTGCGCCACCCGACGGGCTCCCTGGTCGCGTGGGCCCGGAGCAGCGCCTCAATGGGCAGGGCCGCGGCGCGCTCCTGCGCTAGGTCTCGCTTCACCCGCAGCGGCCCACCGGTCTCATCGGTGGTGAGGAGCACCGCGCTCCCCGTTCCCGGCGCGAGCCGCTCCCCGTCGGCCCCCAGCGGGGCGACGAAGATCGCGGCGCGCAGCCCCTGCTTGTAGGGGGTCAGGGCGACGCCAGGCGGCGCGACGACCCGCTTGGGGGCGGAGGGCTCCTCGCGGGGGGGGAACACCGTGCGGGTGGCAGCGAGCACCTGCGCCACCACCTCCTCGCGGTCGGCGGGGATCACCAGCTGCTCCCCGATCAGGGCGGCGAGCTTGCGCTGCTCGGCGGTGAAGACGGTCACCTCGTAGCCGCTCGAACCGACCGCCTGCACGCTCAGCCCGGGGGGGGGCTCGACCGACAGGGTGACGGTCTGCGTGGTGGTGCGGACGCGGAGGGTGGGCTGCGCGAGCACCACGGTCACCGGCGTGTCATCCGCGCGAAAGACGCGGGGGTGACCGATCAGCGCCGTCCACACCTTGGCGGGGTCCCACGAGTACTCCATGGTGGTGTAGCCCCCGTAGTTGGTGTGAGGCGTCTGGACCAAGGCCTCGATGAGCCGCTCGTCCTCCGGCGTGAGGGGGAGCTTCCCGTCCTCTCGCTTGTGGCGGTAGATCCGCTCCAGCGCGACGGGGCGCCCCTTGGTCCAGCTCCCCCCTCTGAGGAGCTGCTCGCGGGCGTCTAACATGACCGCGCCTCCTGGTGTCGCGTGGAGGATCCAGGCGACGCGTGCGTCGCCCTCCTCCACAGGGGAGGTGACCCCCAGGGCCGCGAGCAGGCTCTCGACGACCCTCTCCCACGGCTCAGTGGCGGCGCGCAGGGCCACTAGCCCCTGGCCGGACTTGTGCACAAGGCGCATCAGCTCGCGCTCCACGCCGCTCCAGCCACAGCGGCGCGCCTCGACGAGGGCTGGCTGGAGGCCACGCTCCCCCACGCCCTCCCACCGGCTGGCGAGCCCCTCCAGCAGGGCCCCCACGGGGTGCTCCTGAGAGACGCTGGAGGTGAAGGGCGCCCCGGTCAGGGGGAGCAGGGTGCGCCAGCTCGAGCGCGGGTCGCTCTCGGGGAGGCCGGCGGTCGCCAGGAGCAGGGGCTTGAGCCGCCTCTGGAGGGCGGGCTGGTTGGTGAGGAGCAGGGCGAGGGGCATCAGGCTGGCCGCGGGATCGTCCGGCGGCGCCGCCCTGTGGCGCGCGCGGAAGGCGGTCAGGGCGAGGCCGTAGCGGGCGGCCGCGAGCTGCACCTCGCCGCGGAGGAGGGCGTGGAGGGCTGGGCCCTCGTGGGGGCCGTCCGATAGCGCCTGCAGCAGCGCCTCCACCCCCTCGTCGGCCTGGCCCCGCAGGAGCCGCTCGCGCAGGGCCACGTGGGCGAGCTCAGGGGTGCGGTGCCGCTCCCAGAGGGCGTCCGCGAGGGGGAGCAGCTCGGGGAGCGGGACCCGGTGATAGAAGGCGTACCGCGAGATGTGGTCCAGCACCCACCCCGCCGAGTGCGCGGGCGCGTCCTGCAGGAAGGCGGTGGGGAGGGGCAGCCCGCACCAGGCGAGCAGGGGGTCGGTGAGCTTGGAGGCCACCTCCTCCGCGTAGCTCACCTGGCCCCCAAACACCGCCTGGGTCAGGGCCCTGCGGATAGGGCGCTGGTGCGACTTGAACCGAGCGGGTCCGCTGACGGTGGGGATCTGCTCCCAGTAGTCGTGGTGGCTGCTTATCGCCTGCGACCAAGTCTGGTAGCGGCCAGCCTTCCACATGGCCCAGCACCGGTCCAGGCGCTGGCTGTGGGCCAGCTCGAACAGCGAGCCCTTCGAGATCACCAGCCCCGCACTTATCAGGGGGATGAGGTCGGCGCGGAGCGTTGTGGTCTGGTACCTGTGCCCGTGCGGCGTGCGCAGCTCCACGGCGGCAGCGTGGCGCGTGAGCTCAGTGATGTTGTGCGGGCCTTCGCCGACGGCCAGCAGGTCGAGCAGGTCCTCGTGTACGGACATCGTAGCCTCTCGTGGGGGCTCAGTAGCCGCGCGGGCAGAGGTTGGGCAAGCTCACACCGGCGGTCAGGGGCGGCCGGGGATGCGCAGTTCGGGGAGCACGACGCGGCCGTCCCCCACCCGCGCAGGGCGATCCCGGGCTAAGGGGCGGGCCCCCCCCTGGCGCCTCCCGGCTGGGCCCACCCCGTCCAGGAGCGCGGTGTTGTGGGCTCCAGAGCCTCGCCCCAGAGGGCCGCGTGAGGAGGAGCCCCTGGCGCGGCGGATGAGCGGGGTGTGTGGCGTAGCGTGCGGCATGATTGACGATACAAACTTGTTTCTTGTGAAACCGGATCGCGTGGGTAGGAGGGGTCGCGGTCCCCACAGGGGACATCACGGAGCGCAGCGCTATCGCGACCGCACCACTTCGGGTGCCGCGCGCTGGGGGCAGAGCTGGGGCCGGAGGAGGATCCCTGCCGGCGCTGCCCTGAGCGGCCTGCTACAACCCCTCCACCCCGACCAGCCAGGTAGCCGGCGTCTGCACCAGCCCCAGTCCCTCGACGAACCAGGTCTCCAACCCATCCACCGAGAGCTGCATCGCCTCGTAGGTGCCCGCGGGGGTGGTGAGCTGCCCGGCGCCTACCACCTCGATCTCGGTAGAGACGCCAAAGTCGGAGGGCGCGCCCCCGCTGTCCACGTAGTGGAGCGAGGCGCTGGACACCACCCTGTCGCCGGGGGCCAGCGCCGCGGGGATCACCAGCAGCGGCGGACTGTAGACCGAGCTAGAGGTGTAGCCCGTCGAGGCATCGTAGTGCTCTGAGAGCAGGGCCACACCGGCCTCATCGCAGGTGTAGTGGTAGGTCTGGGTGTAGTCGGGGAAGCCGTCCTCCTGCGCGGCCCTGGTCACCACCCAGGTGCTGCGCCCCTGGTCCGCCCCCGGGCCGCTCGCGGTGTCGGTCCAGTGCCCCCTGGCGGAAACCTCCTCACGGAAGGCGTAGGACCAGCGCGCCCCCTGGTGAGTGACCGGGAACCACCGGTCGCAGGGGCCCGCGTCGGGATCGCCCGTGTCGTCGGGACCGTCGGTGTCATCGGGCGTGTTGGTGTCATCGGGCGTGTCGGTGTCGAGCGGCGCCCCGGTGTCGGCCTGGGGGTCCGTCACCTGGACGTCGACGGGATCAGCCGCGGTGCAGGCGGCGAGCAGCAGCGAGAGGATCACTTGGGCCTCCGAGAGCGCTCAGCCTATTGCGCCCCCGCCGATCGCGCAGGCCCCCGCGCGGCCCCCGTCCTCGCCGCGAGCGCGTCGAGCCGGGCGCCCGGACCCAGCACGGGGTGACAGGTCCGTCCGTGGACACCCAAGGGCGGAGCCGGGTTTCGGACGGGGGTGCCCGCTGGAGCCTGCGACCGAGGCCGGCCAAAGGCCCCCGAGGGTGGACCCAGCGGGGCCGGATCGCTGGGCCCAGGACGCCGAGGGCGTCGTCGGCCGCTCGCTGTGGGGGCCTGCGTCCGTCGCGAACGAGCGTTCGCCTCCTTCCTCCCTGCCCTCGACGTCCCTGACCCCGGCGCTCCCCGTGAGGGCTCCACGGCACCGCATCCGACCAGCGGTGGCGGTGCCACGAGGAACGGTAGCGCGGACCCTCCCACTGGACGGAGCGCTTGGTTCGCAACAAGAAGGGATGTGTGAGCGTTGTTGTCGAAGAGGCGGCGCGCCGTTCCACCGCGCCAGGCGGACAGACCTTGGCCATCGGGTGATGCTCCGGATCGCGTGGGTTGAAGGGCGCGGTGACCGGATCGCCGCCCTAGGCCTCGCGCTTCGCCAGCCGCTCCGACAGCGCCACCAGGTCCGGGTCGGTGGGGAAGGCAGCCAGCGCCGGCGTCAGCCGCTCTCTCGCCCGCTCTAGCGCCCCGCTCTCGATCATCACCTCGATGGCCACCGCCTCCTCAATGGGGTGGACCGGGAGCTTGCGCTCCCGCGCCACCTTCTCGTTCAGCAGCCTCAGGTCCTTGGGGTGGGCGCCTGCCTCCTCCAACTCGCGCAGGGCGCGCTTCCAGATCGGCTCCAGCTTGAAGCGGATCGCCTCCTCCGCCAGGGTCACCAGCCTCCTGGGGTGGCCCGCCGCGAGCTGGAAGGCCACCGCCATGTGCACCTCCCGCTCCCCAGCGGGGGCGCGCACATAGCGCCGCACCCTGTTGCGGACCTGCTTGATCCGCACCGACTGGAACCACACTGGCACCGCGAGCACCGCGAAGAGCCCCAGCAGGAACGGCCAGCTCCAGGGGGGGAAGAAGCTCAGGACCGCCTGGATGATCTCGGGAATGCCGCGCATGACCACGCCTCCGAGGGCGCACAGTACGCACCCCGCGGCGGTCGTCGAGCCCTATCCCGCGGCCCACGAGCAGATCGGACACCCCGCGGGGTCGTGGCCTCTGGCTGGGCAGTGGTCCCGCCCAAACTGGATGAGCTGGAGGTGGAGCTTGTTCCAGGAGGACTCGGGGAACAGCGCCTTCAGGTCCGCCTCCACCCTGGTCGGGGTCTTGCCCTCCGACAGCCCCCAGCGCGCGGCGAGGCGGAGGATGTGGGTGTCGACCGGGAAGGCCGGCACCCCGAAGGCCTGGCTCATCACCACGCTCGCGGTCTTGTGCCCCACCCCGGGCAGCGCCTCCAGCGCCTCGAAGTCTGCGGGCACCTGGCCCAGGTGCCGGTCCACCAGCGCCCGCGACAGCCCGGCCAGGTAGCCCGCCTTGGCCTTGTACAGGCCGCAGGTGCGGATCAGCGCCTCCAGCTCAGCCACCGGTGTCTGCGCCATCGCCGCGGGATCGGGGGCGCGCTCGAACAGGGCGGGGGTGATCAGGTTCACCCGCTTGTCGGTGCACTGCGCCGAGAGGACCACCGCGACCAGCAGGGTGAAGGGGTCGCTGTGGTCGAGGGGGATGGGCAGCGAGGGGAAGATCTCGTCGAGCACCGCGCGCACGCGCCGGGCCTTGTCGCGCTTTCGCATCGGGCCTCCTGTGGTCTACCTATCCAGATGGTGAGCACGCACCTTGTAGTACCCAACCCTTTCCGCTATGGCTTCCGCTCCTAGGAGGTGCTCTTGCTCCTGACCCTGCTCTCGCTCCACGCCTTCGCGGGCGGTGATCTGGCGATGCCCTACCAGATCCACACCCTCGACAACGGCCTCACCGTGATCCTCGCCGAGGACCACCGCACGGACACCGTGGCCCTCCACGTCCGCTACGACGTGGGGGCCAAGGACGAGCGCGACGGGGAGTATGGTTGCGCCCACCTCTTCGAGCACCTGATGTTCGAGGGCTCCGCCAACGTGCCCGGCAATTCCTTCGACACCTGGCTCACCGCGGCGGGGGGCGAGAACAACGCCTGGACCTCCGAGGACGAGACCGCCTATCACATGACCTTCCCCTCCGGTGCGCTGGACGTGGCGCTGTTCTTGGAGTCAGACCGCATGGGCTTCCTCCGCGAGGGGCTCACCGCCGAGAACCTCGCCAACCAGCAGAGCGTGGTGGTGCAGGAGCGCTACCGCTACTACGACGCTCCCAACGGGCAGGACTACGACGCCCTCACCGTGCTGCTCTACCCCCCGGAGCACCCCTATGGCCACACGGTGCTCGGGCCGGTGGCGCAGGTCCAGGGCTTCACTGAGGACGGGGTCCACGCCTTCTGGGAGCGCAACTACAAGCCGGGCAACGCGGTGCTCTCGCTGGTGGGGAACATCGAGCCTGAGCAGGCGCTCGGCAGGCTCAGGTACTGGTTCTCGGACGTGGCCGATCGGGGCGCCGGCGAGCCGATCCTCGAGTTCCCCGAACCGCCGTCCACGCAGGCGCTGGGGGTGATGGAGGACGAGGTGGAGGAGCGCACCCTCTACCTGAGCTGGCCCACGGTGCCCACCGGGCACCCCGACGAGCCAGCCCTCGACCTGCTGGCGTCGATCCTCTCGGATGGGCGCGGCACCCGCCTGGACGACGAGCTCTACTACGACCGGCAGCTCGCCACCTCCACCTCCGCCTGGGCCTCGGCCAACACCCTGTCCGGGTACTTCCTGGTGGAGGCCAGCGTGGCTCGCCTCAAGCTCCCCAAGCTGGAGAAGGAGATCCACAGGGTGCTGGACGGGCTCCAGACCGCCGCCGTCACCGAGGCCGAGCTGGACCGGGCCAGGCGCTCGCTCAGGAGCTCGATGCTCGACCACATCGAGACCCCACAGGGGCGTGCGGGGGCCCTGGTGGCCTGCTACGTCACCACCGGCGAGGCGGACTGCCTCGACGCGGACTGGGCCCGCTACCAGGCCGTCACTCCCGCGGACATCTCACGGGTCGCGGCGACCTGGCTCACCCCAGAGCGGCAGGTGAGCCTCTCAGTCATCCCCAACGGCGACAAGGGCGCGCTCCCCGGCGCGCAGGTGGTGGTGCTCCCATGATCCTCTCCCTGATGACGGCCCTCGCGCTGGGGCAGGGCGCCGACGCGCCAGAGGTCTCCTTCTCGCAGCGGGTCCCGCTGGAGGCCCTCGCCGGGATGGAGACCGAGGACGCGGTGGGGCGCGCTGGCCCGGACCGCTCCCACGTCCCCGCGGTAATCCCCCCTGAGATCCTCACGCTGCCGGCCTTCTCGGAGGTGGAGCTCGCGCCGGGGGTGCGCGGCCTGCTGATGCCGGTGCCGGGCGTCCGCAAGGTGGGGGTGTCGGTGATCCTCCACAAGGGGCAGCTCGATCTGGACGGCGACACCACGGTCGCGTCCTACCTCACCGGCTGGACGATGGACGTGGCTTCCGCAAGGTGGGGGATGGCCGAGATGTCCTCCTACACCGACATGTGGGACCTCTCGGTGGGCTCCTGGATGGAGCAGCGCCGCACCGTGGTCAAGCTCGTCGCCCCCAAGGAAGCGCTGGGGCGGGGGCTGGAGGTGCTGGAGGACGTGCTGCTCCACCCCGTCTTTCCCGAGGCGGAGATCAAGCGACAGATCAAGGAGAACAAACGCTATCTCCTGGATAATGGCCCCACAGATCCCAAGGCGATCGCCCGCTCTGCCGTCGCATACGGCTGGGCCTCGCCCGAGACCCCCTGGGGCAGGCGCCCCGACGTGAAGGAGTGGTCCAAGGTGCGGCAGGACGACCTGATCGCCCGGCATCAGGCCGTGCTCAGCGCGCCGGTCACGGTGCTGGTCACCGGGGACCTCACCTGGGACGAGGCGCAGCCGATGCTGCAGGGCCTGGTCTCCCACCTCGGCGGCGAGGGGGAGGCGCTTCCCCCCGCGGACTTCACCCCGCCCACTGAGCGCAGGGTGATCGCGGTGAGCACCCCGGGTCTGGGTCAGGTGCAGCTGATGGTGCGCCTCGCCGCGCCGGAGCGGGGCTCTGAGGACCAGGGTGCCTTCGAGCTGGTGAACCAGGTGCTGGGCGGGAGCTTCCTCTCGCGCCTCAACTCCAACCTCCGCGAGGAGAAGGGCCTCACCTACGGGGCCTACTCCAGCTACGGGCCGGACCAGACCCGCGGCCTGTGGACCCTGCGCTTCGACACTGCGGTGGACAAGACCGCGCTGGCCGTGGGACAGGTGGAGCTGGAGCTGGACCGCATGGCCGAGGGCGGGATGACCGACGAGGAGCTGGGGTGGTCGCGCTCCCAGCTCATCTCCCAGTGGAACGGCACCCTCCAGACCGGGAGTGACGCTCACACCGCCGCCGCCGACTGGGTGGAGTACGGCGAGGATCCGATCGTCGCCCGCGAGTACATCGTCGGGCTCGGCGCAGTCGACGTGGCGCGCAGCCAGGAGGTGGCCGCTCGCTGGCTGGGACCCGACGCCCCGAGGGTGTGGGTGATGGTCGGCGACGGCGAGGTGCTCCGGCAGCAGCTCGACGCCCTGGGCTGGCAGGCGGAGTGGATCACCGGCGACCAGGCGCTGCTGGGCGACCTCTAGGGGCGGCGCCCGCTGGAGGGCCGCTGCGAGCGCCCAGGTCGCTGGGAGGTCAGGCTGCTGTCAGCGCCGGCCTCCGCGCTGTTCCCGAGATCACTCCCGTGATATCCTCCCCGCCCCAAGGGAGACGCCGTGGAAGAAGATCTCGACTACAAGCCCAAGAGCCCGCTCACACGGTTTCTCCTCCCTGCGCTCACGGTGGGCGTCGCCCTCAGCGCGGGGGTGGTGGCGGGCAGCCTCGCGACCTGGCTGCTGACAAGGCAGGCGCCAGAGGTGGTCGAGGTGCCGCGCCTGCCCACTCAGGAGGAGCTGGAGGCGGCCTGCGCTCCGCTGGTGGAGGAGGCGGCGCAGGACCTGGAGGAGGCTCAGACCAAGGTCGACACCCTGGAGGCCAGGGTGCAGGCCAAGACCGCGCAGGTTCAGGAGCTCCAGGCTGAGATGACCTCTCGCGCCTCCAAGGGGCGGATGCTCGCCGAGGAGCGCAACGCCCTCCGCGCCGAGCTGGAGCGCGCCCAGACCGAGCTGGCCGACCTGTCGGTGAAGCTGGCCCGCGCGGTGGAGGAGAAGGAGGCCCTGGTGGTGGAGCTGCGGGTGACCAAGCAGGAGCTCGTCGAGAAGACCGAGGAGGCTCGCATCGCCCGCAACGACTCCCTGGAGAACAAGTGGCGCACCTTCCAGGGGCGGGCGCTGCTGGCGGTGTGCGAGAAGGGGCGGCGCAAGAAGATCGGCAATTGCCGCGAGAAGGTGGCAGAGGAGCTGAACGCCGAGATGGCGCGGCGCTACACCCACTGCATCCGCTCCGGTCAGTCCGTGCCCTCCCTGCACGAGCTGGAGAAGAACGAGCAGCTCCCGCAATTCGCCGAATTCCTCGATCAGGAGAGCAAGGTCACCAAGGACTGGTACATCCTCCTCTGCGACCCCACCCTGCCCGAGGCCACGGATCTCGCCGAGGTGGAGCACCTGCTCAAGGCGGACGCCTGGGGGGCGGAGCTGGACGTGTTCCAGATCACCGACGACGAGGAGCCCGTGGAGGAGCCGGCGGCTCGGGGGGGAGACCTGGGCCTCAGGCTCGACGACCTGCCCGAGGTGGACGACGGCATCGACCTGGACTCGCTCGACAACTAGCCGGGCGGCGCCTGCGCGCCCCTGTCCGGCGCGGGGGCGCTAGGAGCGGTGATCAGGAGACCACGCCCGTCGCATGAAGCGCTTCCTGTGAGACAGTCCGGCTAGTGGACCGGCGCCGGTTCGCCCGCGGTTCATCGCGTGGTCGCGCGGGCCTTGATCCTCGTTGAACGGAACCGCTCCGCGGTAGCTGTCCCTCTCGGCCACGCCGCCTGCTGCCCCGGATCCCCGGCGATCAGGCGGTGTGCACCGTTCCACCCTGATCTTGCTCCTCCGGGTCGCGGAGGCCCCGCCCTGCGCCGGCGAACGCCCTGGCCGCGACCTCTGGGCTCGCCGCCCTCATCAAGACACCTCTCCTTCGTGCCCGGAGCTCCCCGATCAGGCGGCGTGAGCGTCCCCGAAGACTGCGGAGCGGGACCACCCTCGAACGCTATTTCCCCATAGGGGTGAGCGTGGCTGGTTCGCCGTCCCCTTCAACCGCAGAGGGTCCGGCCGATCGAAGCTCTCGGCCCCCCGTGCGCGGTCAGGGCCGGGGCCTCTCTGCTGAGCGGTTCGCCCAAGTGGGTCACGCGGGGGGCCTCCGGCACGGGGGGAGCGCCCGGTCGCGCAGGGGGAGAGGGGGCGGAGAGCCCCCAGCAGGGGGGAGGGGGGGGGACGCAGCCCCCGGCCCAAACGGGGGACACGAAGGAGGGCGAAGCGACCTTGGCGGCGGCCATAGGGCCGTCGGTCGTTAGGACCTCAGCGCGCTGGCGGCACCCTCTCCCTCCGCCAGCACGGCGAGCGGTGAGCAGCCCTTGGGCCAGACGATGATCGTGGCCGTCGAGCGTCCTCCCCCCTTCGGGACCAGGCTTCGCCCGTCGGGGCCCGAGGACGAAGCTGCCCCAGGGGGTTCGGTTCGGATCACGCTAGCGCGTAGCGGCCGCGGCGCTCCGCCTGCGGAGCAGGGCCAGCGGGAGCAGCGCCACCAAGTAGGTGGGGTTCATCGGGCTGGTGGTGCACCCCAGGGCTGGCAGCAGGGCCGCGGCGGTGCCGCCCACAGGGTACAGGTAGCGGGCGGCGTCCTCGTCGTCCCACGCCAGGTCGCGCTTGAGCAGCTCGCCCTCGCGGGCGGTGGGGAACATGGTGGCCTCGTCGTCCGAGTCGTTGTGGCCCAGGCCGATCGCGTGGCCCAGCTCGTGGGTGAGCGCGCCCTGCAGGTCCCACGCGCCCTCGGCGCCGTCGGTGGACCAGTCGAGGTCGGCGTTGAGCACGATCTCGTAGCCCAGCAGCACGCCGGACTCGGTGGCCCAGGAGGTGATGCGGGCGACGGCCTCGGCGTTGCCCTGCCAGCCGCGCTCCCAGCTGACGCTCCCCGCCTCCTGCGCGTCGAAGGGCTCGGGCTCGCCGAATTCCAGGGCCAGCGCGCTCTCGTCCAGGTGGCTCCAGGCCTCCATCGCGCCCTGCAGCGCCTCCAGCTGCTGCGCCTCCGTGAGGTTGGCGGGGGCCTCGGCGCCGTCGTAGGCCACCAGCACCGGCAGCTCGATCCAGCGCAGCTCCCTGCCGTCGTCGGTCTGGTTGACGGTGAAGGCGAGGGCGGCGGTGGTCAGGGCGGCGAGCAGCATGGGGACCTCTCGCCCCCTCCTTCCGCAAGGTCCGTGCCATGCGCTGACGCCCTGTGGCGCCCTGTGACCGTGTCTGACGCGACAGCGGGAGCGCCTGCCCTGTCGCACGGGATACGGTTTGCCGAGTGGGCGCGCGCGCGCTCCTCTGGTTAGACCGCTCCTCTTTGAGGTGAGTATGGTGATGAACCGACGCCTGGGACCGCTTCCCTACGCCGGTCTGGTGCTCCTGGTGCTGGTCTTGGGCGGTGTGGGCGCGGCGCAGGCCGCCACCCTCGGCCCGCTGGCGGTCTGGGGCTCGGCCTTCCTCTCGAGCTGGCTCCTGGCGCCGCTGGTGGTGATGCGCCAGTACGATCTGGGGCGCTCGCCGGATGACGCGGTGTGGACGGTGTTGCCGGTGCTCGGCCACGCCTTCGCCCTCTACCTCATCCTCCAGGGCACCCCCTCGGACGCCGCGCGCACCAGGTCCCTCGCCAGGTGGGAGGGGCAGGTTGGCGCGCTGCGGGCCTTCGGCCTGGGCCTCCGCGCCGCGGGCAGGGGGGCGCTTGTGGTGGCGCCGCTGGTGCTGGTCGCCGCGCTCCTCGACGTGTGGATGCTGGAGGACCTCAAGGGCTTCCTGGGCTGGTCGGAGGAGCTCCCCCTCGCTACGAGAGAGGGGCTCTCGCAGGCCATGCTGGTGGGGATCGGGGTGTTGGGCCTCTACACGGCGCTGCAGGTGGTGAAGCGCAAGACGGTGTCGCGCGCCTCGTGGCTGCCGAGCCTGTTCCTCCCCCCGCTGCTCTTCCTGTGGGGGACGGTCTTCATGCTGTCGATGCCCGGCTCTGGGCCGGGGCGGAACATCCTCCTCACCTTCGGGTGGGGGCTCCTGATGGACACGGTGCTGGGCGCGGGCCTGGCGATCGCGTGGATCGTCCTGGGGGAGCAGCTCCGCTTCGGGCGTGCATCCCTCGGCGGGGTGGTGAAGATCGCCCTGCGCCGCCTCGCCGACGTGTCGGGGCCACACGGGGCCAGGGTGCTGGCGGTGAGCCTGGGGATGCAGGTGGTGGTGCCAGGGCTCTACTACGCCGTCCAGCTCGCGCTCACCGACATGGCCGCGGTGCTCGAGCCCGACGCGCCCGCCCTCTCGCGCTCTTCGCGCCTCACCTGGGGTATCCGGGGCAGGATGCTGAAGATCCTGTTCCTCGGCGTGCTGCTGGCGGCGCCGCTCCAGCTCGGCTCGGTGGTGGCCTTCCAGGGGGCGGAGGCCCTGGTGACCTTCTTCACCCTCCCCGGCTTCCTGCCGGTGGAGGTGGCCTTCCTGGGGGCGGTGGGCTCCTTCCTCTCCAGCGCGGTGGTCACCCTGGCCCTGCTGGAGGTCTACAGGGAGCGGGTGCAGCGCGCGGTGGCTGGACAGCCGGCCCGCGCTGAGACGGCCCCGGTCGGCGCCGAGGATGGCGAGCCGCTCGCTGCGGCCGAGGCGACGCTCCCGGCGTGGTTCTCGGAGGCGGGGCACCTGGAGTCGCTGGGCGCCGACGGGCTCGGGGCGCTGCGCTGGCTGGCGGGGGCGATGATCGCGGTGGGCGTCGGCCTGTTCGCGGTGTCCGGCCTGGGCTGGGTCTTTGTGGGCGCCGGGGTCGCGCTGCTCGCGGGGAGCTTCGCCCTCCGTTGAGCCGCAGGGACGCCTTCCTGGAGCGCGCGGAGGCCCTGCTCAGGCAGGGGAAGGGCTGGAGCGGCCTCCCGCGGGACGCCCTGGCCTTCGTCCTCTCGCAGCTGGTCCCTGGGGGGCGCTGGCTGGTGGTGGTGGACGAGGAGGACGCGGCGCGGGCGCTGGTGGACGGCCTCCGCTTCTTCCTCCCCCCCAAGACGCGGGTGGAGCGCTTCTTCGCCGATGGCGGCAGGCCCTACGACGGGTTCGCGCCGCCCCGCGAGGTGGTGTGGGGGAGGCTGAGGGCGCTGCACCTCGCCGACGAGGGGGGGCCGCTGCTGGTGGTGGCTACCGCGGCGGCCCTCGCGCAGCGGGTGCCCTCGGCGGAGGCCCTGCGGGAGGGGACCCTCTCGCTGCGGGAGGGGACGGTCATCGAGCGCGACGCGCTGCTCGCCTGGTTGGGGGCGGGCGGCTACCTGCGGGTCGGCGCGGTGGAGGAGCCGGGCACGGTGGCGGCGCGGGGCGACGTGGTGGACCTGTGGCCCATGGGGCGCAAGGAGCCCGTCCGTGTCGACTTTTTCGACGACGAGGTGGAGGGGGTCCGCCGGCTGGATCCCGCCACAGGCAGGGCCCGCGAGGCGGTGCCCGCGGTGAGGGTGGTGGCTGCCCTGGAGGAGCGGGTCGACGAGCGGGCCCTGGAGCGTGCCAACGCCGCCCTGGGGCGGTGGGTCGCCGAGCAGGGCAGGGGGGTGCAGCTCAGGCGCAGGCTGGTGGAGGAGCTCCGGGGTGGCTACCGCCCCGCCGCCCTGCGGGACTACCTCCCGGCGCTGGTGCCGGTCCGGGACCCCCTCGCCGCCTTCGCCGGGATGGAGCAGGTGGTGGTGTCGCCAGAGGACGTGCGGGCAGCCCTCCGCGCTCAGGCGGAGGACGCCGCGCGGCGCTGGGCCCTGCTCGACGAGGAGGAGCGCCCGCTGGTGCCCCCCGACGCCCGCTTCGTCGCGCCAGAGGCGGTGATGGCCGGCCTGAGCGGGGCGCAGCGGGTCTATGACATCGCGCCGCCAGAGGTCGCGGTCGATCTGGGCGCCAGGGCCCCCACCGGCTTCGGGATCCGGGGCGCGGACCTTGCCCCCGCGGTGGCTCGCCTGCGCCACCTGGCTGAGGAGGGGCTGCGGGTGGGGATCGCGGTGGAGGCTGGGCGGCTGCGGGCGCTGCAGGAGCTCTTCGCCCACCACGGCCTCTCGCTCCCGGTAGCCGCCTCGCCCCACGCCCTGAGGCGGCAGGAGGTCGCGGCGGTGGTGGGGGTGCTGCACCAGGGCTTTGTGGCGGAGGGGAGCGGCTGGGCTCTGATCGCGGCCGGCACCCTGTTCGGCAACAGGGTCCACACCGAGCGCGCCAGGAGGGCCCACGCCCTGTTCGACAAGGGCCTCAGCGCCCTCTCGGAGCTGAAGAAGGACGATCTCGTCGTCCACCGGGTCCACGGCCTGGGGCGTTACCAGGGGCTCGCGAGGGTCGAGGTGGAGCCGGGGGTGGAGCAGGACTTCGTGCGGCTCTCGTACCGCGATGGCGACCTGCTCTACCTGCCCGCGACCCAGCTCCAGGCGATCTCCCGCTACGCCTCGTCGAGGGCCGAGGGGCGGATCAAGCTGGACAAGCTCGGGGGGGTCACCTGGGAGAGGCGCCGCCGCAGGGTGAAGGACTCCATCCTCGCGATGGCGCAGCACCTGCTGGAGCTGCAGGCGCGCAGGGAGCTGTCCCGCCGCCCGCCCGTGCCGGCGCCCGGACCGCTCTATCGGGCGGTGGAGGCGCGCTTCCCGTGGGAAGAGACCCCCGATCAGGCCCGCGCCATCGAGGAAATCCACGAGGATCTCAACCTGGACCGGCCGATGGACCGGCTGCTGTGCGGCGACGTGGGCTTTGGCCAGACCGAGGTCGCGCTGCGGGCCGCGGTGCGGGTGGTGGAGTCGGGGCGGCAGGTGGCGGTGCTCTGCCCCACCACGGTGCTTGCCTACCAGCACCTGCAGACCTTCCGCGCCAGGCTGGAGGGGTTGCCGGTGCGGGTGGAGATGGTCTCCCGCTTTGTGGATGACCGCGCCGAGAAGGCAGCCCTCAAGGACCTGAGGGAGGGGCGGGTCGACGTGGTGATCGGCACCTCCCGCCTGCTCGGGCGCGCGGTGCGCTTCCAGGACCTGGGCCTGGTGGTGGTGGATGAGGAGCACCGCTTCGGTGTGCGGCAGAAGGAGCGCCTCAAGCAGTGGCGGGCCGAGGTGGACCTGCTCGCGATGAGCTCCACCCCCATCCCCCGCTCGCTGGAGCAGGCGGTGACTGGGGTGCGCGCCCTCTCGGTGATGAACACACCGCCCACCCAGCGCCTCTCGGTCCGAACCGTGGTGGCGCGCGATGGGCGCGACCGGGTGCGGGACGCGATCCTCCGCGAGCTGGAGCGCGAGGGGCAGGTGTTCGTGGTCCACAACAGGGTCGAGAGCATCGACCAGCGGGCCGCTCAGATCGCCGCCTGGGTGCCAGAGGCCAGGGTGGGGGTGGCGCACGGGCAGCTCAGCGACGAGGCCCTGGAGGCGGCGATGCTCTCCTTCGTGCGCGGGGATGTGGACGTGCTGGTGGCCTCCACCATCATCGAGAGCGGGGTGGACCTGCCCAACGTGAACACCATGATCGTGGACCGGGCCGATCAGCTGGGGCTGGCGCAGCTCTACCAGCTCCGGGGCAGGGTGGGACGCGGCGACAAGCGCGCCACCGCCCTGCTCCTCGCGCCGGAGGAGCTGTCCCGCGACGCGCGCAAGCGCCTGCAGGTGATCCTGGAGAACACCCACCTGGGGGCGGGGCTGGAGATCGCCAGCGCGGATCTGGAGCTGAGGGGGGCGGGCAACCTGCTCGGCGAGGCGCAGTCCGGGAACATCCACGAGGTGGGCTACGAGGTGTGGCTGGAGCTGCTTCAGGAGGCGGTGGAGGAGGCGCGGGGCCACCAGGAGGGCGCGGCTATCGAGCCGATCGTGGAGGTCAGGGTGCCGGCCTTCATCCCCGAGCGGCTGATCCCAGAGGTGCGAGAGCGCCTGGGTTGGTACAAGCGCATCTCCTCGGCGGAGACCCCCGAGGAGGTGGACTCCCTGCTCGAAGACCTGGAGGGCTGGGTGGGCGAGCTGCCCGCTGAGGTCCGCAACCTCGGGGGGCTGGTGCAGACCGGGCTCTATGCCAAGGGCTTCCGGGTGATCCGGGTGGCCTGGCTGAAGGTGCGGGTGGTGCTTGAGCTCCACCCCACCTCGCCCCTCGCACCGATCCTCGGCCGGATCGCCACCGCCACCCCCAGCAGGTTCACGGTGCGCGACGGGCTCACCCTAGAGGTCCGCTTCCGCCCCGAGGAGGCAGAGCAGCCCCTGCCCTTCCTGCGCTGGATGTTCACCCGCCTCGCCGCTGAGGTGCGGCAGCGCGTGTGATGCGAGGCGGTAGGGCCGCGCGGCCCCGAGGTCTTCGCCGGTCGGTGTGGCTGAGGCGCTGCTCCGCCCGCGGCCTCCCGCCTCGCCCTCGGTGCGCCCGTCGCCAGGCTCCTCCGACAGGAGATCCGCCCATGTGTCCGTCTCCCGCTTGCGATAGCCGTCGATTCTGCCTGCGAATCCTTCGCTATAGACGGCATCGCGATAGTCGTGACCGCCCAGCTTGGGCTCAGCAGGCCCTTGCAGCTCCCGCCACGGCTGTGGAGCGGCGCGGCCGGTGCCATCACGAACGAACCTGCCTTGTCGGCGCGTGCCTCGCGCTCCGCGCCTGGCGCAGGGTCATGGCGAGCCTCGGACAAGCCGGTGGTTCCACGACGTTGTGCGCTCGGACCGGACTCCCTGTCCGAGCCCCTCAAGCTATGAAGGTCGCCGCGGGACCCCTTCTGCTGTGGTGAGCGCTCCCCGCTGAGGGCGGCGCCAGCTACAGGTTCATCATCACGTTGAGCGCGGCGGCCCCCATCCCGAAGACGGTCATCAGCAGGCCGATCAGGCCAGCCCCCAGCGAGAGGAGGATGCCGCCGATCGCCAGGGGCTTGCCCTCGCCGGTGCGGTTGGCCTGGGCCATCCCAAGACCGCCGGTGATCAGGCCCACCAGCACCAGCAGCGGGAGGATGAACATCTCCAGCATGCTGACAAAGGGGATGCAGCAGCACAGGGTGCTCAGCAGGGCCAGCCCCCCTGCGACCAGCGACACGATGGCGAGGATGTTGGGACCGCTGGAACCGTAGTCATCGTGCATTGCCGCCTCCTGAGGTGGGCCTGGAGACGGATTGTCGCGCGTTGTCTCGACGCCTTCAACCGGAGAATACCCCCGCAGCCCGGTACCGCGCCTCTCAAGCCGGTGACCCTGGCCTCCGCCGCGAGAAGCCGCGACGGGGAGGGGGCCTCGCGCGGGTGGATCGGGGCGCGGGCGCCGGGTAGGTAGGGACCCCACGGGAGGAACCATGCACTACGCCGATCTGCACAACCACACCACCGCCTCGGATGGCGATTTCACCCCCCGTGAGCTGGTGGCGCTCTACGCCGAGCGGGGGGTGCGCGCCCTGGGGATCACCGACCACGACACCCTCGACGGGCTTCCCGAGGGGCTGGCGGCCGGGCGCGAGGCGGGGGTGCAGGTGGTGCCGGGGGTAGAGGTGACCCTCCGCTTCTCTGAGCCGCTGTTCACCGGCTCGCTGCACCTGCTGCTCTACTTCCCAGAGGCGCTGCTGGAGCGCGAGGACTTCCTGGCGGACTGCGCCCAGACCTTCTCGCTGGGGCGCGGCCCGGCGCTGGTGCGGGCGCGGGTGGAGGCGCTCAACGCCCACTACGGCCCCGCGGGTCTGGAGCCGGTGATGTCGCGGGAGCTCACCGAGGCCGAGCTCTTCGCGCAGACCGACCAGGTGAGCCGCAAGCACTTCGCGGTGACCCTGGCGGGCATGGGGCTGGATAAGGCCACGGTGATGCGCCTGATCGGCAACGACAGCCCGGCCTACATCCCGTCCGGGATGCGCCCGGAGGACCTAGCGCCGCTGCTGGGCCGCTGGCCCTTCGTCCGGGTGCTGGCCCACCCCGCGGCGGGCTCCTACCCCGGCGAGGGGCACTACAAGGAGGTGTTGCCCCCCTATGAGACGGTGGAGGCGCTGCTCCCTCGCTTCACTGCGCTGGGACTGGACGGGCTGGAGGCCCACTACCCCGGGCACACCCCCGATCTGACCGAGCGGGTGATCGGAACCTGTCGGGCGCTGGGGTTGCCGCTGGTGACCGGCGGATCCGACTGCCACGACATGGCGCAGCGGCCGCCGGCGACCGAGGGGGTCGGTGCACCGGTGCTCGCGATGCTGATGGGGATGCTGGCCGTGCGCGCCAGGGCGCAGGCGCGTTCCTAGCGGTGCTGGCCGAGGCGGGCACAACGCGGTAGGGGTTTGTGTTCCCTTGACCCCTTGGAGGAACCATGAGCCGTTCACTGTCGCCCCTGATGTTCGTCGCGCTGCTGGCCTGTACCGGTCCCCAAGGAGATCAGGGACCTGCCGGCGCCGCTGGCGCCAGCGTGCTCGCCACCGCCACCGCCGAGCCTGCGGGGGACAACTGCGCCGACGGCGGCACCAGGGTCGAGTATGGCGTCGACGCGAACGGTGACGGGACCCTGGCGGCCGACGAGGTCGGCGGCGCCTACTTCGTCTGCGACGGGGCGGACGGCTCGGACGGCTCGGATGCCGCGGGTGTGATCGTCACCTCGGTCAGGATCTACGCTGCGGAGTACGGTTGCCAGCAGGGGTACACCGAGACCGTGATCGGGGTGGACGACGGCGCAGGCGGTGGCACCGCGGGCGACGGCGCGCTGCAGGAGGGTGAGGTGGACACTACCCTCAACACCTGCCTGCCGGAGGACGTCGATATGGACGGCGTCCTGAACCTCGACGACAACTGCGTCGAGACCGCGAACGACGCCCAGCTTGACTTTGACGGTGACGCCGAAGGGTTGGCCTGCGACGCTGACGAGCAGGTGCCCGAGGCCTACGCCTTCAGCCGTGGCAGCAGCTCCATCGAGAGCAGCCTGTACCAGCTCGACCTGGAGACCGGCGCCGCTACCCTGGTGGGGAGCACCGGGCACGCCATCATCGGGATGAAGTTCAACCCTGTGGACGGGCTGCTCTACGCCTTCACCCGCGGTGACGGCGGGGACGTGGGCGGGTGCTCTTCCTGCCTGCTCACGCTTGACACGAGCACTGGTGCCGCCACCGAGGTGGTCTCCGTTACCCACGATGGCTCCGAGGGCGCCGAGTCGGCCTTCGCCTCGATGGCCTTCCTCTCCGATGGAAGCCTCTACGCCTGGAGCGAGTGGGATGACGTCCTGGTGTCGGTGGACACGACCACCGGGGTGGCCACCGCGCTGGGCGATGGGGAGAACTCCTGGGGGCACGGGATGTGTGCCACCGCGTCGGACGAGCTGCTGTGGATCAACGGCGACGGCGTGACCTGGCTCATCGACCCCGCCGACGGCGCGATGGCCGAGCTGGGGCAGATCCCCGACTTCACGCGGGCAGACGGCTGGGACTCGGACGGCGACAACGGGGTCCGCGGCGACTGCGTCCCCGACTCCCTGGTCTACGTCGGGACCGACGTCACCTACGGTGGGACCCCCACCTCGCTGGTGTACACCAGGCTCCACACCGACGCCTCGCCCGAGCTGGTGACCACCCGGATCGCGCCGGACGAGAACCTCCACGGCGTGGCCTTCGTCCGCTAGGCGCTGGCCCGCCCAGTGCCCCGATGGAGCGCCGCTCCACCGGGGTCTACAGGGGGCAGCTACCGGATGGGCTGCCCGAAGCGCCGGGGCCGGCCCTCGTCGAGGAGGCCCTGCAGCACCGCGTGGGCGTCCGGGAAGCGGGTCAGCATCATCATCGCGGCGATGATGTAGAGCTTGTGCTCCGCCTCGTGGTAGGTCTCGCGCCAATACCTGTCGAACACCGTCGCGTCTACCTCGCCCTGATCGCAGGAGACGCCGGTGATGTCCGCGGGGAGGCAGTGCATGTACAGGCCCTTGCCCGCCTTGGTGCGGGCCATGCGGGCCTCGGTGGCCTGCCAGTCCATGTGGGACCCGTTGAGGGCGATTGCCTTCTTCTCCAGCGCCTGAACCTCTTTGCCCCTGCCGGACTTGAGGAGGTCGGTGCGCTCCACCATGATGCTCATCGGGGCCCACGACTTGGGGTACACGATGTCCGCGTCCTCGAAGGCGTCGTCCATCGAGTGGGTGAGCTTGAAGGAGCCGCCGGAGGCCTTGGCCTGCTGGGCTGCGGTGTCCATGATGTCCGGCATCACGTCGTAGCCCTCGGGGTGGGCGAGGGTCACGTCCATCCCGAAGCGGGTGAGCAGGCCGATGGTGCCCTGCGCGACCGAGAGGGGCTTGCCGTAGGAGGGCGAGTAGGCCCAGGTCATCGCGACCTTCTTGCCGCGCAGGTTCTCCAGCGAGCCGAAGGTCTGCTTCAGGTGCAGCAGGTCCGTCATCGACTGGGTGGGGTGGTCGCGGTCGCACTGCAGGTTGATGACGCCCGGGCGCTGCGGGAGCACGCCCTCGGTGAAGCCCTGCTGCACCGCGTCAGACACCGCCTGCTGGTACTCGTGCCCGTAGCCGACGTAGAGATCGTCGCGGATCCCGATCACCTCGGTGACGAAGGAGATCATGTTGGCGGTCTCGCGCACCGTCTCGCCGTGGGCCACCTGCGACTTGGTCTCGTCCAGGTCCTGCACGCTCAGGCCCAGCAGGCTCGCAGCGGAGGCGAAGGAGAAGCGGGTGCGGGTGGAGTTGTCGCGGAAGTTCGACACCGCCAGGCCGCCCTGGAAGGCGCGGGTCGCGATGTTGGCGCGGTAGAAGTTCTCCAGGGTCTCGGCGACCGTCAGCACCGACAACAGGTCGTCCTGGCTCTGGGCCCAGGTGAGGAGGAAGTCCTTGTTGTAGAGGTCTGGCTTCAGGGTGGAGAGCTTGTCGAGCAGCGGCTGGATCTGCGCCTTGGACATAGGGGTTCCTCGGGGTTGGGGGTCGTTGGACCCGCTCACCTAACCCGATCGACCGGCTCCTGACGAGGGCCAGGCGCGTGGCGGACCGCTCCGCCGATCTGTGCGGTGTCGCCCTACTCGAAGCGCTCCTCGCCGGGGAGGTGGGGCTTGCGCACGCCCACGTAGAGCGAGGACCACTCCCACAGGTAGTACCTGCCGGTGGTCGTGGAGCGCTTGAGTGACACCGGCCTGGGGGAGTCTGCCCCGGAGGAGCGGATGTAGAGTCGCAGCGGCGCCCCCGGCTCCGCCTCGTCGCGCCTAGTGATCTCGATCTGGAACTGGGCAGGGTCCACCGCGTAGCCGTCCTCGGGGCTGGTGCCGGCGGCGTAGGAGCGGAAGATGTGCTGCTGGTTGGCGATCCGGTCGAGGAAGAGCACGTTGCTGTGCCTGTGCCTCCATTCTTTGTCCTCGCGCAGGGGAAGACTCAGGGCGACCAGCGCCTGCTCCCCGGCGTCGCGCAGGGCCGGATCGTCTGACTCCATCAGGTAGATCGCCTCCAGCCACAGGTGGAGCACCACCTCAGGGTCGGAGCCCTGGTGGGTGTGGCGCACCATGATCGCCTGGAAGGCGGGGTGGTGGCTGGTGGGCGCCGAGGCGGTGGCCGCCGCGGTGGCGGCTGCCCCTGCCTCCGGCGGCGCGGGGTCTGCGGGCTGGGAGCAGGCCAGGAGCAGGATGAGGGCGAGCATGACACCTCCGGGGCCGCAAGGATAGCACGTCCGTGGCGCGCCGAATCAGCGCGGCACCTCTCGGACGTGCCAGGCCTCCGCGTGGGCCGGGGCCCGGTCCACCACCCTGTTGCGGCCGCCTTCCTTGGCCGCGTAGAGGGCCTCATCCGACGCGCGCAGGAGCTGGTCCAGCGTCTCCTCCTCGCCGGCGGCGATGCCGATAGAGAGCGTGATGTGCAGGTCCTCGTCGCCGTAGACTATGGCCGTTTGCTCAATGAACAGGCGGAGGTGGTCCATCCGCTCCAAGGCCTCGGCGGCTCCGGTGCGGGGGAGCAGGGCGCAGAACTCCTCCCCCCCGAACCGCGCCACCATGCCGGTGTCGCCCAGGTGGGCGAGGATCAGCCGCGACACCTGTCGCAGCACCTCGTCACCCGCGCCGTGACCCCAGGTGTCGTTCACCCGCTTGAAATGATCGATGTCCAGCATGGCCACCGCCACGGGAGTCTGCCTGAGCAGGGCGGGGGCGCGCTCGAAGAAGTAGCGACGGTTGTAGAGGCTGGTGAGGTGGTCGCGGGCCGCGGTGTCCCGGAGCTCCGCGATGTGCTCCAGGTACTCCAGGTTCTGCATCAGGCGGAGGTTGAACTCCTCGTCCGAGAAGGGCTTCGTCAGGAAGTCGTTCGCCCCGCTCTTGAGGAAGCGCGAGGTCAGCTCCTCACTGTCTCCCGCGGAGATCCCGATGATGGCTAGGTCCTGGCGCTTGCGCCGCTGCCGGATCCGGTGGGTGAGCTGGTCTCCGCTCATCCCCGGCATGTTGAAGTCGGTGAGCATCACCCGGATGTCGGGGGCCTGCTCCAGGAGGGCGAGGGCCTCCTGACCACAGGAGGCCTCGGTCACCCTCAGGTTCTGGCGCTCCAGCAGCGTCCGGAGGGCGTGGCGCACCAGCCTGGAGTCATCCACCACCAGCACCCGCTGCCTCCTGTTGCGGTCTAGCCGGGTCAGCAGCCTCACCACGAAATCGGCCACCGCGGGGCTGTCCTTCACCAGGTACTCCACCACCTGGCGCTTGATGGCCTCGCGTCGGGTGAGGTCGTCAAAGGTCGCGGTGAGGACGATGGTGGGGACCCCAAAGGGCGCGATCGCGTCCAGCACCTCCATCCCCTGGGCGTCTGGGAGGTGGAGGTCCACCAGCGCGGCGAGGAAAGGTGGATCGGCCTGATCTAGGAGCTGGCAGGCGGCCCGCAGGGACAGGGCCGGCACAGGCTCCATCCCGAGCTGGGCGCTGACCAGCCGACTCAGCCCGCGAGACAGGGTGAGGCTGTCCTCGACGATCAGCACGCGCTCCATGGAACCTCCGCGCCGTTGCCCCGCTGGGATGGATCAGAGCGGCGCGCTCTGGAGGTGCTCCAGCAGCTCCAGGTTCTGCATCACCCTGAGGTGGAACACCTCGTCGGCGCAGTCCCTCATGAGGATGTCGCTGGCCCCCCCCTTGAGGAACCTGGCCAGCTGCGGTACGTGATCCGGGTCCCACACGCCGATGATCGCGGTGGCCTTGCGCGGGTACTTGTGTCGGATTTTCCTTGATAACTCGTCTGCATCCATCCCGGGGAGGTTGAGCGCGGTGAGCACCAGCGACACGCCCTGCTGTGCGTCGAGGAGCTGGAGGGCCAGCTCGCCGCTCTCCGCCTCGAACACCACGAGGTTGTGGCGCTCCAGCCGCCGCCTGGCGCTGGCCCTGGCGAGGCGCGATCCGTCCACGACCAGCACCTTGGTGTGGCGGTTGCGGTCCAGGCGCTGCAGCAGGCGCACCACGTAGTCCCCCACCGCGGGGCTGTCCTTCAGTAGGTACTCCACCACCTGTCGCTTGGCTGCCTCTGCGTGCAGCACGGCGTCGTAGTCCGCGGTAAACACGATGATCGGGAGCTGATAGCGCTGGAGCGCGTCAAGGATGTCGGTCCCCTCGGCGTCCGGGAGGTGCATGTCGACCAGCGCCGCCATGAAGTGCTCCTCCGGGGGGGCGCTGTCGAGGATCAACCGCGCGCCTGAGAGGGACATGGCGGTGACCGGCACCAGGTTGGCCTGCCCTCGGACCAGCCGCGCCATGCCGCGCGAGAGGGTCGGGCTGTCTTCGATGATCAGGACGTGGCCCATCGATGCTCCTGGGTTTCAGATTCAATCGGTGAGGTGGGCGGGACCTTGAGCAGTGTTTGTATAGGCTCGGTCCCGCGCAGGCGGGGAGGACTCCCCGCAGGGTGGCACAGGCGGTCCCGACCTACACTCGGTCCCGCGCAGGCGGGGAGCACTCCTCCTGTGGAGGTCACCCGGATCCTGTCGTCCTCGGGTGGGGACCTGGGCAGGGGGCCGCGGGACGGGCAGCCGGCCCTACCGCCCGGTGCTCGGGGCGTGCCCCCGTCGACCTGGAGCGTCGAACGGGCAGCCCGGACCGAGCACATCGAGGTGGGTTCGACGGAGGAGGCCGGAGGGCTAGGCCCGGTCTCCGGAGGAGAGGGCGTGGCGGAGCAGGTGACCGACCACGGGCGAAACCAGCCCGCTGGGTGGGGGGGCACGATCGCCGCGCTAGTGAGCCTGTGTCGCCTGATCCGCGCGGCGCACCGCGCGCGCGATGGCGGCCCTGAGGCCGGTAGGCGTGAGGGGCTTCTGGAGCAAGTAGAGGTGCTCTATTCCGAGCTGTGTCACGCGCTCGTGAGATTTTTCGGACCACCCAGAGCAGACCAACACCGGCGCCGAGGGGAAGGCGGAGTGGAACGCGTCGATCATCGCGGCGGTGTCCGAGTCGGGCATCACCGCGTCGGTGAGCAGCAGGTCGAAGCGCGCGCCCTCCACCAGCCGCGCCCGCGCGCTGCGCTCGTCGTGGGCCTGCGACACCTGATGGCGGTCCCGGTCGAGCATCCTGGCCATTCCCGCGCGGACGCGGTCGTCGTCCTCCACCAGCAGCACGACCAGGGGGCGGAGTGGACCAGGGATCATCCCCTCGGGGGCGGTCTGCTCAGGGGGGGGGACCGCCGGGAGCCGCAGGGTGAACACCGAGCCCTCCCCCTCCCGGCTCTCGACGCTCAGGGTGCCGCCCGCCTCGTGGACCTTGCTATACACGGAGGTCAGCCCCAGACCGGTGCCGCGCCCCTCCTTCTTCGTGGTGAAGAAGGGCTCGAAGAGACGGGCCTTGACGTCCTCGCTCATGCCTTGGCCGGTGTCACCCACCGCGATGGCCACCCACCCCTCGTGGGCGGTCGCGCTCACGGAGAGCCTGCCCCCCTCAGGCATCGCGTCTCGAGCGTTGAGGGTGAGGTTGAGGAGGATGTGGTCGAGGGTTGAGGGGGCCACCGCTGCCCAGGCCTCGGTCTCAAGGCGCACGTCCAGGTCGATGCTCTCGGGGAGGAGGCGACGGAGCGCCCTGGTGATGGGCTGGAGTGTCGCGCTCACGTCGGTCGGCCCCTCGCCATGCCCCCTGGCCCGTCCGAGCAGCATGAGCTGGTCGATGACCTCCCTCGCTGAGTGGGCGGCGTGGAGCACGTCGGCGAGCATCTCGGCGCGCTCCTCGGCCGAGCCGTAGCCCTCCGCGAGCAGCTCGCCGTTGCTCATCACCACTGAGAGGGCGTTGTTGACGTCGTGAGCGACGCCCCCCGCCAGTCGCCCGAGCGACTCCAGGCGCAGGGCGCGGTTGAGCTCCTCGGACAGGCGCCGGCGTCCATGGTGGGCAGCCTGCGCGTCCTCTAGCGCCTGGATCGTCTGCTGGCGGCTGAGCTCCAGCTGGTGGATCAACAGGTTGAGCATCAGGCCAAGCGGCACGATGATCGTCAGGCTCGTGATCCCGATCCGAAGCCAGTCGGTCGCGGCGAGCGCGCTCGGCACCAGCAGGGCGCTGGCGGTCAGCAGCACCGGGATCTGGCCGACCGCGATCCAGATGGCGCGGCGGTCGAGGAGCACCGCGGCGATCATCACCGCGCCGGTGAAGATCACGCCGGTCCCCGGCAGGGTCCCGTGGATGGCGATGGAGGTGAACGCGATCACCAGCAGCAGCTCCACATAGGCCCAAGCTCGGATCCTGGTCGGGAGGCGGGCCCCGAGTGTGGGAAGGAGAAGGGCCCCCAACGCGGTGGACGCATAGGCGACGAGCCAGCCGCTCATCCCGCTGCGGCCTGCGCTCAGCGTGGCGATGAGCAGCAGCGCGGGGACGCCCGCCCAGAGCGTCGCGCCATCGAGCCAGCGCATCGCCTGTGCTTTGGTCTGACGCTCCTGTGCGGCCCTGTGCATGGGAACACCCTATCTCATCTGATATGGGCGAGCATAGCACGTTGGCATGCGGCGCTTTGCACGCGAGGCGCCCTGCCGCGGCACCTCCACAGGAGGATCCCGCATAGCACGGTTTGGGGAACCGGTATGTCCTTGCTGCGCCGGACAGGGCCTCCGCCAGCGTCGGAATCGCGCTCCCGGGGCGGCGGTGCCGTCGGTGGCGCGCGGCGGTGATCGCGGGCTGCCCGGATCCCCTCCTGCCCTCAGAGCATGCGGTAGGGCCCCGCCATCGCGGTGTTGCCCGCCTCATCCTCTGCGAAGAGCAGCACGGACTCCAGGTCGCCGGGATCCGCCTGGTGCAGGGTAGATGGGACCTCGGACGCGGAGACGCACCTAGTGAAGGTGTCGCTGCAGATCCAGCTTGCGGTGGGCTCGTCGGTCTCGAACAGCACGGTCCCCTGTGCGGTGAGCCGGACTGACCCGATGCTTGGCGGACTGGTGTCGTCCTCTGGGGGGGCCTCTGGCTTCTTGTTGCCCGCTAGGAGCAGGTCCATGGCTGCGTCTGCCTGGAGCAGCCCAGCGCCAGTGCTGTCGTCGCGTCCTACGCCCTCCAGGTCCAGAGCGCTGCCGAGCATCGCCGCGCGCGCCTCTTGGGCGGTGGCCCCCTCGGCCATCAGCAGGGCCCCGGTTGCGGCTACGTGCGGGGTCGCCATCGAGGTG
Organism: Deltaproteobacteria bacterium; assembly: GCA_016938035.1. Taxonomy (GTDB): domain Bacteria; phylum Myxococcota_A; class UBA796; order UBA796; genus JAFGVK01. The sequence continues at coordinate 4,754 of JAFGVK010000213.1, read as the reverse complement.
CCCTGGAACAGGTACCAGTCCCAGCCGCCCATCCGCACGGTCTCTTGGAGAATTCCGTCTCGCACGCCGTCCCCATCGAGATCTTCGCCAAGGTCTCCGCCAGGCGCGATCAGGTCTAGCTGCGGCCCGGTGTTGGAGTAGGGGGCCCGCGCGCCCGCGCCGTCCGAGGCGCCCACCGCGATCACCGCCCTGTGGGCAGCCGGCCACATCACCCCCTCCTCTCCGTCGTTGCCGCTCGCCGCGACCAGGAGCACCCCGGCGTCCGAGGCGGCGCTGAGCGCCTCGTCGAGCGCTCTGCTGTGGGTCCCTGTTCCAAGGCTCATGTTGATCACGTCCGCGCCCTCGGCGACAGCATAGGCGATCCCCTGGACCAGCACCGAGGTCCACCCGGACCCGTCCGCGTCCAGCACCTTGACAGGCAGCAGGGCTGCGTCCGGCGCGATCCCCGCCACCCCCATGCCGTTTCCGGTGTTCTGCGCGATAGTGCCCGCGACGTGGGTCCCGTGGCCGTTGTCGTCGGCGGGGTCGCCGTCCTCGTTCACGAAATCCCACCCCTCCAGCAGCCCGTCGATCCCGTCCAGCGGCCCCGAGGAGACGCCGGTGTCCAGCACGGCCACAACCACGCCCTTGCCAGTGTTCACCTTGTTGGCCTCGGAGGCGCCGATCAGGTCGAGGTTCCACTGGTAGGTGCGGTAGGGGTCTGTCGCTGCGTCCTGCCCCTTGGTGGCGGCGTACACGGGCTGATCCAGCTCTACCCACGCCACGTTGGGGTCGGTGGCGAGGCGCTGGAGCAGCGCTTGTTGCGCGCTCCCCTGGGGTGAGGGGAACAGCCCCACCCGGATCGACGGGAGCAGCGCGGCTGCGCGGAGGGCGCCCCGGTCTAGGGCCCCCTGGGGTGCGCCCCTGAACCCCACGATCAGCATCGGGCCCGAGGGCATCACCTCGGCGCGCGACGGCTCATCCAGCGGGAGGGTGGAGCAGGCGGAGAGGAGCAGGAGTGAGGGCAGGCTGAGGCGCATGGGTCACCTGGTAGGGGTGACCCTGTTGCAAGGCTTGGGCCAACCCGATCGGCTGCCTGTCATCGCATCCTGCGGGAGAAACTGGTTCAACAGCGACCCCCCCCGTTCCGTGGGTGTCTCATCGGATACGGTTCGGTGCGCGCAGTGGGGCCCCCACGCCGCTCGCGGTCTGCGCTAGGATCGTGTGGGAAGGTGAGCATGAGCACGGTGCACTGGGTTTCTGCCCGTAGAGAGGATGCGCCAGCGCTGCTGGAGGCCAAGGCGCTCGCCCTGTGGGACGCCGCCGGGTTCTCGACGCTCATCCAGCCGAACGATCTCGTCGCGGTGAAGGTCACGGTGGGCGAGCCCGGCAACCGCACCTACCTCACGCCGCACGTTGTCAAAGGGCTGATCCGGGAGATCTCCCTGGGCGGCGGACGGCCGTTCCTCACCGACACCGCTCCCCTGGGGGAGAGCGCTCGCGCCAACGCGGCATCACACGCCCTGGTGGCGCACCGGCACGGCTTCGGGCTGGGGGCGCTGGGGGCGCCCTTCGTCGCGGCGGACGGCCTGTCCGGGCTGTCGGAGGTGGCGGTGCCGGTCCGCGGCAGGCACTTTCAGGAGGTGCGTGTGGCCGCGGCGATCCACGAGGCGGACGCGCTGCTGGTGGTGGCCCACGTCACCGCCCACCTGGGCGCGGGCCTGTCCGGGGTGCTCAAGCACCTGGGGATGGGGTGCGTGTCGCGCAGGTCAAAGCTCCTCATCCATCGGGCGGGCACGCCTTCGGTGGTCGCGGCCCGCTGCGTGGGGTGCGAGGTCTGCGTCTCCTCCTGCCCCAGGAGCGCGGTCGAGATGGTGGACGGGAGGGCCTGGATCGACCCGGAGCGCTGCGGGAGCTGTGGGGACTGCGTCTCGCTCTGTCGCCAGGGTGCGATCTCCGCCCCCTGGGAGGCGCACGGGGAGGAGCTGCAGGAGCGGATGGTCGAGCACGCCGCGGGGGTGGTCGCCGCAAAGCGCGGGAGGGCAGCCTTCATCGGGGTGGCCCTGGACCTAGTGGCGGAGTGCGACTGCGCCGGGAAGCGTATGATGCCCTTGGTGGAGGACATCGGCCTCTTCGCGGGCTGGGACCCTGTCGCCGTGGATCTCGCGATTCAGCGGATGGTGCGGCAGCGCACCGGCGACACCCTGGAGCGGTGGGCGCACCGAGCGGGGCCTGCGCTGGTCCAGCACCGCTACGCCTCCTCGCTAGGGATGGGCAGCGAGGAGGTGGAGCTGGTGGAGGTGGCGATGCGCTGACGGCCAGGGGCCGACGCTAGTTCGCCTGCTCGATGGTGCGGATGGCGTCGAGGGGCGTGACGCCCGCGTAGACCACCTGCATCAGGCCAGGCAGGTACTGATCCATCATCACCAGGTTGGCGTACACCAAGTTCTTGACGAAGGTCTGGTTGACCTCGGTGCCCTCTACGTCCGCGGAGGTCTTGTAGCGGATCTCCCCGTCGGAGAAGTCGAACTCGAAGTTGCCGATCACCATCCCGTAGTTGGCTCGGGCGACGAATTCGGCCACCGCGGTGCGGTGCTCGCCGGGCACGTCCATCGGGCTGACCGAGTAGAAGGCGATCTGCTCCTGCTCCGACCGCTCGCGAACGTAGCATCGGAAGTTTCCGTTCTTTCCCTTGAACCCGGTGGTGAGCATCGCGTGCTCCTCCACCTCGTCAAAGGGCCACTCGTCTTCAGTGAAGAACTGCTTGAACGCGTCGAGGGCTCGTCCCATGGTGGACCTCCTTGGTGGGGGCGACTGTAGCACGCCCCCGTCGGTTTGAGCTCAGGCCTGGTGCTCTTTGTAGACCTGGATCAGGATGTCCGCGATCTCCGGGCGGAGGATGCGCGCGTCGGGGCGCTCGCCGGACACCAGGATCTCGCGCACCTTGGAGCCGGAGATGAAGAAGGGCTTCTCGCCCTGGTGCTTCTCCATGAGGTCTACGCGGCCCATCCCGTCGTAGTAGGCGGCGAAGCCAACGTTCACGGTCTGGATGTGCAGCTCGCCTCGCAGGTCGCTGAAGATGGTCTGCGCGTCGAAGTCGCCCCAGATAGGGGTGCCGTCGAAGTAGGGGGCGTCCGCGTGCTTGCGGCCGATCACGATGTGGGAGTAGCCGTGGTTCTGGCGGTAGATTGCGTGCATCACCGCCTCCGCGGGGCCGGCGTAGTGCATCTTGATGTCCAGGCCCACCAGCTCGAACACCTCGGGGATGCAGTAGCCCTTGTCGTCCCACAGTGCGGTGTCGGCGTCGCCCTGACCGAGCAGCTGTAGATCCTTGAGGGTGTTGTAGCAGCGCATCCTGGTGGCGGCGTCGACGTCGTCACCCTTCAGCTCGCCCACTAGGGGGTTGAGCACGGCGCCGGCGTACAGGCCCTTGCGGGTCAGCTCCTCCAGGCCGTACACCAGCGCGTACTCGTGTGCGCGGTGGAGCGGGTTGCGCGTCTGGAAGGCGAGGGCCGCCTCCCAGCCCTTGTCGGCGATCAGGGTGCGGGTGGCGTTGGGGCTCAGGACCTGGTGGCCGTACACGGGGTTGGGCAGGAAGGGGAGCACCTGGATCTTGCCGCCCACCAGCATGGTGCGCTCGTCGTCCATCACCATCGCGCCGCCCGGGTGGTCGGTGCGGTCGGTCCCGTAGACGCCCTTGATGTAGCGGGCCTTGTCCCAGGTGAAGAGCGAGGACACGGTGATCACGCCGATGACCTGACCGTCGGGGTCGATCATCGCGGCCATCCCACCCACCTTGATGGCGGCGGCCTCCCGCTCGGAGAGGGGGAGCGACAGGGGGATGGTCCAGGCGTAGTCCACCCCATTGTTCTCCACCACACGCTCGTCGAGGACGCGGTTGTAGGTCTTCTCGCACATGAAACCGGGCAGGGGAGACAGGGTGCCGTCAGCGATGCGGTAGACGGTGGCGAGGTCGGCCTTGGTCACCGCGATGGTCGGCATGGTGGCAGCCTCTGCGAGCAGGGCCTTGCGATCGGTGAGCTTGACGAAGCGGTTGATCGGGGCCGCGAGGCCGCCGTGGACGGGGACGAGGTTCATGGATGCTCCTTGGGGTAGGGGGCCCGCGTAACACGTTTGCTGTGAAGCGGGCCTCAGGGGTGAGGGCGCGGGCGGTGGTATTGGTGTTTGGCAAACCGCACGTGTCTACCATCTGCTAGCGATCCATGGCGAACCGTGGCCTTGCTCCGAGCAGGTGGCCGGTGTGAGCCCACCGCTGGGCTCCTGACGCCGCCCACGCGCCGGGGAGTCTTCCGTGGGACTTGGTCACTGTACGGGACCCCCTCGCGCGTTCCAATTCAACGCCCTCGTGGCCCCGCTGCGCTCCTCTCACGGCTCCGGTGCTCGCGAGCTGTTGGCGCCGCGGCGCTCCTCACGACGAGGCCCTCCCCTCAGCCGACCGCCACGCCCTTGGCGAACAGGAAGCACGTCGCGGCGTGGCGGTCCCGGTTGGGCATGTCGTGGGGGCTGTGGATCCGCCGGGCCCTCAGGCGGAGCAGGGCGTGGCGCGCGTCCGGACACGTCCGATACCGACACGGGCCCGATGGTGGGGTTGATGCCTCGGTGTGCCGGCATCGCCCGCTCGGCGGGACGAGCCGCGCCGATGAATGTCAACCTAGTTGTCGCTCGACTTCGATGAATGTCAACCTAGTTGTCGGTCGATTCGGACTCATCTCTAGCTCCGTGCGCCCTCCCGCTGACCTGCGCTCCAGAGCCGT
>JAFGVK010000212.1 GCA_016938035.1 Deltaproteobacteria bacterium | reverse complement strand
GTCTGCGATGACGCGGACCGCTGCCAGGGGGATGACGCCGCGGGAGACACCGACGCGGACGGCGTCTGCGATGACGCGGACCGCTGCGCCGGCGACGACGCCTCGGGAGACGCCGACGCGGACGGCGTCTGCGATGACGCGGACCGCTGCGCCGGCGACGACGCCTCAGGCGACACCGACGCGGACGGCGTCTGCGACAGCTCGGACCTCTGCGCCGGCGACGACGCCTCGGGAGACACCGACGCGGACGGCGTCTGCGATGACGCGGACCTCTGCGCCGGCGACGACGCCTCAGGCGACACCGACGCGGACGGCGTCTGTGACAGCTCGGACCTCTGCGCCGGCGACGACGCCTCGGGAGACACCGACGCGGACGGCGTCTGCGACAGCTCGGACCTCTGCGCCGGCGACGACGCCTCGGGAGACGCCGACGCGGACGGCGTCTGCGACAGCTCGGACCTCTGCGCCGGCGACGACGCCTCGGGAGACACCGACGCGGACAGCGTCTGTGACGACGCGGACCTCTGCCAGGGGGATGACGCCTCGGGAGACGCCGACGCCGACGGCGTCTGCGACAGCTCGGACCTCTGCGCCGGCGACGACGCCTCGGGAGACACCGACGCTGACGGCGTCTGCGATGACGCGGACCGCTGCGCCGGCGACGACGCCTCGGGAGACGCCGACGCCGACGGCTACTGCGCCGAGGACGCCGACGGACAGGCCCTCGACTGCGACGACGGGGACCCCGCCACCTGGCCCGGCGCCGACGAGCTGTGCGACGGCCTGGACAACGACTGCGATGGCAGCCCCGGCGCGGACGAGCTGGACGACGACGGAGACGGCTCCCTCAGCTGTGACGGCGACTGCGACGACAACGACGCGGACACCTCTCCAGACGATCAGGAGCTGTGCGGAGACGGCGTCGACAACAACTGTGACGGCGACATCGACGAGAACTGCGAGCTAGGCGAGGACAACGCGGTGCACGGGCACTGCGGCTGCGCCAGCGGCGCGCCCCCTGTGGGCTGGCTGGGCCTCTTCGGCCCGCTGCTGCTGTCGCGGCGCAGGCGGTGAGGGCCTAGCGCTCGCAGGACGACGTGGTCGAGAAGAACCAGTCGGTCACGTCGTACTTGGACCCCATCCGCTCCTGCGCCGCGGCGGTGGTGCCGGGAGGGGGCACGATGCACGCCTCACCGGGCCTCCAGCCCTCGGGGGTGGCCACCTTGTTGGCGTCTGAGGTCTGGATGGCCTGCACCAGGCGGACGATCTCACTCACGTCGCGCCCGTTGGAGAGGGGGTAGTAGATCATCGCCCGGACCTTCTGGGCGGGATCAATCACAAACACCGCGCGGACCGCTGCGGTGTCCGAGGCGCCCGGCTGGATCATCCCGTACTTGTGGGCCACATCCATCGACAGGTCCTCAATGATGGGGAAGTTGATGTCCACGTCGAACTTCTCCTTCAGGGCGCGCACCCAGGCGATGTGGGCGTACACCGAGTCGATCGACAGGCCGATGAGCTGGGTGTTCAGGGCCTCAAAGGTAGGCTGCGCCTCCGCGAAGGCCATGAACTCGGTGGAGCAGACAGGGGTGAAGTCCGCGGGGTGCGAGAAGAGCACCACCCACTTGCCCTCGTAGTCCGAGAGCGACACCGTCCCGTGGGTGGTCTTGGCGGTGAATTGCGGGGCGGGCTCGTTGATGCGGGGCATCGCGAACACCTCGGCCGCGGCGGGCTCGACCGGGGCCGCCTTCACCACGTGCTCGAGGGTGACGGTCGGCGGCTCCACCGGGGCCTTGGCCTGAGCAGCGGAGAGTGAGAGCAACAGGGCGAGGGTGGCGGTCATGATCAGCTCCGTGGGGTTCTGGGCGCCGGATCGTCCGACGCCGCTCACCCCAGCAACATATCCACAATGAATATGTACAACAAGGTCACACCCCCGACACGGTATTCCCCCTCACCGCCTCCGCGTCACCCCCAGCAGCAGCACCCACAGGGCGAGGTGCTTCCACTCCTCCAGCGCCAGCGCCGGCACGATCGTGAGCTGGTGCGCCAGCCGCTTGATCGGGACCAGGGACCAGGCCAGCCCGGCCCACGCCAGCGCCACAGGGGCCCACCAGCCCCGGCCCAGCGCGCCCACCCACACCGCGCGCCCCACCCACACCGCCGCCGGGAGCGCCCACACCAGGTGGTGCTCGTAGGTGTAGACCGGCAGCAACAGCATCAACACCCCCACCGCGCCCACCTGGCGCGCCGCCTCCACCTCCGTCTCGGCGGCGCGGCGCACAGACCACCCCACCCAGCCGAGCAGCAGGGCGGTGCTCACCGTCGCCCCCACCCTTGCACCTGGGCTGAGCACCTCGCCACCGCCGGGGAGCAGGGCGTTCCAGAGGTCCGGGAGGGAGTGGTTTCCAAAAATACCGATGGGGACGCGCAGGCCGTTGTAGTCCCCCTCCGCAAAGCCGAGCAGCACCCCCCCCCAGAAGTGGACCTGCCCCTCCACCCCCACCGCCGCCAGCGAGGCCAGGGCCAGCGCCCCCCCCGCCAGCACCGCCGCGAGCACCGGCCGCCAGCGCCCCTGCACCAGCCACAGCAGCACGAAGAGCGCAGGCGACATCTTGAGCATCGCCGCCACCCCCACCAGCGCGCCACCCGCCCAGTGGTGCCCCCTGCGGTCGGCCCACAGCCCCCCCATCGCGAGGGCGAAGACCAGGTGGTTCACCTGCCCCATGAAGTGGTTGTTGGGGAACGCGGTCCAGGTCGCCAGAGCCAGCGCCAGGAGGCTCAGAACCACCGGACCCAGCGGGCGCCACCCGCGCCACAGCGCCGCCGCCCCCAGCAGCAGAAACAGCTCGTCGAGGAAGAACCAGGCGCGGTAGGCCTGCCCCAGCGAGAACGGCCTCACCCAGCTCATCACCAGGACAAAGGGCGGGGGGTACAAGAAGGGGAACACCGCGCGGGCGGTGTGGTCGGCGTTCGCGCGCTGGGTCAGCGCCTCGGTGAGGTAGGGATCACCGCCGTCCAGGGCGACCTGCACCGCGTAATAGTAGGAGGCGAAGTCGTTGCCCGAACGCACCAGCGCCACGGACCCCCACGATCGCGCCAGGGTGACCGCGTGGATCACCGCGGCGAGCGACAAGAGCAGTACCCAGAGCCATCGCGTGCGCATCCCCCCCTCTAATCCCCTGCCCCCGAGGCGCCCCCGTGAAGATCCGCATCCTCACCTCCTGCACCAGACTGAAGGCCCTGCACCACCCTGAGCCGCTGCGTCTGCCCGACTTCCAGCAGGGCGGCGCCCACCTCCTCGCCAGGTCCCAGGCCCTCGCGCGCGAGGCGGGGAGCCTGCCCGCGGGGGAGCTCTACACCGGCGCGCAGCACCTGGAGCTGCTGCGGGGGGTGCGAGCGGGGCGGGCCGCGGGCCTGGAGCTGGAGCTGTGGGTGCTCTCGGCAGGCTACGGCCTGATCCCGGAGGATCGCCCTCTGGTCCCCTACGACGTGACCTTCAACGGGATGCGCGCCGCCGAGGAGCGCGCCTGGGCCGAGCACCTGGGGCTGCCGCAGGCGATGAGGGAGTGGCTCGCACAGCCCGCCGACCAGGCGCTGGTGCTGCTAGGGGTGCCCTACCTGCGGGCCTGCGCCCTGAGCGCCGACACGCCCCTGGGGGCGCCCACCGCCTTCACCACCGGCCCCCGAGCCGCCCGCAGGCTCCCCCGAGGAGCCTCCGCTTGGGTCCACACCCTGGAAGACGCCCGACGGCTTGGCGTCAGCCTGGGCGGCATCAAGGGCGCGATGGGGCGCCGCGCGATCGAGGCGTGGGCCGAGGACCTGTGAACAGAACCGCCCAGGCGACCGAGCAGCGCCCAGAGACCGCGCGGATTCTAAGGGTATGACCGACCACATCCAGCGAAGATGGCGATCGCGTTGCCTGTGGACAAGGTTGCGGACAACGCCCAGGAGCCGCTCCCATTCTTCCCCTCGGCAGGGGCTCTGTTCCTCATGCTATCAGGCTGGACCTGAGCCTTAGGCTTGACATGTCGAGTCCTGTCAGCCCCGCCCAACGGCGGTCCCGTGTGGCCCCTGCGCCACGCGCGGAATACCGCACCCTACCAGCCCGGAGCTCCGATGATCGCCCTCGCCCTTCTCGCCGCGTGCACCACAGAGGTCCCCGAGCAGCGCACCCCCGACGCGGTGGACCTGCTCGGTGGGAGCGAGGTGCTCCTCATCACGCCCGCCGCGCTGGAGGAGGCGTGGCAGCCCTGGGTGGACTGGAAGAACGCGCGCGGCCTGCCCACCGCGATGATCACGGTCGAGGAGCTGGACGCCTCCGAGCAGGGCGAGGACCTCGCGGCGCGGATCCGTGCGGGCCTCCAGCGCTACGCCGCGCAGGGCACCAGGTTCGTGGTGCTGGGAGCCGACGCCCCCCTGATCCCCACCAGAGAGGTGAGCCTGTGGGCCGACGCCCACCTCGACGACGGCTACCTGGTCGAGACCTTCGCCAGCGAGCTCTACTACGCCGACCTCGACGGGGACTGGGACTCGGACGGCGACGGGGTCTACGGCGAGCCCGAGGACGCGATGGATCTGATGCCCGATCTGGTGGTGAGCAGGCTCCCCGCACGAAGCTCCGACCAGGTCAGCGGCTTTGTCGACAAGGTCTTCGCCTATGAGCGCTGGCCCCTCACCGACTACCAGGACCGCGCCCTGCTGATGGGGGAGTGGGCGGGCACCTTCAGCGGCTTCGACTTCTACTCCTCCTCGGCGCAGGAGGCGCTGATCCTGCCCCACCTGCCCAGCGATTTCGAGGTCACCCGCCTCTACGAGCAGTACGATCAGTACGAGGGCGCCCTGGACAACACCCGCCAGACCCAGAAGGACGCCTTCAACAGGGGCCAGGGCTTCGTCCTCAACTTCGGGCACGGGAGCGCGTCCACGCTGTCCAACCTCTCCCTCGACGACCTGTGGCAGCTCGACAACACCGACCGCCCGATGCTCCTGGCCACCGTCGAGTGCTTCGGCTGCGCCTTCGATGACCCCAGCCCCGATCACGTGGCCTGCGAGGCCTTCGTGCTGGCGGAGGGTGGCGGCGTCGCCTACCTGGGCAACACCACCTACGGCATCGGCTTCCCCTCCCTCACCGACTTCTACATCCTCTTCGTGGAGGGCCTCTACGAGGGCCTGGAGGACGGGCCGATCGCCAGCACCTTCGGCGAGGCGATGGTGGACACTCAGCGGGCTTTCCCCACGGCAGAGACCCTGGCCGCGGAGGGCCACACCGACCGCTGGACCCAGATGGCGCTGGTGATGGTGGGCGACCCCACGGTGGAGCCCTGGCTGGGGACCCCAACGGCGCTGAGCCTGGAGGAGGACGCTGAGGGCTGCTGGAAGGTGCGCGCCGACGACCAGCCCGCCGAGGGGGTCTCCGTCACCCTCTACGGGCCCGGCGAGGTCCAGTGGCGCAGCGAGACCGGCGCCGACGGCGTCGCCTGCACCGGCACCCACCCCCAGGCCACCTCGGTCACCGCCTGGCGGCGGGGGGCAGTGCCCGCGGAGAGGACGCTGTAGCAGCGGGGCCGTGCCCGCGGGGAGGACGCTGGCGCCCTGGGACGCTGGCGCCATGGGACGCTGGCGCCCTGGGACGCTGGCGCCGTGGGACGCTGGCGCCGTGGGACGCTGGCGCCGCTGCGCCTCGGGGGAGCACGCCGCTCGCGAGGCGCGAGGGTCCGACCGATGGCGCTGTCCCCCTGCCGATCAGCCTCGGTCCGCCTCCGGCACCGCGGCCATCGCGTGCTCAGCCAAGGCGGTGATGGTCAGCGAGGGGTTCACCCCCAAGTTGGCCGAGATCATCGAGCCGTCCACCACGTACAGGCCGGGGTGCCCGTGGACCCGCCCCACGGCGTCGATCACCCCCTCGTCCCGGTCGCGCCCCATCGGGCACCCCCCCAAGAGGTGGGCGGTCACCGGGCGGTCGAGCAGCACCTCGGAGAGCGCGCCCTGCGCGTCACCGCCGATGCGTTCTGCGATCCAGCGGGCCGCGGCGTTGGCGGCGGGGATGCTCACCGGGACCCGCTCAGAGGCCTCAGTACGCAGCCCCATCGCCCCCCACCACCGCCTGCGCCACGCCACCCGCAGGTGGTTGTCCACCGACTGCATCGTGAGGAGGATGATCCCCTGCCGCGCCCAGCCCCGCAGCCGCAGGCTCCGCAGCGCGGCCGCGGGGTCCCGCGCCACCGCGGCGAGCCAGCGCAGCGCCCGAGGCCCTGGGCCCGCGTCGGCGAGCACTGAGGCGATCAGGCCGAGGGCGTCCGAGCCCTCGGGGTAGCGCACCACCTCGATGTGGGTGTCATCGGTCACGTAGAGGGAGGAGGTGATGGCGTTGCCCTCGCAGTAGCGCGCCGCGGGGTCGCGCCCCATCGCCCCCACGATCACCTCGGAGTTGGTCCGAAAGACGTCCCCCAGACGCGGCGACAGGCGCGACAGCCCCCCGGCTGCCCGGGAGCGGTGCAGCAGGCGCAGGGTCCCGAGGGCCCCCGCGGACACCACCACCCGCTTGGCCCGGTGCACCGCCGTCCGACGCCGCCCCCAGCGAGAGGAGCGGGTGAGGACCTCGTAGCCCCCGGGAACCTCGCGGACAGAGAGGGCCTTGGTCTCTGGGAGCACCTCCACCCCAAGGCGCTCAGCCAAGTAGAGGTAGTTCTTGTCCAGGGTGTTCTTGCCCCCAGTGCGACAGCCGACCATGCAGGCCCCCCCCAGGTCGCAGGTGGTGCGCTCCGGCCCCTCACCCCCGAAGAACGGGTCAGGAACGCGCTCCCCAGGGTGCTCCCCGAACAGGATCCCCACCTCGGTGGGGGCCCAGCGGTCCTCCCGCCCAAGGGCGCGCCCGTACTGCCGCAGCAGCTCATCCGAGGCCCACTGCCGCGGTGTCTGAGTCACCCCCAGCATCCGGCGGGCGGTGGCGTAGTGGGGCGCCAGGGTGGCCCGCCAGTCCGGGTCCAGCTGATCCCAGCGGGGATCTCGGTAGAAGGCCTCTGGCGGCTCCAACAGGGTGGCTGCGTAGACCAGGGAGCCGCCTCCTACCCCGGCGCCGGAGAGCCCCAAGAAGTGCCGGTGCAGCGACAGGCGCTGGATGCCGCGCAGCCCCAGCGAAGGCAGCCAGAGGTAGTCCCTCAGCTGCCAGTTGCTGCGCGGGAAGTCCTCCGCCCGCCACCGGCGGCCCTCCTCCAGCACCCGCACCGTGTAGCCCCGCTCCGCCAGCCGCAGGGCGCTGACGCTCCCGCCGAAGCCGGAGCCGATGATGATGAAGTCCGCAAGATCGTCGTCCATCTGCAGATGGTGCGCCGAAACGAACATCAGGTCAATAGGGCACCAGCCACGGCGATCGCAGCGTCCGCGGGCTGTGGGGAGGCTTCGACACCGCGCGTCGCCTGCGGTCTGCTCCCGGTGGCAGCTCCTCCTGCCAGAGGCCTGCCCGGCGATGCAGCAGGAGGGGGCCAGGTCGCTCGCCGCTGGGGGGATGGCTCGCGGCTATCCGCTGGCTGGGGAGGGGCGGGTGCCTACGCCGGATGGGTTCGGCCCCCGCGGCCTCACCGCGCAGGACGCCGGCCGCGACGCTCGTCTGGCGTCAGGGACAGGTCCAGTCCAGGTCGTAGGTGCTGACCTCGCGCTCTGTGTAGGGGCCGACATCAGAGTCCACGGAGTACGAGTAGACGCGCTCGCTGTGGTAGGACCGCCCATCAGGTGCCAGGTCGGCCCAGGTGGACTGGCGGCCCCAGTCGTAGTGGAAGACGAAGCTCTCGTGCTCAAGGAGGCCGTTGGGGTACCAGAGGGTCGGGCCGTCGTAGTCGATGCCCCGCCAGGATGCGCTGCGGCGCGCGCCGGTGCTGTACCGGGTGGCGCTGGTGACGGACTCCCATAGGATGGGCGTGTCGTCCAGCTCGTCGAGCTCGTGCTCGGGGTAGGCGTAGCCGCTGGCCTCCCGTCCAACCCGGAGCGAGCGGAACCAGGGGAGGTCGAAGTGGCCGGGGCCGAGGTCTGGGTCGAGCACCGGGAACGTGATGTCGAGCTGGCGGTCGGGGAGCACGAGGTGGACCTGGGTCTGCTGCGCGTCCTGGTCATACCAGGTCTCCCAGGTGGCCCGGGGCCGCTGGAGGGCTTGGTAGGCGAGGGTGCCCTCCTCAGTCCAGCGCTCCGTCCGCTGATGGATGAGGGCGCCGGTGGCATCGGTCTTGGTGGTGACCTCCTCGGCGGGCTGCTCGCCCGGGTGCCAAGTGGTCTGGACCAGGGAGTCATCTCCTGCGGCGCTGTCCACCAGATAGGTCAGCTCGCGCCCCAGGCTGTCGTAGGACCATGTCTCTGTGCGGTCGATCGTGCCGTCGCCGTAGGCGTCGTAGAGGAGGGAGAGGGGCTGGCCGTCGGGGGCGTAGGTCGTGGTGAGCTGGTAGAGGAGGGAGGCGTGTCGGTAGAACTCAAGCACTTCCTCGGCGAGGAGCCCCTCTTCGCTGTAGGTGAAGGTGTGGTACCACTCGCCTTCAGTGGAGGCATAGACGTAGTCCACGAGGTCGAGAGCGATGAGTTGCCCGGCGTCGTCGCGGTACTCAGTGCGCGAGTACTCGGGATCGCCGTCCCCGTCAAAGTCCTTGACACACGCGAGGGTGAGCCCGTCGAGGCTCCAGGTGCAGGTGGCCGCGTACCAAGTGACGGTCTCTCTTGTCCCATCGCCGTCTAGAGCGCCGATCAAGTAGTTCGGTGCAGGGATCGACTGCGGGTTGGGTCTGTGATCTGGTTAGGGCCAAGGAGGCCCCATG
>JAFGVK010000001.1 GCA_016938035.1 Deltaproteobacteria bacterium | reverse complement strand
TGCGCCTACTCCGGCTACGACTACGACTGCCACACGACCGTCACCGACACCTACTGGACCTGCCCCTAGCCGCGGTGGGCGGCGCGCCCCCCCCCAGGACATCCTGACCGATACGTCCGGCCTCTGCTCACGACGGGACCCCAGGGGCAGTCTGGAAACATCGTCGGGGAGGAATTCGCAGGGATCCGCCCCGATGGGTACGACGTCTACCGCCCGCTGCAGGGCTGGGCCCACCTCGCGCTCGGCTCCCCTTACCTCGATGAGACCACCTACAGCAGCGATGAGACCTGGTACGCCAACAGCCAGCGGCGCACCCAGACCTACCACCAGACCCACTACCCCTACCGCAGCGAGAGCCGCTTCCTCCGCTCTGGGCTCGTCGCCTCTACCTACGACAACTACACCGTCGGAAACTACGGGACCGTCGAGGAGACAGGCACCCTCGACCAGGGCCGCGCCTACCACTACACCTATGCGCTGTGCGAGTACTCCGGCTACGGGTACGACTGCTACACGATCGTCACCGACACCTCCTGGACCTGCCCCTAGCCGCGGTGGGCGGCGCGTCCCCCCCCAGGACATCCGGCCGATGCGTCCGGCCTCTGATCACGACTTCTGTCCGTTCGCATGGACCATTTCGTACTATGGGGGACGCCGCAAAAAATCGCAACCGATCAGCTCGGGCTCAGCAGCCCCTTGCAGCACGCGCCACGCCCGGGGAGCGTCACGGCAGGGTGGCATATTGAACGAACCACCGTTATCGTCACATGCCTGGGGCTCCGCACCGGGCGCTGGGTCAGGCCGAGCCTCGGGCGAGCAGGTGGATTCACCACTTGGTACGCCCGGAACGGATTTCCTGCCCCCCTGTTCCCACTCCATCAAGAGGGCTCTCCAGGTCCGTTCGGTGCGCGCTCTCTCGAACCAAGGTGGCACCCCAACCGGAGGCTCACCCGGCCTTCCCTCACACCAGCAGAGGGGGCAGGCAGCAGCGCGGCCCTGGTCTGCTCGCCGGTGACCCCACCCTCCCGCGGTGCCCCGGGCTCCTCGCGGGACACTGCGTCGGCTGCCGGCGCGTCCGCTCAAACCAGAGCCAGGGCGAGAGGCGCGGTGGCGGCGAGCACCTCGAAGGCGACCAGACAGGGCGCAGGCGCAGCCCCTCCTACGTCAAGGCCGACCGACGAAGCCGTTGGGGGGCGCGTCAGCGCGACCCGTTCCTGCAGGGTTGGCGTGGATGTCAGGCCCGCGCCACCCCTGCCACGAGGCGCATCACCCCCTCCAGCTCGTCCACCGTGGTGGGGGCGCGGTGGGCCAGCGCGGTGACCTGGCGCCCGTCACTCCACAGGCGCCAGCCCCGCGCCCAGCCTAGCTGCGCCGCGATCTCAGGGCGATCCAGCCTCGCGACCTCGGCGGGCACCAGCGCCTCCAGCACCCAGCCCTCTGGGGTGCCGGCGGGGGCCTGGGCGGGCTGCTGGCCCCGCGCCGGGCTGGCGTCCTGACGGTGCCGCAGGGTGAAGACCACCGGCGCCTCGGCGTGCACCTCGCAGCTCACCCAGGTCGACGCGGTGCCGGTCCTGGTGAAGCTCAGCCCCGAGAACGCCGCCGCCGCGTAGGTGCTCAGCACCCGCACCTTGACCCCGTCCAGCTGGGCGTGAAAGCGGAGTGGGGTGCCGGAGGGCGCAGCCTCACCCGCCGCCGCGAGCCGCGCGACGAGGAGGGGGTAGTGCGCCCTCATCAGCCGCTCGGCCCGGTGCTTGACCCTCAGGTGGAAGCGGTAGAGGCCGTAGCCAAAGGGCACGATGACCGCCAGGAGGCAGAGCATCGCAGCCACGGTGTTCAGGATTTCCCAGCCGCTCATCGCTGCTCCTGCGCCACGCGCCGCCTACAGGCTGGTCCAGCTCACCGGGGGGAGCCCGGCGCTCGCCGGCGGCGGGTTCGCCCCCACCAGGTACAGCGCCCGGCGGTTCGCGGCCTCGTCCACCCCGTCCCCCGTGGGCACCGCGAGCAGGCCCTCGCCGAAGCCGTGGTACAAGATCGGGCCGCCGTAGCCATGGTCGCGGAGCCAGGCGGCGATGGCGCGCGCGCGCCGGCGAGACAGCTCCGCGTTGTGGCCCGCGTCGCCCACGGTGTCGGTGCAGCCCGCGATGTAGAGCTTGACCGGCACCACGTCCCCGTACTTGTCGAGCACCGCCTCCAGCTCCTCCAGGGTGCGCTGGAGCTTGGGCGCCTCGTCGGCCAGGATCTCGGCCTCGTTGGAGGGGAAGAGCACGTCCTGGTGGGGGATGTCTAGGAACCACGGGGAGTAGGTGAAGCCGGCCCAGCCGGTGTCGTTGCTGAGCTTCACGTCGAGGAGCACCACCTCGGAGGGCGATCCGACCCACGGCACCGCGATCCGGCCCGGTCCGCCGCTGATCTCAACGGTCTTCTGCGAGAGCACCGCCTTGTGGGCGCCATAGGCGATGATCTCGGCGGTGGTCACTGGCGCGGTGACCTGCACCTCCAGGGTGCGCGCCTTGACATCGGCCACGGCCCGCGAGAGGTCGACCTTGAGGGGCTCACCGTACACGAACCTCAGGGGCAGCGACACCTCCTCGGTGGACTGGTCCGAAAAGACCGCGCTCACCCACGCGGTGGCCTGGGTGATCGAGGTGTCACGCTCCCACGAGAAGCGGACCGCCTGCCCCGCCGGCACCGCGCCCTTGGTGAACTCCCAGCTCTCACCGCCCGCCTCCACCACCACCGTCAGCTCCGACAGCGCCCTGGGCGGGGTGATGATCAGGGTGGGCTTCTCGCTGGGGCCAGGGTTGGCCGAGTAGCCGAAGGCGAGCTCCCCCGCGTCGGCGGGAGCGGAGAGGGCGAAGAAGAGGCTGAGCGCCGCTGCGAGCATGGGGACCTCCGCGAGGTTGAAGGGTAACCCTCGCAGGGCCGATGGACATCCCGAGACCGCGCCGGTTCCAGCGATGTAGAATGACCCCCGGAGCCCCATGTCCCGCGACGTCCAGTGCCAGCTCTGTCCCAAGCGCTGCGTCATCCCACCCGGGATGGCGGGGGACTGCAGGGTGCGGATGAACCTGGACGGGAAGCTGACCGCGGTCACCTACGGGCACCCGGTCGCGGTCCACGTCGACCCTATGGAGAAGAAGCCGCTCTTTCACTTTCTTCCCGGCAGCCCCGTGTTCTCCGTGGCCACCACGGGGTGCAACCTCCACTGCACCCACTGCCAGAACTGGGAGATCTCCCAGGCAGCCCCCCACGAGGTGCCAGCCTACGACCTGCCCCCCGACGAGGTGGTGCGCCTGGCCCAGGCCAAGGGCTGCGAGGCGATCGCCTACACCTACACCGAGCCGATCGTCTTCTACGAGTACACCTACGACACCTCCGCCGCGGCGCGGGCGGCGGGCCTGCGCAACGTGCTGGTCACCGCCGGCTACATCAACCCCGGCCCCTTTCGGCGCCTGTGCAAGGTGACCGACGCGGCGATCATCGACCTCAAGGCCATGTCTGATGCCCACTACCGCCAGACCTGCGGCGCCACCCTGGCCCCGGTGCTCGACACCCTGCGGATCGCGGTGGAGGAGGGAGTGTGGGTGGAGGTGCTCAACCTGATCATCCCCACCCTCAACGACGATCCGAGGCTGATCGAGGCGCTGGTACGCTTCGTCCGCGAGGAGCTTGGGCCGCAGGTCCCCCTGCATTTCACCGGCTTCCACCCGGACTACCAGCTCCGCAACCTGCCCCCCACCCCGACAGAGACCCTGCTGAGGGCCCGGCAGGTGGGCCTGGAGGCTGGCCTGGAGCAGGTCTTCGTAGGCAACCGGCGCGGCGGCGCGGCGGAGAGCAGCTGGTGCCCCGGCTGCGGCGCCCTCCTCATCGAGCGGGTGGGCTTCCGGGTGCTCCAGCGGCGGCTGCGCGTCGGGGAGGACGGGGCGGGGTCCTGCCCAGACTGCGGGCGCGCCATCGCCGGGGTGTGGGCTTGAGCGCGGGACCCGCCGGTCCCCTGCCCCTGCGCCGGCGGGACTTCCTGCTGCTGCTGCTGGCCCTGCCGCTGCTCCCCCTCGGGGAGCGCCCCGGCCCCCGCCTGAGGATCATCCCGCTGGACGTTGACGCGATCGGCGAGGCGACCCTTGCGGGCTGAGTGGCTCCTGCCCTGCCTGCTGTGGGCCTGCGCCCCGGCGGCTCAGGAGCCGCCGGGCGAGACCCTCCTCGATCCCCCCGAACAGGAGGCCCCCGTGCGCCCCTCACCCCAGGACGATCCCGTCCGTCTCCCCGCAGTAGCGGGCTCGTGGTACTCCGCCGACCCCACGGTGCTTGGCCCCGAGATCGACCGATACCTGGCGGGCCCCGCCCCGGACTGCGCTGAGCGCCCCCTCGCCCTGGTGGTGCCCCACGCGGGCTACCGCTACTCCGGCGCGGTAGCCGGCGAGGCCTTTCGCCAGGTCCGGGGCTGCACAGTGCGGAGGGTGTGGGTGCTCGCCCCGGCGCACAGGGTCCGGCTGGACGGCGCCGGTCTGTACCCGGTGCGGGCCTTCCGCACCCCGCTGGGGGACCTTCCCCTCGATCTACGCGCTCAGGAGGCCCTGATCGCGAGCGGGGAGTTCAAGCTGCTGAGCAGGGGGGACGGTGGCGAGCACTCCCTGGAGATCGAGCTGCCCCTACTCCAGCGCGCGCTGGGCGCCTTCGAGCTGGTGCCGATCCTGGTGGGAAACCTGGACCCCGCCCGCGCGCGCAGGGTGGCCGACGTCCTCCGCCCCCTGCTGGGCCCCGACGACCTGGTGGTGGTCTCCACAGACTTCACCCACTACGGAGAGCGCTTCGGCTACACCCCCTTCCCCGCCGACGCGGCCCTGCCCCAGGCGCTGGACGCGCTCGACCACCAGGTCTGGGAGCAAGTGGTCGCGAGGGACCCCGAGGGCCTGCACGAGGTGGTGACGCGGACCGGGGCCACAGTGTGCGGGCGCAACGCCCTGAAGGTGCTCGCGGCGCTGCTGCCGGCGGGGGCGCGGGTCTCCCGGCTCCGGTACACCACCTCGGGGGCGATGACCGGCGACTGGGCCAATTCGGTCTCCTACCTGGCCGGCGCGGCGCGGGGCACCGGGTGGAGCGGGCTGGGGCCCTCGTCGGGGGGCGCCCGCTTCGTCTCGCCCGAGACCGGCGCCTGGCTGCTGGACCTCGCCCACAGGTCGCAGGCCTGGTGGTACGCCCACCAGACCGAGCTGCCGGTGGCGCCCGCCGAGGTGCCGGAGGAGGCCCGGCGGGTGCTCGGCGCCTTCGTCACCCTCACCGATCGCGGGGCGCTGCGCGGGTGCATCGGCGAGATCGAGCCCCGCAGGCCCGTGTGGGAGGCGGTGCGGGCGAGGGCGGTGGACGCGGCGGTGCACGACGCCCGCTTCCAACCCGTCCGCGCCGAGGAGATCGAGGGGCTGGACCTGGACATCACCCTGCTGGGGCCCTCGTGGACCGTCGCGGGGCCAGAGGCGGTGATCCTGGGGCGGCACGGGATCGTTGTGCGGGAGGGGCGGCGCAGGGCGACCTTCCTGCCACAGGTGGCGCCGGAGCAGGGCTGGGACCGCGCCACCACCCTCTCGCGGCTCCGGCGCAAGGCGGGGATCGCGCCGCGCTCCCAGGTGGAGATCGACGTGTACGAGGCGCAGGTGATCCTCCCCGCGGGGCACTGAGAGCCGGTGCGCAGACCGCTCGCCCTGGGGGCCGCCGCGCTGATCGCGCAGACCGCCCTGCTGCGCGAGGCGCTGGTGGCCGGGCGGGGGCAGGAGCTGGTGGTGGGGGTGTTCCTCGCCGCGTGGCTGCTCTGGGTAGGGGTGGGGGCGCGGCTCGCGCGCGGGGGACGGGCGGAGCTGTGGGTGCCCCTCACCCTGGCGAGCTACCTGGGGATCGCCCACCTGCGCCTGCTCGCGGGGGTTCCGGAGGCGGTGGCCCTGCCGCTGCTCCCGCTGGCGGTGTGGCTGGTGGCGCTGAGCGCGCCGCCAGCCCTCCTGTCGGGGGCGCTGCTCGCCCACCTCGCGGGAGAGGGGGAGGCGCAGACCGCGCGGGTGTACGGCTGGGACGCCGTGGGCGCCCTGCTGGGGGCGGTGGTCCTCACCGGGGCGCTGGCGGCGGGGCGCTCACCCCTGGGCCTGGTGGGCCTGAGCGGGGCGCTGCTGGGGTGGGCCTGCGCGGGCCGGGCGGGGCGGTGGAGCAGCGCCGCGCTCGGTGTCGCCCTGCTTATCGCGGGGCCGCGCCTGGAGGGGTGGGTGGCGGCGAGGCAGCTCTCGCGGCTGCTGCCCGACGCGGAGCACCTCGCCACCCTGGAGACGGCCGGCGGGCGCCTGACCCTGGGTCGGCGGGCGGGCGAGGTGCTGGCCCTGCGGGACGGGGCGGTGAGCGGCACCTGGCCGGAGGAGGAGGAGGCGCCGCTGTTCGCCGCGCTGGGGGTGGCCGAGAGCGGCGGCGGCAGGGCGCTGGTGATCGGCGAGGACGCGGACCCCCTCGCGGAGGCCCTCCTGGCCCACCGGGCGGTGGCGTCCCTGGACCGGGTGGTCGAGGACCCCGCGGGCTGGGCCCTGGAGGCGCGCTGGCTGTCCCCCGAGGCGGTCGCGGCGAGGGGACGCGCCGCGGTCTACTGCCAGGACCCCAGAGCGCTACTGATCCGGTGGGAGGGGCCTCGCTGGGACCTGGTGCTGCTAGCGGGGGGCGACCCGGACACCGCCAGGGCCAGCCGCCTGCACACGGTGGAATTCCACCGGGCCCTGGCCGCCCACCTGAGCCCGGCGGGGGTGGTGTGCGAGGAGGTGCGCGCCGGTGAGAATTTCCTCGGCACCGAGCTGAGCGCCTATGGTGCCGCCGCGCTCGCCACGCTGGAGTCGGTCTACCCCTCGGTGGCGGTGCTCCCAGGGGACCCCGCCAGGCTCTGCGCCTCGCGGGCGGTGCTGCCCCAGGACCCCGAGGCGCTGATCGCCCGCTACCGCCCCCTGGCGGCGGGGGTGCGCCCGGAGGCCCTGGGCACCCTGGCGGACCCGGCGCGCGCGGCCTTCCTCCGCGAGCGCTGGGAGGCCGCCGACAGCGCCCCCAGCACCGACGCGCGGCCCCTCGCCCTGGGGCTGTACCTGCGCGTCCACCAGCGCCTCGCGGGCGGCGACGGTGACCTGGGCGGGTGGCTGGAGGCTGCGGGGGGCGCCCTGTGGGGGGTGCCCCTGGGGGTGGGGCTCGCCCTGGCCGCGCTGGGGAGGTTGCGGGCGCCGGGCCGCGACCCCGACGGGCGCGGCCTCTCCGCGCTGCTCGCGGGGCTGGTGGGGCTGTGGACCCTGGCGGTGGGGGTGGTGCTCCTGTTCGCCCTCCAGACCAGGGTGGGGGTGCTCTACGCCGGGGTGGGGCTGTTCCACGGGCTGCTGTTGGGGGGCATGGCCCTGGGCACCGCCGCGGGGAGCGCCCTGGTGGCGCGGCTCGACCCAGCGCCAGCGCGGGCGGCGGGCAGGCTCCCCCGGAGCGCCCTGGCCCTGCTGCTGGCCCTGCTCGCCCTCACCGCCCTGCTGGGGCCGGCCCTGGAGGCGCTCCCCTTTGGGGCCGGCGCCCTGCCCCCCCTGGTGGGGCTGGCGCTGCTGGTGGGCAGCCTGGGCGGCGCCGCCTTCCCCGCGATGAGCGCGGTGGCGCGCCCGGAGCTGCGCCCTGGGCCCAGGCTGCTGAGCGCCGATCACCTCGGAGGGGCGCTGGGCGCCCTGGGCCTGGGGGCGGTGCTGCTGCCCCTCCAGGGCCGGGCCGAGGTGCTGCTGGCCCTGGGCGCCGCGCTGGCCGGCGGCGCCGCGCTGGTGGGGCTGCGGGCGCTCAGGGCGCGGTGGCCGGGCGAGGCGCGCGGCGGGGGCCAGTGGGTGCTGGGGATCACCCTCACCGCCCTGCTGCTGGGCGGGCTGGTCCGGGGCAGGATGGACGCCCCGCGGCTCGCCCTGAGCCCGCTGGAGCGCCCCACCCTCCCGGGGGTGACCAGCTGGTCCGAGGCCTCCGCCCCCTTCCTCCACTACCTGGGCCGGGACCCGCAGGGCGCGGCGCTCGTGGCCCTGGCCAGCAGCGCCGCGGTGGGTGAGGTGCGGGGCTATGGGGGCGCCCTCAACGCGCTAGTCGCGGTGGACCGGGGCGGACGCCTGGCGCGGCTGCGCCTGCGCGCCTCGCGCGAGACCCCGTCCTACCTGGGCGGGCTGGAGCGGTGGCTAGACGGGCTGGAGGGGCGCTCCCTGCCCGAGCTGCGCCTGCGCCAGGACGGGGGGCAGGTGGACGGGCTGAGCGGCGCCACCGTCACCTCCAGGGCGCTGCTCCTGGCGGCGCGGCAGACCGGCGGCGCCCTGGCCTCGGGCCCCCTGGGGCTCACCACCCCCGAGGAGCCGCCCAGGCCCCCCGCGCTCCCGGGGCGGGCCCTGTGGTGGGCGCTGCTGGCTGCCGGCACCGCGCTGGTCTTCCCCCGGCTCGGGCCCGCCGCGAGGCGCTGGTGGTGGGGGGCGGTGGCCCTGCTCGCCCCCCTGGGCCTGATCCCGCTCCTGTCGCTGGTCCACCTGGCCGGCCCCCTCGACGGGGTGGGGTCGCCCTGGTCCGAGGGCGCCTGGCTGGTGTTGATCGCCCTGCTGCTGAGCGCCGCTGGGCTGTGGTGCGGTGCGCTCTGCCCGATGGGAGCGGCCTCAGAGCTGTTGGGCAGGGTGGGCGCGGGGCTGCGCCTGTCTCCGGGCGCAGACCGAAGCGCGCGACGCGCGCGCCTCCTGGTGCTGGGCCTGTTGCTCACGGGCTACGGCCTGAGCGGCCACGCCTCCTGGCTCAGCGCCGATCCCCTCGCCTGGGCCCTGGCCTGGCGCGCGCCGACCTGGGGCCTGGCCGCCGCGGCGCTCGCCCTGCTCAGCTCCCTGCTGGTCCCCCGCCTGTGGTGCCGCTACCTGTGCCCCACCGGCGCCCTGCTGGACCTGGTGCCCCGCCTCGCCGCCGCGCCCCCGCCGCAGCCCTGCCCCTACCAGCTCCGCCGCGGCGCGCCCCCCTGCCTGGGCTGCGACGCCTGCGCGGAGGCGCCGAGGCCCTCCCGCAGGGGCCCCGCCTGGGCGGCGTGGATCGCGATGGCCGCGGTGCTGGCCGCCATGAGCGCCTCCGCCCCGCGGGACCCGGACGGGGGCGCTCGCCCCGCGGACACAGAGGCGGTGGAGCGCCAGATCCGCGAGGGGGGCCTCTCGGACCACGAGGCGGAGTTCTGGGAGGCGCGCTGAGCTGGGGAGAGGGGGGGGACCTCGCTGGCGCCGCCCTCGCCGCGCGCTGCCCGCCACCTCGGGCAGCGGGACGCCCGCTGCCCCGAGCCGCTGGCTTCTCGACGCGCGTCCTTGTTCCTACGCTGTTCGCGCACAACAGTGCGCTTCCTTCCAAGGAAACAGCGGCCACACGCCGGCAGGCATGGCGACTCGGCGCCCGTTTTCAGGCTGGAAGAATCGACGAGCCACCTCATCGGGGGGTCCCTATGGAAGGATGAAGCGCGCCCGGTGAGACGGTCCGGCGGATGGACCGGTGCCACTCAGACAGGACCTCCGGCCCGTACCTCCGTGCCCTACTCACGACAAACGTCGATTCAGGCGGCAGATCCTGCGCATGGACGACGTGGTGATCATCGTGACCGATCGGCTCGGGCTCAGCAGCCCCATGCAGCCCGCCACGCCCGTGAAGCGTCGCGGCAGGGCGCTAACAGGAACAAACCCACGTTATCGGCGTGCCCCTCGCTCTCCGCTCCGGGCGGTGGGTCATGCCGAGCCTCCGACAAGCGGGTGGGTCCACGACGTTGTGCGCTCGGACCGGATTTCCTGTCAGATCGCGGCCCACGGGGAAGGGACAGCCCCAGGACAGCGCGCCTCCGGGCGAACCTCCCTGCGGTACCCCGCTACTGGACCAACCAGCGGAAGGACTCGGAGTAGTCCTCATCGTAGCGGTGGACCCCGGTCAGCTCCACCCTGAGCAGCACCCTGCCCTTCTTGTCGAACACAGGCCCCCCGCACACCTCCTGGGTGCGCTCCACCACGCGAAACACCCGATCTGCGGGCTCTGTGATCCGCAGGGCGCCACCGGCCTGAGCGCCGAAGATCGACAGGTCGAGCTTGGTGCGCTCGCCGGTGTAGGCGTAGTCGAAGACCTGGACCTCAGGCGCCGTGGGCCACACCACGGTCTGCCTCCCCACCAGGAAGGACCAGGGGCCCATCGAGAGCTCCTCGCCGGCGGCGGTGCGGGTGATCACCTTGAAGCACGCCCGGTCCCCATCCAGCGAGACGATCGAGGCCTCGTCCTGCAGGATAATCCGGTCGAGCCCCTCGGGGACCCGATCGCGCGGGCGCTGGCCCTGCTTCGTCTCCAAGAAGCTCTGGAGCGTGTAGGAGCGGCCCAAATCTGAGGGAAACACAGGTCCCTCCACGGTGGCGGCGGTAGCGACGGACAACAACGCGACAAACAACATGCGAGACCTCAGCAGAGGCAGGTGGCGGTATTGGCACCAGCGCGAGCCCCAACCCCTGTCTACCCGCAGAGAGTCCCTGGCACGAACCGGAGCACCCGCTCCTGGGCCCCGACCCGCAGGACCAGCACCCACTCCCCCTCGGTGGGCTGGCAGAGGGGCTGCTCGGGGAGCCCGTCGGTGCCTACCCCTGCGACGGGGTTCCAGCTCACCTGCGCGCGCTGCACCGCCTGCTTGCGGGTCCAGCCGGGTACCGCGCTGAGCCCGTCCACCACCTGGAGCAGGCGGTCCCCTACCTGGATCGCAAGGCTCACCGACACCGGCACCTCCCCCTCGGGCCACCGCACGGAGATCGCCTCCGCCTCCCCTTGCAGCGCGGCGGGGCCCGCGTCGCCGAGCAGGACCTCCTGCCCACCGCTCATCACCCGCACCTCGATCAGCTCCACCAGCGCCTGGTTCCGCAGCAGCGCGGCGCGGGGGAAGTCAGGGTGGGTGGCCACCAGCGCCAGCACCTCCTGCGGGGTCTCCGCCTCGCGGAAGCGGGCGGTCACCAGCGCGCGCTGCGCCTCGTCGGCCCTGCGGTGGCGGGGGTAGGTGGCGAGGAATTGCTCCCAGCCCTCCACCGTGTCGGCCGCCTCAGCCTCGCGGAAGCGGAAGGTGGCGATCCACTCAGCGGCGATGTGGACCTGTGGGTGGTCCGGGTAGGTCGCCAGGAAGCGCTCCCACCCCTCCACCGTCCCCTCCGCCTTGGCCTCGGCCATGGCCCGGTCGAGCACCGCGGTCCTGGCGACGGGGACCTGCGGGGCGTCGGGGTAGCGCTGAATGAAGGCCTGGAGCGCCTGGGATGTGCCGGCGTCCAGGGCCTGACGCCAGATCACCTCCAGCGCCCCCGCGCCGGCCGGGGTGTCCATCCAGGAGGTCGCCAGGGTGTTCAGCACCTCCACGTCGAGGTGGTCGAGGGAGCGCACCGCGCCCTGCAGGCGGCGCTCCGCCGCCATCTCCCGCGAGCGGCGGGCGGCCCCGGTGTTGGCCCACTCCGCCCAGTGCTGGTCGAGGTCCTGAAGCCTGGGCTCGGGGTCGCTCAGCAGCCGCTCCAGGGTGGCGCTGGCGCACACCTCGCGCTCCTGCTCCCCCTCGATCCCCTTGGCGGCGAGGCGCTCGCAGAAGTCCGCGGCCTTGTCCACCTTGCCCGCCTGGACCCACGAGGCCACCCGCCGGACCTGGGTCTCGTCGGCGTGGGCGGAGAGAGAGAGGAGGAGGAGCAGGGCGACCATCGAGACCTCTGGGCTTGCCCCCAGGGATAACACGCCCGAGGTGTGCCCCCCTAGCGAACCACCAGGGTCCCCAGATCCGAAGCGCTCACCCCGTTGGACGAGCCGGGAGACCTGTCGCAGTAGAGCCAGTTGTCGCCACCGTCCCGCGAGAAGCGCCACGCCACCGCGTAGGTGCCCGCGTGTTGGAGGGCGAGCGACCGCACGAAGAGGTCGGCGGCACCGGCCTGTTCGGACCACACCCCGTCCACCCAGCGCCAGCCGGCGTCCCTGCCGGGGACGCTGCCCACCGGGCCGTAGCCCAGCTCGGCGCTGATCCCCGCGGGTGCGCCGGCGAGGCTGGTGAGGCCCGACTCTGTGAGGGTGGCGCTGAACAGACGCGTGGACGTGCCCCGCCCAGCCGCCAGGGCGCTGGGCTCCAGCAGGGTGCAGGCGTCCAAGGTGGTGGTGGTGCCTGTGTAGTGGAAGGCGCCGGCGAGGCTGGTGGTGACGACCCCTACCCGCACCGCCACGTCGGCGTCAGCGCCCGCAGAGCCCGCAGGCACCGTGCAGTCCAGCGCCTCGTCGCTGACGAAGCTCCAGCTTGTGCAGGGGGCCCCACCCACCGTGACCGCCGCGGCCCCAGTGAAGTGGTCACCCAGGACGCGGATCACCTCGCCGCCGGTGGAGGGTCCCCCCTGGGGGAGGATCATCGCGATGGCGGGGCCGGTGTCACAGCTCGGGTTGGCCGCGCCGGGCGTGCCCATGTCATCGGGGTTGTAGAGGACCGCGCCCTCACACCAAGAGACCTCCAGATCATTGGCCACCGCAGAGGTCCTCCCCGCGCCGAGGGACATCGACTCCCCGTCTCCAAAGTTCCAGCCGCTGTCCCAGGTCACCTGGTCGACAATGAACGCGCCCGCCCTCACCTGGAGACGATCGGCTGCGGTCAGCTGCAGGTTGCTGCGGTCGTAGTCGTAGGCGCAGTCCACCCCACCGTTGGCCGCTGGATCATCGTTGGCACACAGGGCCACCGCCTCACCAGGCCCGATCCACAGGCCACCGGGGACGTCCACCTCAAAATGGCCGTTGTTGTCGTAGACGGTCCAGGTAGAGACGTTGACAGGCCGCTCCCCGGGGTTGAAGAGCTCGAACCACTCCCCCTCCATGTCCGACACCCCGTCTGGTGAGGGCATCACCTCCGAGATCACGATCGCCCCCGCCGGCACCACCCCCTCGTCGACGACCCCGCTGCCGTCGCAGTCATTGGCGGCGCCGTCGAAGACCTCTGGCGCGCCAGGGTAGACCATCGGGTCGTCGTCCGCGCAGTCGTCCCCACCGCAGGCGGGCTCGTCGTCGATGTGCCCGTCGCCATCGTAGTCGGCGTCGTCCAGGCTCCCCGAGCAGTCCTCGTCGTAGAGGTCGCCGCAGATCTCCACCTCGCCCGGGTTGACCCAGTAGTTGCCGTCGTCGCAGTCGTCGCCGCCGCAGGCCTCGGCGTAGTAGTGGTCGCCGTCCTCGTCGAGGTCGTCGATCACCCCGGAGCAGTCGTTGTCCAGGCCGTCACAGGCCTCGACGGCGCCGGGGAACACCGCCGCCGCGCTGTCGTCGCAGTCGTGGCCGCCACAGGCCACCGGGAAGAAGCCGTCGCCGTCCGCGTCCAGGTCGTCCACCACCCGCGAGCAGTCGTTGTCGATCCCATCACCGCACAGCTCGGGCAGGGCGGGGCTGCGCGCGGCGCTGGCGTCGTCGCAGTCGCCCTCCGACTCGGAGTAGCCGTCCCCATCGTCGTCGTAGAGGACCGTGCCCTCGTCAACCGTGGCGTCGCAGTCGTTGTCGGCCCGGTCAGCGCGCTCCGCTGCGCCGGGGTAGCTCGCGGCGTCGAGGTCGTCGCAGTCGTCGCCGCCGCAGGCCAGGGGGAAGTGCCCGTCCAGGTCCAAGTCGCGATCGTCGATCACCCCGGAGCAGTCGCGATCCGCACCGTCGCAGACCTCCACCGCGCCCGGGTTGACCGCGGGGTCGGTGTCGTCGCAGTCCGAGCCGTCGCAGGCGCCCCAGCCGTCGCGGTCCTGGTCAAGGTCGTCGATGGCGCCCGAGCAGTCCTCGTCCACCGCGTTGCCGCACACCTCCAGGCGCGAGGGGCTGATCGAGGCGGCGCCGTCGTCGCAGTCCTCTCCACCGCAGGCCGCCGCCAGGTAGCCGTCGCGGTCCACGTCGCGGTCGTCCACCACCCCGGTGCAGTCGTTGTCGACGTGATCTCCGCACACCTCGGAGGCCAGCGGGTGGACCGCCGAGGCGCCGTCGTCACAGTCGGTGCCGCCTGCGCAGGCCGCGTCCCGGTAGCCGTCCCCGTCCAGGTCGAGGTCGTCGATCAGCCCCGAGCAGTCCTCATCGACGCTGTCACCGCACACCTCGACGGCGCCAGGGTGCACGGTGTCGTCGGCGTCGTCGCAGTCGTCCCCGCCCACGCAGGCCCCGTCAGTGTAGCCGTCGCCGTCCTGATCGCGGTTGTCGATCTCCCCGTCGCAGTCGTTGTCGAGGCGGTCGCACAGCTCGGGCATCCCCGGCGCCACCGCCGCGCTGCCGTCGTGGCAGTCGTCCCCGCCGCAGAAGGCAGAGATCCACCCGTCGCCGTCCTCATCCCGGTTGTCCACCACCCCGTCGCAGTCGTCGTCCGCGCCGTTGCCGCACAGCTCTTCGGCCCCCGCAAAGGCGTAGGGGTTGGCGTCGTCGCAGTCGTCGCCGCCACAGGCCGCGTCCCTGTGCCCGTCGAGGTCGAGGTCCTTGTTGTCCACCGCGCCGTCGCAGTCGTTGTCGATGCCGTCGCAGAGCTCGCCGCGGCCAGGGTGGACGGTGGGGTCGGCGTCGTCGCAGTCGCCGGTGAGCTCCGAGTAGCCGTCCCCATCGTCGTCAAACTCGGACGTGCCGTTGTCCACTTGCCCGTCGCAGTCGTCGTCCACCCCGTTGCCTGCCCCAGTGCCCGCGCCACCGTCCTCGTCCGCGCCCGGGTGGACCGAGGGCGCCGCGTCGTCGCAGTCGCCGGGGGTGGTGCCGTCCGCACACGAGAGCGGCCCCTCGCAGTAGCCGTCGCCGTCGTCATCGAAGAAGACGGTGCCCTCGTCGATCACCCCGTCGCAGTCGTTGTCCTCGAGATCGGGCAGCTCCGCCGCGCCGGGGTAGGTCTGCGCGTCGTGCTCGTCGCAGTCCCCGTCGCAGTTGGTGACCCCGTCCCCGTCCAGGTCCCCGCAGGGGTCCACCGACAGCAGGGTGAAGCACACGTCCCGCGCGCCCTGCTCGTCCTCCACCTGGAGCTGCACCAGGTGGTCGCCCACCGAGAGGGTCGTCTCGAAGGCCGCTGTGCCCGATGGATCTGCGGGGTCCTCGTTGAGGTTCCCGTCCTCGTCGCTCATCCACAGCAGGCTCAGGCTGTCAGCGGACTGGTCCGCGTCTGAGACCGTGGCGTTGAACCGGACCGGCGTTCCCTGCAGCACCACGGTGCCGTCCCAGGGCTCGAGGATCTCGCAGGCCGGCGCGTCGTTGGGGCGCTGCTCCACCACCAGCGTCGCCTCCGCCAGCGCGTCCGCGCCCTTGGTGTCCACCACGCGGAACGAGAGCACATGGGTCCCCACCGAGAGGCCGCTGAGGGTGATCCCCACCCCCTCGCCCCCGTCGCAGGCGCCAATCGCCTCTGGGGCGTAGGTGGAGCTCCACAGCAGGTCGTCACGGTCCGAGGCGAGGGACATGGCGAGGAGGCTGATGTCGTCCGTGTCATCCGAGGCGCGGGCGCAGAACTCCACCGCATCGTCTGAGAAGACGGTCGCGCCGCTCACCGGGACCAGGATGGCCGCGTCAGGATCCTCGTTGCGGACCGAGATGGTCGCCTCGCGCGTGCAGGCGGTGAGCGCGACGAGGACGAGTATGGAAGCGAGCGGGCGCATAGGGACCTCCGGAGAGAGCCCCCCCCTCTATCCCCCGATCAGGCCTTGGGCGCGTCCGAACCTGGCGCGATCCACTTGCCCGGCTCGTTCAGCCGCGACCGCGACCAGAAGATGTACACGCCGAGGAGAAAGACCACCACCGACCAGTGCTGCCCCGCGGTGAAGCCGAGGTAGCGTGGATCGGTGCTCTCGGGGCGGAGGAAGTCGAAGAAGAAGCGCACGGGCCCGTAGAGGATCCCGAGCAACCCGGCATAGAAGCCGGAGAAGCGCTGCTTCCGGTCGAGGAGCATAAACAGCCCGAAGACCGAGAAGGCCCACATCATCTCGTACATGCCCAGGTCGTGGCAGGCGAGCGACTTGTCGCCGTTCAGGCAGATTCCCTGACGCCCCAGCCAGAAATTGGTGACCGCCCCAGCGTGATCGTGGGCCAGGGTGCAGCCGGTGCGGCCGAAGCCCCACCCCAGCACGAACACCTTGGCCAAAAGGTCGAGGTAGTGCCAGAGCGGCAGCTTCTGCACCTTGAAGAAGACCACCGCCACCACGATCGAGGTGACGATCCCGCCGAAGGACGACAGCCCCTCCCACACCTGGAGGAACTTGATGGGGTTCGCGAAGTAGGACGCGGGGTCGTACATGATCGCGTAGCCCAGGTGCCCGCCCACGAAGGTCGAGAGCACCATCCACCCCACCAGCCGGTTGATGACCTCACCGTCCAGGCCAATCTTGTCTGCGCGCTTGATGCCCCAGCGCGAGGCCACCAAGAAGCCGAGGGCCACCATCACGCCGAAGCCGTAGATCGTCAGGTGGTCGGACCCCGTAGGAAGCTCGAAGGGCAGCGGGATGGTGATGCGGGGGTGATCGAAGAAGGGAATCAAGGGACGCACGGCGGCTCCTCCTGGGTCGGTGCTCGCTAACCGGACACCCCCCGCCGCGACACCCAAAGGCTTATACTCCGTCAAAGGGGACACGGGAATTGGCCACCATCTACAGCCAGCTCAAGCTGCTCACACCGAAGGTGGTGGTCTTTGGCCACCAAGAGGTGGGCCTGAGCGACCTCATGGAGACCCTCCACGACGGCGTCCCGGTGCGCACCCGCTCCGCCCTGCTCCCCATCGCCACCGAGGAGTCCCCCACCGCGGGCTGGACCTTCGACTACCGCCCGATGCGGGCGAGCCACCTGGAGGGCTACGCCCTGCAGATTGAGGTGTACGGGCTGGCCAGCGACGCGCTCAACCCCACCCACAGGCGCGAGGTGTTCCGCAACACCGACGCCGTCGTGTTTGTCGCGCACCCACAGTCGCCCGAGCAGAACCGCCGCACCCAGGAGGCCCTCCGGCGCTTCCTGGAGGAGTCGCAGCTCGACCGCGGCCAGGTGCCGGTGGTCGCCTGCGTGCCAGCGGTGGAGGGGCACGATCCCGCCCGGCGAGAGGCGGTGCTCCAGGAGCTGAGGGACCTCTCACCGGTGGTCCAGCCCCTCCCGGAGGGACTGCTGGAGGCCTTCCGGCAGGCGCTCGGGCGGATGCGCCGGCGGCTGGAGGATCAGCTCGGCGCCCCTGGCGTGTGCCGGATCAGCACCGTCCACCGGGAGCAGGCCATCACCGCCGAGGAGCGGGTCCAGGTGCACGAGGAGGCGGTGCTCCAGTCGGGCGCGACCCCGATCCTCCAGGACACCCTGCGCGACGAGGTCTTCACCTCCGAGACCCTCACCTGGGCGAGGGACGGCAGGGTCCCGATCCGGATCCTCCGAACCAGCCTCGCGGGCGAGGAGGTGGTGCTCGATCTGCTGTGCACCAGCCCTCACGACACCGACGCGACCAGAGTGCGCCTCTGCCTGCGCGGCGAGGAGGCCCTCACACCGCCCGCGCCGGTGCAGCGGGACGCCACCATCACCCCGACCAGCCCGCGCGTGGCCTCTCCGCAGCCCCCTGGGGACGTGCCCCCGCTCTGGCTGGGCCTCCTCGGCACAACCCTCGGCATTGTTGCAGGTTTTCTCCTTGGATATCTCCTCTTCGCCTAGCCCGCTCTCGCTCACCGGCGCCCGCTGGACGCTGACTGAGGCCCGCCAGACCGCGGCGGTCCGCGTCCGCACCGGGCTCTCTCCCGCGAGCGCCACGATCTTCGCGGCGCGCTTCGGTGAGGAGGCGGACGCGCGCCTGCTCCACCCCTCCCTCGACGACCTCCTGCCACCCTCCCTGATGCTCAACATGGACCGAGCGGTGCAGCGCCTGCGGCGCGCCATCGCGGACCGAGAGCTGATCCGCATCATCACCGACTACGACGTGGACGGCACCACCTCCTCCCTGATCCTCCAGGCGGCCCTCCGCCTCGCGGGGCACCCGCCGGACCGGATCGACTACCACATCCCCCACCGCTTCACCGAGGGCTACGGCTTCTCGGTCGACGCCGCCCAGAGGGCGCTAGAGGCCGGGGTGGGGCTGATCATCACGGCAGACATCGGGGTGCGGGACCACGCGGCGGTGAGGGTGGCGCGTGAGGGGGGCGCCGACGTGCTGGTGTGCGACCACCACCTGCCGGCGGGTGAGTCGGTCCCTCCCGACGCGATCGTGCTCTGTCCGCCGCAGGAGGGCTGCGACTACCCCAACCCCTCGCTGGCTGCCTGCGGGGTGAGCCTCAAGGTCGCCCAGGCGCTGCTAGAGGGGCACCCGCGCTTCAAGCCGATGCTGCTCTCGCTGATCAAGCTCGCCGCCATCGGCACCGTCGCGGACATGGTCCCGCTGATCACGCGCGAGAACCGCGCCATTGTCACCCTGGGTCTAGCCGAGCTGAACAGGGGCCCGCACGCCCCTGGCCTCGCGGCCCTGCTCGAGGTCAGCGGGCTGAAGGGGAAGACCATCACCGCGTCGGATCTGGGCTTCAGGGTGGGCCCCAGGATCAACGCAGCGGGGCGCCTGGCGGGGGCCAACCTGGTGGTCGACCTGCTGCACGAGCGGGACGAGGTGAGAGCCAAGGCCATGGCGATCGAGCTGAACGCCCTCAACACCGAGCGGCAGGGGATCCAGCGGCGCCTCACCCAGCTCGCGCTGGCCTCGGCCACTGAGGAGCGCGGCCTGTTCGCGGTGATCGGCGGCACCGAGGAGGACGGCTGGCACAGGGGCGTGGTGGGGATCGTCGCCTCGCGGGTGAAGGACCAGCTCGGCCTCCCCACCGCGGTGTTCGCGGTCCAGGGGGACCGCGCGGTGGGCAGCGTGCGCTCCATCACCGCGATCCACGCGGTCGACGCGCTGGAGTCGGTGCGCGACTTGCTCGTGAAGTTCGGCGGGCACGCCGGCGCCGCAGGCTTCACCGTGCCCACAGACAAGCTGGAGGAGCTGCGCGCGAGGCTCCACCGGTACGTCGCGGAGCACTCTACCGCCGAGGACCGGGTGGTGGTGCGGCGAGCCGACGTGGCCATCAACCCGGAGGACCTGTCCGAGGACCTGGTCGACGAGCTTGACCGCCTGGGGCCCTTCGGGATCGGGAACCCCCGGCCCAGGCTGCTGTTGCGGGGGGTGCGGCCCGCGGCGGTGGAGCTGCGGGCGCAGGGGCGGCTGCTCAAGGCCTCGCTGCCCACCGGGCGCGGCGCGCCGGTGGAGCTTGTGTGGTGGGAGCACCCGGAGCACGAACAGACCTTCCGGAGCGAGGCCCTCGATCTGCTGGGTCACCTGCAGGTCAACGTCTTCAACGGGCGGCGCCTGCTGCAGCTCTCGCTGGATGACGCGCGCAAGGCGTGATCGGCGCGGCGTTAGACCTGATCTCGACCGCGTTGCCGCACCAGCCCAGGCCTCCGCGCCCTCCACCGAGGGGGCGCCCACCCATCGCGCGCACCGGGCGTGGGGCCAGCAGCGCGAGGACCTACCGCGGTCGAAAGCCTCGACTAGCTGGTCCAGACCGAGCCCATCGAGGCGGGAAGGCCGAAGGGCGAAGCCCGGTTGGGGCGGAGGGACCACGTGACGGATGACGAGCGGACGCCCCGGGCCACCCGGCTATTGAGCCACGGCAGCGGACAGCCGCGCTGGGTCCGAGGGACGGAGACGTCCGGTGCACCGGGCGGCGCCCGCTGAGTCGGTGGACCTCGCCGTGGCGTCCTGTCGCCAGAAGGCCGGAGCGAGCGACCTCTACTCCACCCAGTCGTCCTCTGGACCACCGTCGACCACCACCACCCCGCGATCTCGGTCTCGGAGCAGCGAGAAGGCCATGTACAAGACCACCACCACCACCGAGGTGACGGCCTCGATCAGGTGTCGCTTGGTGACCTCGCGCTCCACCTCGACCCTGGCCGAGCTGGCCTCTGGGCGCGGCGCGCGGCCCGAGCGAGGGGGCTCCTCCTCCACAGAGTCCTCTACCTCAACCTCGACACTTGCGGACATGGCAGCCTCCGGGTGTACAGCATCGCCCGCCAGCGGCGCGGGCGCAAGCCCCGCGATGTCACCGGTCCCAGCGGGCACAGAGCGCCGCTCTCACCCACGCGCCGGTCAAGGGCCGCGCAGGCCCCGCAGCACGTCCTCCAGCGGCTCCCTGGCGAAGCCCTCTGGCGTGCTCAGGTCGAAGACCTCTGGGGGGGTGTCGGGCACCACCCACCGGTCGTAGCGGAGCTCCAGCACCAGCGCCGCGGCCGGCGCCTCCAGGTGGAGGCTCTCGGGGAGCCAGCGGCCCTCCACCTCGGTGTAGGGGCCGTACACCACGGTGAGCTGCACCGCCCCCTCCGCGTCGAGGCCCTCCAGGCGCCGCACCGTGGCCTGGTCGGGTTCCAGCCACGCCACCAGCCGGGTGTGGTCCGGCCCCGCCAGCTCTACCCTCAGCGCGCCCTCGTCCACCTGCCGCGACAGCACCTCGGCCTCGTCCAGCGGCAGGTCCCCTACAAGCACCGCGAGCAGGTCGTCGACCCCCGCCAGTCCACCGGTCAGCTCGCTCAGCACCTCCTCCGCGTGATCGGCGACCAGGTGCCGCTTGGCGTCCATCATCAGCACCCCGGCGACCTCCCCATCGGTCACCGCGGAGTAGAGCCGCCCCGCGACTGGGTGCATCAGATCGAGACGCCCGTGGCCCGGCCGGTCGATCACCACCCCGCCGCCCACGCTCGCGGCCTTCACCTCGTCGCGCCCCTGCGCGATGTGGACGTGGACCCGAGAGCGGGCCGGATCGGGGATCGACCGCGCGCGCGCGCGCTCCAGCACCTGCTCCACCGGGCCCACGAGGGCCACGGGCTGCGTCTGCTTCGCGCACCCTAGGGCGAGCACCGCCATCCATCCGAA
Source organism: Deltaproteobacteria bacterium (assembly GCA_016938035.1). Lineage (GTDB taxonomy): Bacteria > Myxococcota_A > UBA796 > UBA796 > JAFGVK01. The sequence goes on along the minus strand of JAFGVK010000001.1, from coordinate 31,888 downwards.
CCTGGTCACCGCGTCCTCCTCCTCGCCCGCGCCGCGAGGACATGGGCTCGCTCGTCCTGTTCTCCCAGCCGCTCGGCGAGGGCCAGCAGCGCCTCAGGGTTGAGCGGCGCCACCTCCAGCGCACGCTCGAGGTAGGCGCGCGCCTGGGCGCCATCGGCGGAGTATCGCGCCGCGAGCAGCAGCGCCTCCACCGAGCAGGGGTCGGCCGCGAGGGCCCTGGCGCGGTCCTCCGCCGCGCCAGACAGGCGGGCCAGGCGCAGGGCCGCGGTGGCGTCGGCGGGATCGCGCCGCGCAGCCTCGCCCCAGGCTGCCTCCGCCGCCTCCAAACGGCCCATGCCCTCCAGCACCCTGGCCCTGTCACGGACCACCCGCGGCGCGTCCGGTGGGAGCTCGCCGAGCGCCGCAAGCGCTCCGTCCCCGTCCCCCGCCGCCCACAGCGCCCCCGCGCGCAGGGCGGGATCGGGGAGCAGGGCCAGCGCGCCGGGGCGGTCTCCCTCCGCCAGCAGCACCCTCGCAAGCAGCCTGGGATCGCCCCCGGCGCGCTCCCGCGCCGCCCCGAGGGCGCCGGCGGCCAGCAGCGCGTCCACCGCCGCGCGGGCGCCTGCGGGGCCATCCCACAGGACGAGCGCCTGATCCAGGTGCCCCCCTGCGAGCAGCGCCTCGCCCGCCAGGGACCGCTCGTCCTCGCTCAGCCCGCCCCGCTCCAGCACCGCGAGCGCCCCGGACGCGTCCCCCCGGTCCAGCAGCGCGCGGGCGACCCAGGTGGGGCCCTCCTCCGGCCCCAGCAGGCGCAGCGCCAGCGCGTCGTCCCCGGCGAGGCGCGCGGCCTCCAGCCCCACCTGTGCCCAGGCGGGGTCGCCGGAGTACACCAGGGGCTCGCTCCGGGCCCAGGCCCACACAGGACCCGCCCTGCACGACCTGCGCGCGGCGTCGAGGGCGATCGCCGCGAGGGTGACCCCGCCCCTGGGAAGGCGGGGAAGGGCCCACGCCAGCACCTGCTCCGGCGCAGCGGCGGACAGGGCGAGGCCCTCCGCAAGGACCGTCTCCTCCACCGGGGCGGCGGCCAGCTGCTCGGCGATCCACGGGTCCGACGGCGCCCGCTCCCTCGCAGCGGCCCAGGCCCGCTCCGCCAGCTCGCGTTCGCCCCGCTCCCGAGCGACCGCCGCCTGCAGGACCAGCGCCGCGGTCCCCCCGTCCAGCGCCCCACGCCGCGCGGTGCCCAGCTCCCCGGCGGCGACGAGGTCATAGCGCACTGGGGCCGCGGGATGACGGCAGGCGAGGAGCACGACGAGGAGAGAATGGCGCCACATCGACGCAGTATGCCACGCGGCGCCTTTACGTCCCACCCCCAGCGGAGGTAGAGGGGGCGCCATGTCCCACCCCCTCCTTCGCGCCTGGTACGCGACCTCCTACGGCGGCATCGCCATGCTGCCGTTCATGGCCCTGCTCCTGGTGTCCTCGGGCCTCTCCGAGGGCGAGGCGGCCGCGCTGCTGGCGCTGACGCCCGTAGGCCTCCTGGTGGGCGGGCCACTCTGGGCCTGGGTCGCCGATCGGACCGGGCGCAGGGGATGGATCCTGCGGGGTGCGGCCGCGCTCGCCGCCGCCGGCGGGGCGCTCATCCTGGTGTCGGACTCGGTCACCGGCCTGGGCGCGGGCCTGCTGCTCTTCGCCCTGGCCACCGCCCCCATCTCGCCCCTGTCCGACGCGCTGACCGTGCAGCTCCTCCGAGGCGACGTGGGCGCGTACGGAGCGATCCGCAGCTTCGGATCCGTCGGTTTCCTGGGGGCTGTGGTAGTGGGCGGGGCGGTGGGAGGCCTGGGGACCAGGGCGCCGCTGGTGCTGCCGGTGGCCCTCCTCGTCGCGCGTGCGGCGCTCGCCTGGGCCCTCCCCTCCCCCGCGACCGCGGGCGCGACCGGGGTGCGGCCCGCGCTGCCGGCCAGCAAGCGGCTGCGGTGGCTGCTGGTCGCCATCTTCCTCCACGGGATCGGGCTGGCCACCTACGACACGCTGTTCACCCTGCACCTGGACCACCTGCACCTGCCGAGCTGGGTCGCGGGTGTGGCGATGGGCACAGGGGTCGCGTCGGAGTGGGTGCTGCTCACCCGAGGGAGGGCGGTGCTGGCGCGGGTAGGCGCGGGTCCGCTGCTGGTGATCGCCCTGGCGGCTGGGCTCCCGCGGTGGGCGCTCACCGGCCTGAGCGGACAGGCGTGGGTGATGATCGCGACCCAGAGCCTGCATGGGCTCCAGTTCGGCGCGTTCTGGCTCGCGGCGGTGTCGATCTTCTCGGAGGCGGCGCCAGAGGGACAGGAGAACCAGACCCAGGCCTTGCTCACGGCGGTCGCGTTCGGAGCGGCCTACCTGGCGTCTACGGGGATGAACGCGGCGCTGCTGAGCCTGGGCGGCACCAGGACGCTGTTCCTGTCCATGACCGCCCTGAGCCTCGCGGCGACCCTCATCGCGCTGGCCGTGCAGCGGGAGCGAGGGCCGCGGTAGCGGCTCGCTGGCCGCGTGTTCTCCGGTCTGGAAATCCGGTCCGGGCGCACAACGTCGTGGATCCACCGGCTCGCCCAAGGCTCGGCAACACCCGCGAGGCCAGCGGAGCATGCGCCGATAACGAGGCTCTGTTCGCGGTTCCACCCTGTCGCGACGCTCCCCGGGCGCGGCTCGTGCTGCAAGGGGCTGCCGAGCCCTATCCGATCGGTCGGGATGACGGTGAGGTCGTTGATAGCGAAGGATCTACCGAATGACTCAACAGCTATGGCGAGCAGTGGGGGGACGCAACCGCCGTGTGTTCTCGGGTGTGCACGGGTGGCACACCGCCCGATCAGCCAGCGGCGATCGCCAACCTGCGGGCGCCCCGTCTCGGCGCTACCCGCTGAGAGCTCCGGGCAAGGGCGCGTTCCCGCAGCGCCGGGGATGCCGCGATTCGGTTGGACACTCCGTGTCGCCAGCCTCGTGGTCGCGCCGGGGGGGTGCGACATGGCCGCTTTCCAGTGTGCAGGGCGCTCCTGCGGGCGGCTTTCGATCCTCGCGCCATCCGGGCAGTCGGCCCGACGGTTGGGACCAAGCCAGGCGCTGCGGTCCGACTGCACAGGGTCCCGGATCCACCGGCTCGCCCAAGGCTCGGCAACAGCCGTGAGGCCAGCGGAGCATGCGTCGAGAACGAGGGTCTGTTCGCGGTTCCACCCTGCCGCGACGCTCCCCGGGGCGCGACGCGTGCTGCAGCAGGACGCTGACCTCGAACCGATCGGTCGCGCCTCCTGCGGTGTCGCCTCTAGCGCCGGACATGGAAGGAGAATCGCCTGCTATCGTGACCAGGGCGCCAGCGCATCGGACGGATGTCCTCTAGGGCAAGCCGAGCGGCTCGCTCGCGGTGAGCCCTCGCGGGCGAGGAGGGAGGGCTCACGCGGAGCCACGTCTACCGCGCGTGCGAGCGACGAGCCCTGGGCGCGAGCGCCAACGCGCCCGGAGGTTGTAGGCTTGGACCTGGCAGGCAGCCCTTGGCGTGACGAGGCGCGCCCCACCGGGCTACTTGTTGAGCCCCTCGTCAAAGGTCCCCGCGCTGCGCTGCCTCTCCCAAAACGCTGGTTCGCCCGTAGCACGCTGCGACGAGAATCGGCGTCCTCCCGGAACGTCGGCGGCCTTGCCACGCGCAGAGGGGGTTCCTACGAGTGGCTCACTTCTTGTACTCAAACTGCCGGCCCGAGGTGCCCTTGTAGATCATCAGGGTGGGCCCCTGCTCCTTGCGGACCACAGGCTTCTTGGCCACCACCTCCGGCTCCTTCTTCCCGACCAGGATGTCCGTGGTCACCCCATCGCTCTCGGCGACCTGGAGGTCGAGGTCGTTGCGGAGCAGCAGGGTGATGGCCCCGCGCTGCGAGGCGTGCGCCAGCTGCTCCGCCTGCTCAGGCGTGACCTGGAGGGTGACCGAGGGCGCGGCCTCCCTGGTGCGCCGGACCCCCGTGGCCACCGCCTTCTTGGACTTCTTTCCGGTGGGCGCCGGCGCCACCTCACCGCTCGGGGTGAGGGTGCGTCCCGCCACCGCGAGCACATAGACCGCCTGGAGGATGGTGCGGGTCTCGGGGGGGTGCCCCTCGCTCTGGATCGTCACCAGCACGTCCACATAGTTCCCCGGGTTCAGGAACCCCGACAGGGACGCGCCCTTGGAGATGTCGATCGAGACCGCCCGCATCCCGCGCGAGACCAGGGCGTTCAGGCCGACCCCGTCGGACCTGTTGGAGAGTCTCTCGGAGCGGATGTACTCGTTGGGGAGGATGCGCTCCTTGGGGACCTGCCCCACCACCTGCTGCGGAGAGGCGTACACGTTGGGGGGGTAGTAGGTGACCGGGATCGGCACCGCCACTACGTCCTCCTCGGTGATGGTGAGGCCCGGATAGAGCGTGCGCTGGGCGACGATCGCGAGCTTCATCTCCTCCTGGTACTGGGCGTTCTCGATCCGAGACTCGTAGTTCTGGATCACCAGCCAGATCACCGCGACGGAGATGCCTCCAGCCACTAGCGCGAGAGCAAAAAACAAGATCGCGCGGAGCGGTCCGCGCTTCTCTGCCTTGGCCATACCACTCCCTGAGGGGCTAGTACCCGCGCCAGTATAACACCCCAGACGGACGCGTTCGCGAGCAAGGCCGCGAGGTGAGCATCGCTGCGCACCGCACGCCGCTCAGACACCGCCTACATCCGCCCGACCAGCCCTCCTGCGCCGCAGCCCCGCGCTACAGGTCGAACAGGCTCCTCAGCTCGTCCGCCGTGAGCGCGCGGAGCATCCCCGCCTCGCCGCCGATGGCTGCCTCTGCCAGGTTCCGCTTGCTCTCCTGAAGCACGAGGATCTGCTCCTCTACCGAGCCCTCAGCGACCAACCTGCAGGACACCACGGGCTTGTCCTGTCCGATCCGGTGCGCGCGATCGGTCGCCTGCTGCTCCACCGCCGGGTTCCACCAGGGATCCAGATGGATGACGTAGTCCGCAGCGGTGAGGTTCAGGCCGGTGCCGCCCGCCTTGAGGGAGATGAGGAACACCGGCGGCCCCTCAGGATCCTGGAACCGATCCACCACGGCCGCCCTGTCCCTGGTCGAGCCGTCCAGGCGCACCCACGGGACCCCGAGGCTCCTCAGGCGCGGCTCCACCCGGTCGAGCAGGCCAGTCCACTGGGAGAAGATGAGCACCTTGTGGTCGTCGGTCACCAGCTCCAGCAACATCTCCTCCAGCCGGTCCAGCTTGCAGGAGGACACCTCGTCCCCCACCCCCGGCACCAGCGCGGGATCGCAGGCCGCCTGCCGCATCCGCAGCAGCGCCTCCAGCACCGAGAAGGCGACCGCGCCGCTGCCCCGCTCGCTGAGCATCCGCTGGACCTCCGCCCTCCCCGCGGCCCTGGTGGCGTCGTAGATGCGCTGCTGGTCTTGCGCCATGGAGCACTGGACCACGATCTCGGTCAGAGGGGGTAGCTCTGCCGCGACGTTGCGCTTGAGGCGCCGGAGGACGTAGGGCCGGATCCTGGCGCGGAGCAGCTTGGACGCCCGCGGGTCGCCCGCCTCGATCGGCCGAGAGAAGCGCTCTTTGAACGAGGACAGCGTGCCCAGCAGCCCCGGCATCAGGAAGCGGAACAGGCTCCAGAGCTCCTCCAGGCGGTTCTCCACCGGGGTGCCCGACAGGGCGAGCCTGTGCCGGCCCGCGAGGGCGAAGGCCGCCTGTGCCGTCTGCGACGAGGGGTTCTTGATCGCCTGCGCCTCGTCCAGCACCACCCAGTTCCAGTCGTGGGCTCCGAGCAGCTCCTGGTCCAGCCGCAGCAGGGCGTAGGAGGTCAGGACGATGTCCGCGCCCAGATCCAACTCGCGCCGCGGCCCATGGAACAGACTCACCCGGAGGGAAGGCGCGAAGCGCTGAGCCTCGCGTTCCCAATTGGTGAGCACCGAGGTGGGCGCCACCACGAGGTGCGGCCCAGGGGTGGAGGCCATGATCGCGAGGGTCTGGACCGTCTTTCCGAGGCCCATGTCATCGGCGAGAATCCCGGACAGCTCCATGTCCCGAAGGAAGCCGAGCCACTGGAGGCCGGCCACCTGGTAGGGGCGCAGCGTGGCCCGGAAGGAGGAGGGCAGGAACACCTCCGGGAGGCCCTCGCCGCCCTCCAGGAAGCGCTTGAGCCGCTCAAGATCTGGCGGGATCTGCGCCTCCGTGCCCTCCAGCAGCTCCATCAGCGCGGCGGTAGCGTTCCGGTGGACCCTGCCCCGCTCGTCGCGAGACTCGAGGAGCTCCAGCAGCAGCGGGGCGTTCTCGGTCAGCCAGGCCTCGGGGAGCGGCGCAAAGCCCCCTTCCCGCAGGGCCACCAGCGGGCGCTTGGACTGCCAAGCCACCAGCACATCGCGGGCCTCCGCGCTGCCCCGCTCACCGGAGAAGCTCACATCGAGGGTGAAGCCGCCTCCGCCCTGGACGGGCCGGACCTGAATCTCTGGCCGGACGGCGCGCCGCTCGATCCTGTAGCGTTCGGTGCGGACCTTGCCGACCACCTCACCCTTGAAGCCAGCCACCACCTCCGACAGGAAGGCGGCAGCCCTGCTGGGCGAGAGCACGTGCCGGTAGTCCACGGGCAAGCCAGTCCACTCCTCGTACTCCCTGGCGACCCGCCGCTCCGCGCCGATGTCCCGCGCGGCGTGGACGTCCCCGAGCGCCTGCAGCGCGCCGTTGCGCACCACCGCCACCGCGGGCTCTCCGTAGGCGACCTCAGCCCGGACCTCCAGCCCCGCGTCCACCTCCGCGAGGTGCAGGCGCACCCTGGGCTCGAGCTGCGTCCCCGACGGCAGGCGATCGGTCTCGATGTCCACCGGGATCTGCTCGGCGAGCCTGGGGAGGATCTCTCCCACCAGCCGCCCCACCTGGTCAGCGCGGAACGACACCCCCTGCACGAGCTGTCTGCGCTGGTCCGGCCGCAGCGAGCCGTGCGAGGTGGGCCGCAGCTCCCCCGCGAGCAGGGCCGCGCCTCGATAGAGCGCGTCCAGCGCGGGAGGCCGGAACAGCCCCACCCTAAAGCCCCCCTCCTGCTCGGTGACCCGCACCCGAAACAGGACCGGCTCGTTGGACACGCGGACCACCGCGCCGTCGAGCATCACCTCGCGCCCGTCGAGCTGCGCGATCAGGCGCCGCAGGGTGTCTGCGGGCAGCGGGCCCAGCGGCGCGGTCACCAGCAGGGACTCCGCCAGGGCGTCTGCCTGGGTTGCGAACAGGGCGCTCTCCGCCAGGGTGCCCTCCAGGAGCGAGACGCCCCCATCGGGGGACACAACCTCCCTGTGGACCTTCAGATCGCTCTTCACCTGCTGAAAGACGTATCGCAGCTGCACCTGGTACTCGTGCTTGGGCGCCGGCATCGCGAGCCCCTCCCGCCCGCTCTGGTGCAGCGAGATGGCGGCGGCGGCCACGTGGACACAGACCGAACCGGGGATGCCGCAGTCGCACTCCCACTCCTCATCGTCGGGGAACAGCCACACCGTGTGGGGCATCCCCTGTCGATCCTTGACCTGAAGCTGCACCTCGTCGTCGCCGATCGAGACCCCACGCACCGCCCCCTCGCGAGCGAGCAGCACCGCCGCAGCCCACGCCCTGGGCGCCAGCTCATCTCTGATGGCGACGAGAAGTCCGTCCAGGTCCATGACACCTCCCCGGGGCCGGATATCCCGATAACACAAGGAGAGCCCATGCCCGTCACCGCCCTCACCGCACCGCTCCCGCTCCCCGCCACCGCACAGTCCCTCGACGCGCTGCGCGCTCCCCTCGATCAAGCGGACAGCGGCGCCCTGCGGGGGTGGCTCGGGGCGCTGAACCGCCGAGAGCTGGCTGCCTTGTTCGACCTCGCCGCGGAGGGTGCGCCGATGCGACCTGACGAACTGCTCCGCCCGGACGGCGGGGTGACCATCGCCACGGGCCGCAACCAGCTCCCGGTGTTCAGTCGGTTTGAGAAGCGCTTTGCCCGGGTCGGGGACGAGATCGTTGGCTACAACCACACCCCCTGGCTGGTGCGGCTGCTGGCTGGCGCGGGGCACTTCGTGGTCCGGCCGGCGGACGACGCCTCGGGGGAGCTGTGGATCGACTACACCCTCATGCCCTCGGGACAGCACCGCGAATTCCCAGCGCTCAGCGAGCAGCACCGCCCGCTGTTCCCCTTCATCTACGGTGACATGATCGACAAGGTGCGGCGGGTCTCCGCCCAGGTGCTGATCGGCCACAGCTTCAAGCCGAGCGGCAGAGGGGGCCTGAACGACGACGCCTATTTCGCGCTGCTGCTCCCCGACGAGGCGAGGCGGCTCCTCGTCTAGGGACCGGGGCGCCCACGATCCTCCGCCCATGGGGCACCGTCAGCAAGCCACGCGCCGCCAACGGCGCAGTCCGTGAGGGTGCGCACAGGGCCCGGCGGCGGCTCCTCCGAGGATCGCGGTGGCCCTCGAGGGCGCGAGAGGCGACCGATCCACACCGCGCCGCTGGCCGCGGCGCCCCGAGCGCCTGCTCGGCGCGAGGAGCGGCCCGCCTGCGGACATCCCGCGAGCTGGACGACCCCTGGTGCACCCTCGGGGAGGGTGAAGGGGCGCGCTGGCCGGAGCGGCGGCGGCTGCGCCTGCTCACGGCCTGTGTCGACGCCGGCTCCCTGGCGGTGCCGGCGTGGACCTCACGCAGCTCAGCCCTCGACGTCCATCATGCGGACGCGCTTGTCGCCTTCCTTCATCACCGAGTACCTGCCGGCGGTGAGCACGTTCACCGGGAGGAAACAGAAGGCGCGGTCGCCCTTCTCGACGTGAACCTCCTTGCTCTTGTCCCAGCTGGCCACCGTGCGCTCAAACTCGGTGTCCGAGGAGAATTTCACACCGATGTACCACCAGTCCTGGATGGTGCTATCGTCTGCGAAGGTCCGAACGCCCTGGTCCTGGAACACCGGCACGATCTTGGTGTTGTCGCAGAGATCCTTTGTGGTCGCGACCAAGAAATCACCGGCCTTCACCTTGCTGATCTGGTCCGGCATCTTCACCGGGTAGAGCACCTCCTCCTCGGTCCCCTTGATCGTCTCGCGCTTCACGTCGGAGTCGGTCCTGAGCATGGTGAGGGTGTCACCAGACAAGGCGTAGATGCCGTCACCCTTGGGGGCACGCCAGGCGATGAACTGCGTGGGGCCCTCGTACCCGCCCTGAGGAACCTCGGCGGTCTCCAGCCACAGGTTCTCGTCTGTGACCTTCAGCTGGTAGGCCGCGTCATCGAGACAGGCGCCCTCCAGGACAAACTTGCCCGCGTCATCCGTGTTGGCCGAGACCTTCTGGCAGGTCAGGCTGACGCCCTCGGCCGAGGCCACCAGGGTCTTGCCAGCGAGCGGCTGCTGCGTGAGCCCATCGATGAGGGTCCCGTCGACCGTCTTTGAGCTGCACCCAGCGAGTACCATCACAAGCGTTACTATTCCGAAGCGCATCGCGCCCTCCTACTCGTTGCATCTCCAGCGAGGAGACCCGCGGGAGAGAGTCTTCGCGAGTGTGAAGACTCGAGGTGTTATCACAGTGCAAAAAATGTGTATCGCGTCACCGGTAATCGCGCTTGCGTAGATGCGCAAACACCTGCACAGAAGAAGCAGCCCCCCCCGGCCACGGAGCCATCATGTCCGCACTTCCGCTCGCCCTCCTGCTGTCCATCGCCGGCTGCGACGGGCTCGAAAACAACACCGACACTGCGATCTCCAGCGATGGCTGCCCCGCGGGAACCCACCGCGCCGCCGGTGAGGTGCTGGTGCGAAGGCTCCAGATCGACGGGCTGGACTACGTGGCAAATTGGGATCCCACCGTCACCTACCAGGGATCCCCCGCGGCCTGCGCCAGCGACGCGGGGGATCACACCGTGATCCTGCTGACCATGCTCGGTGAGGCGATCGCCAGGCTGGAAGTCCAGGGGGGTGCCGAGGGGATCGCGGATCTCAACGGGGCCGCCCCTACGCTGCAGGTTGACCTGTTCCTGGAGGACGGCGTCTCCGGGTTCTCCAGCGGCGACTGGCAGGCCGGTGCGTGGGCCTTCAGCGCCGCCGGTCCGGCCCTGCAGAGCTATGAGCTCGACGGCAACGCGGCGCGCGGGGGGCACCTGCTCTCGCTCAACGTCGCGGTGAGCGTGACCCCCTGACAGAAAATCCAGTCCGAGCGTACATCGTCGTGGAACCACCCGCTTGGCTGAGGCTCGGCATGACCCAGCGCCCGGCGCGGAGAGCCAGGAACGGGCCGATCACGGTGGTGGGTGCCTGAAAGCACCCTGCCGCGACGCTCCACGGGCGTGGCGGGGGCCGCGGGGGCCTGCTGGGCCCGAGCCGATCGGTCACGATTATCGCGGCCTTGTCCATAATGCAGGTTCTGCAATGCGAACCGCCGGCTATCGTGAGTAGGGGCCGGACGCATGGGCCGGAATCGCCCGTAGAGGGCACCGGGTGCCCTCGCCGCGGTGCCAAAAAAAAGGCCCGCCCCGAGGGGCGAGCCGATGTCTGAAGACCCGAGCCTAGCGGTAGACCAGCGTCAGCTCCATCTCGGAGTCCACAGGATCAGTCCCCTCTGGGACCTCCACCTTCGGGAACGAGATCCTCGTGAGGCGGTCGAGCACGCAGTCCCACACTGGCTGCGCCTTGACCTCGTTGCGGCGGTCCTCGGTCATCTCGCTGTTAGCGCGACCCGCAGGGGTGATGGTGAAGGACAGCATCATCCGCCCGCGCTTGTCACCCTCCTCAAAGCCGGAGGCACAGGCGGCCAGGGCCCCGGTCTCCCACTCCACGACCTTGACCGCGCGGTCCTTGTCGAGAGCGCCCTTGGTGATCCTAGCGTTGAGGCTCATCTCCTCCGCCACGGGCGCCTCGAAGCCCTCCTCAGCCTTCACCAAGACCTCCTCGAGGTCGCCCACCGTGAGGTTGGCCCACTTCCCGGAGGGCTCAAAGCCGTCCACGCCCTTCTTGTAGGTGACGGCGAGCTTGGCATCGACGATGTCCCGGACGCGCGCGCGCTCTGAGACGACCACCTGCACGCCAGCCGCGTCGAAGGCCTCGACCGCCTTATCCATACGCAGGGCGATCTCCTTCTTGTTGTCGGCCTCCTCGCCCCAGTAGCGGACGGGCCCGACATAGACCTGCTGGCTGTTGGCCAGCACCCAGACCTTTCCACCAGCGAAATCCGCCGGCTGCTCGTCCAGCGCGATGGGGAGCATCGACACCTTGGAGGGGAGCGTCTCGGCCTTGGTGTACTCGGTGAGCTCATCGGCCACGCGGATGAGCAGGCCGAATTGGACCTCGGTCCCCTGGGCTGCCTTGAGCAGGTCCAGCACAGGCTTGACCGGCTCGCCGGTCCCGATCATCAGCAGGACGGGGAACTCGGTACCGAGCTTCACCTCGTCCAGCTTCTTCTCGTCGAGGGCCCAACCCTTGCCGGTCCAGGTGTGGGTGCGGACCCAGTGGTCCTTGCGCCACACCACCAGGTCGCCGAAGAACGGGACCATCGGGCGAATCCACTCCGCCTGGGAGCCAAAGAACAGGGACCCCGAGGGAAGATCCGCGCCCTTGGTCCAGCTGAGGTCCGAGCGGCTGTTGACCTCCGCGATGGGGGCGAGCACCGCCACATCGTGGAGCGCGTCCACGCGGAGCTCCTCCACCTTGTGGACCCCCCACACCAGCACCGCCAGGGTGAGGGTGGCCACCAGGTCGAACAGGGTCCGGCGCTCAATCACATCTCCAAACTCGGAGAAGTACCCCACCAGGCCAACCAGGAACGCCATCCCCAGGCCCAGCCAGGAGAGGGTCGAGATCACGCCCCCCTGCAGGATGGCCATGTCCACGGCGGCGGAGTCCCCCGAGAGGATGGCCGCGTAGAGGGCGTCGTTGGAGTCGATGGAGAGCGCGTGTCCCCCGTAGGAGATCGCCATCATCAGCGCGATGCCGGAGGTGAAGCGGAAGGCGGCCACCCTGTGGGTGTCCTCCTCCAGGGCGCGCCGAACAGAGCCGACCGCGACCCCGATGCCGCCCACCAGGAGCATCCCCGCGAAGAGATAGCCAGCGCCGCCCTGTCCATTGGAGGACCAATAGGCGACGAGCGCGCCGGTGCTGATCAGGGTCACGATCCCGGAGATCACCGAGGCGCCGATGGTCCACCGCCGCTCCGCCCCAGCGCCGAGCGCCGCCGCGAGGCCCGCGCCCCAGGCGATCGCGATGAACAAGAAGGCCCCCACCCAACGCGAGAGGAGATCAGGCTGCAGCGCCGAAATCATCCCCGACAGGGCTGAGACCATGCGCTGGTCCGCGCTGGCGCTCAGCATGGCCTCCACCGCAGCACCTGCGCCCAACCATGTGCCGATCGCCCCTAGGGCCGCCACCAACATGGGCAGCAGAAACCAGAGGGCCATAGGGACACGGCGCTTGGTCACACCAAGCCCCGCAAATGCAAGAACAACCAAGAGTCCCAAGCCACCCACGCCTGCGATCAAGTATCCCAGGGTTCCGGCTTGCTGGAGAATGCTCACGATACTTCCTCCCGCGATGGGGGCACGGTAACAGATAGCCGCGGGGCGGGGCCGGCATCAGTCGGGAACTTCACAGAATACGCACGAACCAACCGAGGGTTTTCCGTTCGTCATGCAAGTGTCGAGATTTTCTCAAGGCTCAAATCTGGTCTGGACCCGTCCGCGCCCATAAAGAGGGGATCACGCTCTCGTAGCTCAGATGGATAGAGCAACGGCCTTCTAAGCCGTGGGTCACAGGTTCGAGTCCTGTCGGGGGCGCCATCTTCTTCGCCTTGGACCTCAGGGAACCCGCGCCCTCGGGAGGGCAGGGTCTCTGGACGGTCCACCGGGGGCCCCCTGTTTCGGATCATCATCGCGCTGCTTCACGGGATCATCGCGCTGCTCCTCACCATGGAGGGGGTGATGCTGATCACGCAGGCGTCCGTCAATTTGCGGTGGGAGGAGGGGTTCTACGGTGCCCCTCACCTGTTCTCGTCTTCGATCCTGATGGGCGGCCTCTTCGCCCTGGGGATCGCCTCAGTGCAGGTGCTCGGGAGTGTCGGCTTCGTCACGAGGAGACGGTGGGGCAGCCACGTGCTCGCTGTGCTGGGCCTGATGCTGATCTGGCTCCCGCAGCTCCAGCTGATCGGGTTCGCCACCCTGGTGGTGGTGTTCCAAGACCTGTGGCTCCGGCGCTCCAAGAAGCGCGACGAGGTCAGCGGCGACTGACCCCCGCGCCACCCGCCCTGTGGCCAGGATCCGCTCCTGCGCCGCCGCGGTGCGGCGATCCATCAGGGGCATCGCGAAGCTGGCCCCCGCGACCCTGACCCTCACCTGCGCAAGCCCCAGCAGCCGCTGAGGCAGACTACAGCGCACCTCCACCGCCTGGACCTTGGCGCGCACCGCGCCGACCTGCTGGCGCGTCCACCAGCCACGCCGAGCCACGATCTGCTCCTCGTCGACCCGCCAGCCCTGGGACTGGAAGTCCTTCCAGGACAGCCAGGCAGCCAGCGGGGGATAGAGCGCGCTGATCAGACCCCAGGGCCAGAGCCACCAGCTGATCCCCACCGCGAGGGCGCCGCTCGTCCCCAGCGACTGGATCAGGTTCAGCCACAGGGCGCGAGGATCCGGCGCCTGGAGGCCCCCCTCCAGCCAGGGCGCGCCGGTGAAGGCCGCCGCGATCTCACCGATCCTCGCCCGCGGCACCACGGGCACAAAGGCCACGGAGCGCGGGCTCCCCTGCCCCTGCGGCCGGGCCGCGGCGGTCTCCACACGCACGCTGCCAAAGCCCGCGAGGCGCCGCAGGAGCGTCTCCTGCACCAGCACCAGCTGTACCTTGGAAGGGCGCAGCTCCACCCTCCGCCTCGTCAGCAGCCCCGACTCCGCCACCAAGCCCCCCTCCTCTACCACCAACCGGAAGCGGTGGTAGGTGAGCATGGCCGCGCCTGTGCCAACCAGCCACGCGCCGCTCACCGAGGCGAGCCCCAGCAACAGCACCCCCACCGGGGTAGCGAACACCTCGGGGACGGTGCTGCTCGCTGTCAGCGTCATCAGGCCCTGCTGCACCACCACAAAGAGCACCGTGACCCGCGCGACTGAGAAGCCGGTGGCGCCAAACAGAAAGGCGTCTGTCCAGGTGCTGGCGATCAGGTGCTCCTCTGCGGGCACCGCCCGACGAGGCACCTCCGAAAGGCGGTCGATCAGCGCCTGCCCGTCCTCCACCGAGAGCGCCGACAGCAACCCCTCGACCTCAGTGCCCGAGGCGGTCTCTATGCGGACCTCCACCAGCCCCGACAGCTTGTGGAAGACCCCCCGCACCAGCTCCACGTTCTGGACGCGGCTCCCGTCGATCACCCGTATCTGCCGGCGAAGGAGCCCGCTGCGGAGCTCCAGCCGCCCGTCTACCACCCTGTACCGCAGGGTCAGGTAGTGGATGAAGGTGGACCCCACCGTCGCGGCGAAGAAGGCGACCCCCATCGCCAGCTCAAGCGCCCCCGATCGATCCGCCTGCCTGCCAAGCGCCAGCGCGATCACCGCGGGCCAAGCCGCGCGGATCACGCGCCAAGCCCTCGGCACCAGGTTGACCGCGATCGACGCGGGGTGGAGCCGCATCCAGGGCTCAGACCCCGTCATCGCCTCCCTCCTGGAGATGCGCGCGCGCGACCAGCTCGTCGCGCAGCCGCTCGGCGACGGCCAGATCCAGCCCAGGGATCACCCCGTCGGCCCCCAGGCCCGACGCGGTGTAGACCTGGACCTGCGCCAGCCTCAGCCACTGCTCCAGCGGCCCCTGGTGCAGGTCCACGTGCTGAACCCTCCCCACGGGAATGGCGGTGATGCGCAGGGTCAGGACCCCTCGACTCACCACCAGCCGGTCCTCCTCCAGGGCGTAGCCCCACCGAGAGAACTGGAGGCTAGGCCACCAGAGGGCGAGGACGAACAGGGCAAAGAGCAGCGCGCTGGCGAGGCCCCCGGCGACCAAAGGGGACCAGATCACCGTCACCACCCCGCTGAGGGCCAGCACCAGCGGCAGCCACAGGAAGCCCAGCGAGGCCAGTGCCCTGAGGTGAAACAGCAGCCGCGCCCGAGGCGCGAGGGGGAGCAGCGCGGTCAAGCGGAGGTCCCTCTGCGGATCCGCCGCGACCAGGGGTGCAGGCGGAGCGTAGCCCGGTCGGTCTCGGTGAGGTTGCGGGCGATCAGCTCAAGCTGCTGCCTCGCTGCCAGCCAGGCGGCGGCGGCCCCGCGCCTGCCAGCCCGCCGGCTGGACTGGTGCTCAGCCCTGGCGAGGATCCGCTCCAGACGACCTGGGTACGCGGACTCCTCCTGCAGAAAGTCCGCGATGGGCGCGAAGATCTGCTCCGGATCGCGCTCCGCGGACAGCGATCGCGCCTCGCCCACGCAGGCGTCGTAGAGGGAGGGCACGTCCCCCTGTCGCTCGAAGAAGGCGCGCGCCTGCTCGAAATGAGCGCGCGCCTCGTCCTGCTCCCCTGAAGCCCACATCGCCATCCCCAATCCAGCGCGGCCGTTCTCTACCAGCACGCGGTAGCCAGATCGCTCGGCCCTCGCCATCATCTCCTGCAGCACCCTGGTGGCGCTCTTGGCCTCGCCCGAGTCGAGCAGCACCCTGGACCTGAGCAGATCGGCCTGGAGGGTCAGCGACAGGAAGGCTCCCCGAGGGAGGCTCACGTCCAGCTCCTCCACCAGCTCCTGCGCCCGGCCCAGCCGGCCCAGGTCCACCTCACACCACCCCAGCGCGAGCAGGATCAAGATCCTGGCGTAGGGCACCTCCGAGGCGTACAGCGAGAGGTTCGCGCTCTCTAGCACCGCGAGGGCGTCAGAGAACCGCCCCCTGAGCCTCAGGCTCCGGGACAGGGTGGAGACCGCCCTCGCGTAGAGCGAGGGGTCAGACTCGGGGCGGAGCGCCTCCACCAGCGCCATCGCGCCCTGCTCTGCCCGCTCGAGCTTGCCAGCCCGCAGCGCCGTCCGCGCCTCGCCGAGGCGCGCGTGGAGACTGTCCTCCCCCGGGTGAGCCGCGGCGCTCGCCGCGTCCCATTTTTCCGCCTCCACCGGCTCGCCCATCACGCGGCAGGCCGCCGCGAGCCGCCGGGAGACCTCGGCGGCCCAGCGAGGCCCCGCGGCCTTGGCGTGCTCCTTCCAGCCCGCCTCCAGGGTGGCGCGGTAGCTCGCCATGTGCCCCAACACCGCGAACAAGCGGGCTCTCACAAGGATCAGCGACGGCTCTAGATCGCTCTGCCCCAGCTCCTTGAGGTGCCGGAGGGTCTCTCCGATGGCCGGCGAGGTGGGCTGGGTCTCCAGCAGGGCGTCGAGGCGCGCGACCAGCACCCTGGTGCGCAGCGCCGGGCTCACCGACGCCCAGCGCTGCGTCGCGCCATCGATCAACCCGAGGGCTGTCTCCGGGCGGCCCTCGCGGAACAGGCGCTCCACCATCCGCGCGACCTCCTCCACCGCGGTGTCGGCGTCCGCGACGCGCAGCGCCAGCCGCGCGGTCCCCAACGACGGCGCGTCCTGCGCGAGAGACACCAGCAGGGCGCGCTCCAGCGCCAAGCGCCGGCTCGCCGAGATGCGCTGCTCCAGCGCGCGCGCGCCGTACCCACCGGCCCACGCGAGCCGCGCGTCGGCGCCCTCCCCCTCGCAGCGAACGGATCCCAGCCCCACGAGGCGTCCGACCCCGAGAGACACCGCCCCCGGGGAGGCCCCGAGCAGCGCGGCGAGGGACGACCGCCGCACCGGCTCACCCGCGACGATCAGCAGCTCCAGCAACCGCCGCTCCCAGAGGCCCACCGGCTCCAGCTCCGCCCGCGTGGACGCGCTCTCGGCAGAGAGCCTCGCGCTGCCCTTGCCAGCCCACTGGAGCCGCTCTAGCGACCGCCCTGTGACGCTGACCCCGCCGCGCTGAACGAGCTGCTGCACCAGGGCATCGACCTGCGCGGGCCAGCCGTGGGTCTCGTCCCACACCGCCCTGGCAAGGCCCACAGGCGGGGGACGGCGGTGCAGCAGCGCCCCCATCCGAAGCCCCACCCTGTGTACGTCGAGGGGCTCCACCTCAAAAGAAATCCCGGGACAGCTCCCCGGCTGCAGCGGGCCCTCCCAGTCCACCAGCACCCTGACCCGCATGGAGCCCAGGCGGTCCGACGCGGCCTGCTCCAGCGTCCGCCGGACCAGCTCCGCTCCGGTGGGACCGCAGTGGAAGACCCAGAGCAGGGGGGCCGCTCCGCTCCTGCTCCACTCGCCCACCAGCGCGCGAAAGAGCACCCCCAGGGTCGCGAAGGAGGGAGGGCGCGCCTGCCCCGCCAAGACCTCGAGCAGGGTGGTCGCCTGGGCGGCGACCGCGCCCGACGCCTCCTCCGCGCGCGCGCGGTGTCCGGCCAGCGTCAGCTCCTGTGCGAGGGTCCGCAGCGCGGCGATCCAGCGGTGCGGGTCCCCCGCCCGCACACGCACCACCCGCCAGCCGCTCCCCTCCACCCTGCTCACCACCTGCTCCACCACCGCGGAGCGCTCTGAGAGCCTCGCGCCGCTCACAGCCCCGGTCCAGGTCCGGCCAGCCCGATCGATCCACTCCAGCAGATCGCCGACCACCACCTCCTGTCCCACCAGCTGCCCGTCCGCCTTGCTCACCCGGAGGCGGTCATCTACCTCGGTGACATTCCCCAGCTGCTCTCGCAGCACCGAGGCCACGGCCAGGGCCGACGCGGGCCTCGCGGAGGCCTCCTTCGCCATCAACGCCAAGATGATCGCCTCAACCGGCTCGGGGAGGTTGGGGACCAGGCTCCGGGGAGGCACGGGGACCTCGGAGAGCTGCGCCAGGGCGAGGGCGCGCACGTCCTTGTGACGGAAGGGCAGCTTCCCGGTGAAGGCCCGGTACAGGAGCACGCCAAGCGCGTACAGATCGGACTGGTGGTTGACCTCTTGGGCGCGGATCTGCTCGGGCGAGGCGTAGGCGAAGGTGCCGATGAACTCGCGCCCCTTGGTGATGATCTCCACCGGATCGGGGAGGCTCACCGTACCGAAGTCGATCACCTTGACCCGGCCGTCGCCCATCACCAGGACGTTGGCCGATTTCAGATCGCGGTGCACCACCCCGTGCCGGTGGATGTGGTGGAGCGCGAGGCAGAGGTCGTGCCCTACCCGCAGGATCTCCCTCTGACGCTGCACATCGGTGGCCTTCCCGAGCTGTCTCGCGTACCGCTGCAGCGGGGTGCCCTCCACCAGCTCCATGGTGTACCAAGGAGAGTCGCCCTGGAAGCCGTTCTTGTAGACGTGGATGACGTTGGGGTGGTTCAGGCGGAGCAGCGCCTCATATTCTCGATCAAAGCGGGGCCTGGCGCTGCCATCCCCGTGCAGGATCTTGAGCGCCTGCCGCTCTCCGGTGACCGGCTCCTGCACCTCGTAGACCGCGGCCATGCCGCCCCGAGCGATCGAGCGCATCACGCGGTACGGTCCAATCTTTCGAAAGAGGGAGACGTCCATCAGCGGGCCTTGAGTCCGCGGCGGATCAGGGTCGACCACGGATGGACGCGGAGCGCAGAGCGATCCATGTCGTTGAGGTTCTCGGACATGACGTTCAAGGTCTCGGCAGCCTCCCGCCACACGACAGCGGCCTCACGCGCTCTCCCCTGCCCCTGCAGCCAGCGCGCCTGCGCGATCCGGTACTCGAGCTGCGCGACCATCACCGGACGAGACTCCAAAATCTCCTTGACCGGCGCGAAAATAGTCGCTGGCTCCTCGATCTCTGCCATCACCCTCCCCTGCCGCACGCAGGCGGCCAGCAGCCGCATCCTGTCCCCCGTCCCCAGCAGCCCAAGCACCGCCGAGCGGAAGAACTCCGCCGCGCGCTCGTACTCTCCCATGTGCCAGAGGGTCTCGGCGAGAAGGGCGCGAGCGGTCTCAGAGGTCACCAGGATGTTGGCGGTGCGTGCCCGCAGGTACACCCGCTCCAGCAGCTCAGCCGCCTCGAAATACTGCCCTGACTCCAGCGCGATGCGCCCGGCGACCGTGTCAGCCTCCAGCCGCATCTGCAGGTGCTCGCCCTTGGAGTAGAGGGTCCCGAGCTCTTCGACCCACTCCTGAGCCCGCCCCAGCCGGCACAGATCGACCTCCACCTCGGCCGCTGCGAGCCCAAGCCGGACGTAGCCCCCCCGGACATCCTCGCGCCTCGCCTCCGGGACGTGCAGATAGAGGATCGAGAGCGCCTCAGAGAACCGCCCCTGCACCCTGAGGGACTCCGCCCACCTGAGCACGGCCTCCCACGCCACCCGGAGCTCTCCGGCGCGCTCCAGCACCCGCAGGGCGCTGGACGCGATCTCCTCCACCTTCCTCACCTCGCCGAGCTTGAACTCCAGGGAGGACTTCAGCAGGGCGTGCCGGCTCTGGAGCACCGGATCATCGCCCATCGCCACGACCGCGCCGCCCTTGTCCATCCACTCGCCCGAGGCCTTCAGCTGCCCCGACCAGGAGAACGAGAGCGACAGCTCCTCGGCCACCTCGTAGGACAGGCGCGGATCGCTCTCGTGCCCCAGCAGCTCCCACGCGCTGAGCAGGTGCTTGCGGTGGTTCGGGTAGTGGCCCAGCACCCTGTAGAGACCGGCCCGCGCGAGCTGAACCCGCACATCCCCCGCAGGGAGGCCCTTCTCGGCCAGGGTCAGCGAGCGCATCGCGGCCTTCTCGAAGGGATGGAGCAGCAGCATGCACTGGGCGTGCTTGAGGGCGATCTCCCCCCGCAGGGTCGGATCGCTGACCTCGTCCTGCCGCTCCATCAACGCATCAAGCAGGTCCAACGCGCCAAAAAAGTCGCGCCGGTCCATCTGCTCCTGCACCACCTCCAGCCCGAGCCGATAGGCGTCCTCGCTCCGGCCGAGGGCCAACAACAGGCGCACACGCGCTAGCGAGGGCGGGCTGCCCTGCAGGGCCTCAGAGAGGCGCCTCGCCAGGGCCCTCCTCCGACAGGGCCGCATCATCTCGCGAAAGAGCTCCTCCGCGAGCGGAAAGGCGCTCCGGACCGTCCCGTGGATGAGCTCCACCCAGCCCAAGCGCTCCAACAGCTGGAGCTCCACCCTGAAGGACTCCACCGGGATCCCCATCGTCGACGCCAGCAGCACCTCGGGGAGGTCGTGACCGGCGAGCGAGAGCAGCTCCAGCAGCCTGCGAGAGGAGGCGGGGAGGTCGCGCATCCTGCTCCGCAGGTGCCGCTCCGCGATCTCGCACACCAGCCGGTGCTCCGGCGCCAGCTGCCAATCCACCCGCTCCTGGTGCTGATCGTCCCCAACGATCACGCCGTCCACAACCAGCTTGCGGAGGAGGTGGACCAGGTAGTCCGGCTGCCCACCGGTCGCGTGGAAGATCCGCCGCGCCACCGCGGGAGGAGGGGGCCTGCGCCGGAGCAGCGCCCCCGCGGTGATCGCCACCAGCGAGGGCGTGAGGGGCGTGAGCAGGAGGCGGTGGGCGCCGGGGAACGGGTCGCTGTTGCCCCGGGAGGCCCACTCGGGGCTGGTGTCCTGCTCCATGGTGAACAGGAAGTAGACCGGCACCTTCTCGAGCATCGAGAACTTGCGGAGACGGTGGATGAGCGCGACCCCCCTGGGCCCCAGGCGGTGCGCGTGGTGGAGCCCCAGCCAGGCGGAGGCGCCCTCCTCGCGCAGGTGCAGGAGCACCTCCTGGGCGTAGCGCTCCAGCAGCTCCAGCTCGTCCGGGATCCGCTCGCTGAGGTCGAGCACCACCTCGTTCCCGGCGGACGGCCGGCTGTCGAGGTCTTCGAAGAGCTGCCGAAGCCCCGCGACCGGATCTCGGCGGCCCAGGGTCCTAAGCGCGACCCGCCACCCGCGCTGCTGCGCGGTGTTCAGCACCGACTCGGCGAGCCCTACCCTCCCGCAGCCGTCCCTGCCCATCAGCAGGATCACCGTCCCTGGGAAGCCACGGTTCACCACCGACCAGATCCGCCGGACCTCCTCCTCACGGCCGAGGCCCATGTCGGTGGCCGTCACCAGCGTGGTGCTCACCACCGAGAGGGGCCGATCCGCGATCTCCTCAAGGTACTTCGCCACGTGCTCGGCCTTGCCGGGCCGCCTCGCGGGGTCCTTCTCCATCAGCCAGAGGATGAGGCGCTCCACCTCGGGGGAGATCCCCGGCGCCAGCGCCGAGGGCGGCTCCGGCGCCTTGAGGACGTGCATACGGGCGATCTGCGCGGGGTTGGCCGCGTCAAAGGGGCGCTGCCCCGTGGCGAGGCGGTAGAGCAGCACCCCAAGGCTGTACAGATCCGAGCGGACGTCCAGCTTGCCGCCGGTGATCTGCTCGGGAGAGGCGTAAGAGAAGGTGCCGACGAACTCACCGTCCTCGGTGATCTCGACGACGGGGTCCTGGATGTGGGCGGTGCCAAAATCCAGCAGCTTCACCCGCCCGTCGCGCAGCACCAGGATGTTGGCGCTCTTGAGGTCGCGGTGGACGATCCCGCGCTCGTGCAGGTACTGGAGCGCGTCCGCCACCAGGAAGCCCAACCGGATCACCTCGCGCTGCCTGCTGTCAGCCCCTGGGCGCCCCTTCTCCTTGACCCACCGCTGCAGCGGCACCCCGTCCAGCATCTCCATCGTGAACCAGGGAGCCCCCCGATAGACCCCGTAGCTGTAGACCCGCACGATGCTCGGGTGATTGAGCCGTATCAACGCCTCATATTCACGATCAAACCGCGGGCCCGCGCTGCCACCTCGCACCAGCAGCTTGAGCGCCAGGTGCTCGCCCGTGGTGGCGTCCAGCACCTCGAAGACCTCGGCCATCCCGCCCTGCGCGATGGGGCGCAGGACCTGGTAGGGGCCGATCCGATCAGGGGCTGCGGTGGGGCTGGGCAAGGAGGCCTCGGAGGGGGGAGGAACAGGGGGGTAGTCTATCCCACATCGCCCGGCTCCTCACGCATCCGATCAGCGCTTGGCGAGCTCGCGGTCGATAATCTCGGCGAAGTGCTCGAAGGGGAGCGCGCCAGAGACCAGGATGCCGTTGACGAACAGGCTCGGGGTCGCCTGCACGCCGTGCGACTCTCCCACCTGGAAGTCCTCCTGGATGTGCGCCTCGTGCTTGCCCGAGGTGGTGCAGGACTCCCAGGCCGCCACGTCCAGCCCGATCTGCTGGGCGTAGCCCTTCAGATCGACGTCCTCCAGCGCGCCCTGGTTGGCGAACAGCACGTCATACATCTCCCAGGTCTTGCCCTGATCCCCCGCGCAGTGGAGGGCCACCGCGGCGGGGAGGGCGCGAGGGTGGCCCCCCAAGGGGAAGTCCTTCCACACGAAGCGCACCTTGCCGGGGTAGGCAGCCTCGACCTGCTTGAGGGAGGGGATGACCTTGGAGCAGTACGGGCACTGGAAGTCGGCGAACTCGATGATGGTGATCGGCGCGTCCGCAGGCCCCTTGGTGGGGTTGTAGTCCGCGATGGGGATGTCGATCCGCGGGATCTCGGGGAAGGGCACGTCCACCTTCACGTGGTGGCGCTCCTTCACCGCGGCGATGTACACCTGGAAGGCCTCCGCCTGCTTGCGCTGGAGCAGCTCCATCCGGAGCCAGGGCTCCGCCTGCTCGTACGGGGCGCCGCGGAGCTGGGGCTTGACCTGCTCGAAGAAGGCCGCGACCTCCTCATCGGCGGGCTGGGCGACCTTGTCCTCCACCTCCGCCGCCAGCAGCTGCTCGATGGTCATCGAGCGGGAGGCCGCCTCGGACTCGAGGAGGGCGTCGATCAGGATGCCCTCCACCGCCTGCATCGTGGTCTGGTACTTGTTGGTCAGGTACTCGACCTCCTGGCTGATCAGCTCACCGCCCACCTTCTCTTTGACCTGCCCGTAGGTCACCTGGCCGCCGTCCCAGCGCGCGAGCACCTGCCCAGCCTCCGCCGCCTTGCCCTCGGCGGCGGTCGTGGCACCGTCCTCTGCGGCTGCGGTCTCGATGGGAGCGACGTCGTTGCAGGCGAGCAGGCCCGCAAGGGAGAGCAGTGACAGGGCGCGAGAGTGCATGGAACCTCCGGGTTGGCGCCTCGTATAGCGAGCCACGAGGTGCTGCGCCCTGCTGAGCTGGCTTCTGACAAGTGTTGACGGAGCCCACGAGGCGCCTGCACGGTGGCGGTGGGGCGCCGCCACCGCGATCGACGCCGGCACGCTGAGCGCGCCGAGCCCCCGAAGTGTGGCCGCTGATACCCCCCGCCCGAGGAGCCCTTGCCCCGACGCGACCGGCGCGTCAAAGCGCGCCACCCCGCCCAGACGTGGTTAGGGCAGGGGTCTGGAGAGTGTCATGCGCCATGCCAGCCTGCTCACGGGCGAGAATGCCGCCTACGTCGACGATCAATACCGCGCCTGGCGGGAGGATCCCGGCTCCGTGGATCCCGAGCTCGCCGCGATGTTCGCCGCGTGGGGGGCGGACGGCCCAGCACCGAGGGGCCCGTCCTTTGAGGCCCGCTCGATCTTCAACCCCGCCGCCTCCGGGCCTGGGGTGGCACGCGAGGCGCTGGTCCACGCAGCGGAGAAGCAGGGGGCGGTCACCCGCCTGATCCACGCCTTCCGGGTCCGGGGACACCTGGAGGCCACGGTGGACCCGCTGGACCGCTGGCGGCGGCCTCCGCACCCGGAGCTCACCCTGGCGCACTACGGCCTGACCGACGACGACCTCGATCGCACCGTCCGCACCGAGCCCCTGATGGGGATGCCGCGCTTCGCCACCGTGCGAGAGGTCTACCGGCTGCTCCGCAAGGCCTACGCAGGGAGCATCGGGGCGGAATTCATGCACATCCACAACCTGGAGGAGCGAGACTTCGTCATCGAGGCGCTGGAGACCGTGGCCACCGGGCAGGTGCTCGACGCCCAGGAGTCCAGGCGCATCCTCCGGAAGCTGTCCGACGCGGAGGCCTTTGAGCAGCTCATCCACGGGCGCTTCCCCGGGACCAAGCGCTTCTCGCTGGAGGGCGCCGAGACCCTCATCCCCCTCCTCGACCTGCTGATCGAGCAGAGCGCCCACCGCGGCGTCCACACCGTGGTGCTGGGCATGGCCCACCGCGGGCGCCTGAACGTGCTCGCCAACATCCTCGAGAAGCCAGTGGGCGACATCCTGGAGGAATTCGGCGGGGCCTTCGGCGACGGCCACTTCCAGGACGTGAAGTACCACCTGGGCTTCAACACCAACGTCCGCACCCTGCTCGGCGACCCGGTCGACCTGCAGCTCGCCTTCAACCCCTCCCACCTGGAGGCGGTCAGCCCGGTGGTCTCCGGCAGGGTCCGGGCGCGGCAGGACCGCTCGGGTGACACAGGGCGGCGCCACGTGCTCCCGGTGACCATCCACGGAGACGCCGCCTTCGCGGGGCAGGGCCTGGTGATGGAGACCCTCAACCTCTCGGAGCTGGACGGCTACGCCACCGGCGGCACGGTCCGCATCCTCGTCAACAACCAGATCGGCTTCACCACCGCCCCCTCCCGCTCCCGCTCCACCACCTACGCCACCGACGTGGCCCGGATGCTCAACATCCCGGTCTTCCACGTCAACGGTGAGGACCCGCAGGCGGTCGCGGCGGTGACCTCGATCGCGGCAGAGTGGCGCAGGCGCTTCCAGCGGGACGTGATCATCGACATGTACTGCTACCGGCGGTACGGCCACAACGAGGGGGACGAGCCCTCGTTCACCCAGCCGCTGATGTACAAGGTGATCCGCTCCCGCCCCACCCCCCGCGCCAATTTCGCGCGGCGGCTGGTGGACGCCGGCACCCTCACCCAGGCAGAGGCGGAGCAGATCCTGGCGGAGGCCCGCGACCAGCTGGAGCAGACCACTAGGCCGCCAGAGCCCCTGGCGCCCGCCGCCTCCAGCCCCTTCTCCCTGGGCGACCTGGCGCGCTGGTACCGGGGCGGCATCCAGGAGGAGGTGGACACCACCCTCCCCATCGAGACCCTCACCCACCTGCTCAACCAGGCCAATTCCCTCCCCGAGGGCTTCCACGCCCACCGCAAGATCGTGCGCCTGTTCGAGCAGCGGCGCGAGGCGATCGCCGCGGGTCAGGGGCTGGACTGGGCCTTCGGTGAGCAGGCCGCCTTCGCTACCCTGCTGCAGCGCGGGGTGCCGGTGCGTCTTTCGGGGCAGGACTCGGGTCGAGGCACCTTCTCGCACCGCCACGCGGTGGTGACAGACATCCGAGACAATTCCGAGCGCGTGCCCCTGCAGCACCTCGACGGCTCCCGCTCCACCTTCGAGGTGGTGGACTCCTCCCTCTCGGAGGCTGGGGTGCTGGGCTTCGAGTTCGGCTACTCGATGGACTACCCCGACGCCCTGGTGATGTGGGAGGCGCAGTTCGGCGATTTTGCCAACGGCGCCCAGGTGATCATCGATCAGTTCGTCGCCGCCTCCGAGGCCAAGTGGAAGCAGTTCTCCTCGCTGGTGATGCTCCTCCCCCACGGCTACGAGGGGCAGGGTCCGGAGCACTCCTCGGGGCGACTGGAGCGCTATCTGCAGCTCTGCGCCGAGGACAACCTGCAGGTCGCGTACTGCTCGACCACGGCCAACTTCTCGCACCTGCTCCGCCGCCAGGCCCTGCGGCAGGTGCGCAAGCCGCTGATCGTCATGACCCCCAAGAGCCTGCTCCGCCACCCAGGCGCGGCCTCCTCGCTAGAGGAGCTCGCCAGCGGGCACTTCGAGCGGGTGCTCCAGGACCCCGCCCCCCTCGACCCCGCCGCGGTAGAGCGGGTAGTGCTGTGCTCCGGAAAGGTCTACTACGACCTGCTGGACGAGCGCACGCGCCGCGATGAGCGCCGGGTCGCCCTGGTGCGGGTGGAGCTGCTGTACCCCTTCCCCGCCGCGCAGATCGCCGCGGCCCTCGCCGCCTGGCCCGCCTCCACCGAGGTGGTGTGGTGCCAGGAGGAGCCCCGGAACATGGGCGCGTGGCCCACGTTCCACCACTGGTTTGCGGAGCATCTCCCCCAGGTGGAGATGCCCCGATACGCGGGACGCACCGCCGCCGCAGCGCCGGCCGCGGGCTCCCATCGTCTGCATGTCATCGAGCAGCAGCGCCTGATGGCGCAAGCCCTGGACCTCCAGGAAGAGGAGCACTGATGCCCGTGGATCTGATCATCCCCCAGATTGGTGAGTCGATCACCTCCGTCTTCGTGGCCAGCTGGCTGAAGAACCCCGGTGACACCGTACAGGCCGGCGAGGCGGTGCTAGAGATCGACTCCGACAAGGCCTCGATGGAGCTGCCCTCCCCCGCGAGCGGGGTGTTGACCGAGCAGCTCGCCGCAGAGGGCGATGAGATCGCGATCGGCGCGGTGGTCGCCCGCATCGCGGAGGCCGGCGGCGCCCAGGTGACCGTGCCCTCCGCGGCCTCGGCCCCCCAGCCAGCCCCCGCGGCGCAGCCCCAGGTGAAGGCCGGCCCAGCCGCCCGCCAGCAGGCTCAACGCCAGGGGGTGGACCTCGCGACGGTGAAGGGCACCGGGCCCAAGGGCAGGGTGCTCAGCGCCGACGTGACCGCCGCCCCAGCGCCCGAGGCGCCCGCGGCCCAGACCGGGGCGGTCGCCCAGGTGGCCCCCTTCCCCCCCGCAGAGGGCGTGGATCGGGTGCCCATGTCGCCCCTCCGCCGGACCATCGCCCGGCGCCTGGTGGAGTCGCAGCAGACCACCGCGACGCTCACCACCTTCAACGAGGTGGACCTGTCGCGGATCATGGAGCTCCGCAAGCAGCACCAGGACCGCTTCGTCAAGAAGTATGGGATCAAGCTCGGTTTCATGAGCTTCTTCGCCAAGGCCACCATCGAGGCCCTCAAGGCCTTCCCGGCGATCAACGCGGAGATCGACGGGAACGACATCCTCTACAAGAGCTTCTACCACCTGGGCGTGGCCGTCTCTGGCCCCAAGGGGCTGGTGGTGCCGGTGATCCGCGACGCGGACCGCCTCTCGTTCGCCGAGCTGGAGCTGGCGATCGCTGAGCGGGCCAGGCGGGCGCGCGACAACAAGCTCACCCTCGGCGATTTCAAGGATGGGAGCTTCACCATCTCTAACGGCGGGGTCTTCGGCTCCCTGCTCTCCACCCCGATCCTCAACCCTCCGCAGGTGGGCATCCTGGGGATGCACGGGGTGCAGGAGCGCCCGGTGGCGGTGGACGGGCAGGTGGTGATCCGCCCGATGATGTACATCGCCCTCTCGTACGATCACCGCATCGTGGACGGGCGCGAGGCGGTGGGCTTCCTGGTGCGGATCAAGGAGGCGGTGGAGTCCCCCGAGCGCATCCTGCTGGAGGTCTGATGCGCGCCCTCCTCATCGAGCGGCACGGCGGCGCCGAGGTGCTGGCAGCGGTGGAGCGCCCGCTCCCCGAGCCAGGCCCCGGTGAGGTGCGGGTGAGGGTGACCCACGTGGGCCTCAACCACCTGGACGTGTGGGTCCGCAAGGGGGTGCCAGGACACCACTTCCCCCTTCCGATGGTGCCCGGCTCCGATATCGTCGGGGTGCGGGAGGACACCGGCGAGGCGGTGGCGGTGGTGCCCTTCGTCTCGTGCGGGGTGTGCGACGCCTGCGTCTCGGGGCGCCACGACCTGTGCCGCGCCTACCGGATCCGCGGCGAGGGGATGGACGGGGGCTGCCAGGAGGCGGTGGTGGTGCCCGAGGCCTCGCTGCTGCCGCTCGGCGCCCTGGACCCCGCCGAGGCGGCCTCCATGCCCCTGGCCCTGCTGACCGCGTGGCATATGCTGGTGACCCGGGCCAAGGTCCAGGTCGGCGACACGGTGCTGGTGCAGGCTGGCGCGAGCGGTGTGGGGAGCTTCGCGATCCAGATCGCCCGCCTGTTCGGCGCCAGGGTGGTGGCGACGGCCTCCACCGACGAGAAGCGGGCCCTCTGCCGCGCCCTGGGGGCGGAGGAGGCCTGGTCCTACGAGGAAGCCCCCCGCGCCCTGTGGGGCTGGAGCGGCAAGCGCGGCGTGGACATCGTCGTGGAGCACGTCGGCGCCGCCACCTGGGAGGCCTCGGTCCGCGCCGCCAAATGGGGCGGGACGGTGGTCACCTGCGGCGCGACCTCCGGGCACCAGGTGAGCCTGGACCTGCGGGGGCTGTTCTTCAAGCAGCTCTCGCTGCTGGGGTCCACCATGGGCTCGATGGGAGAGATGCGCGCGGCGTGGGCGGCGGTGCAGCGGGGGCAGCTCCGCCCGGTGCTCGACCGGGTGCTGCCGATGAGCGCCCTGGGCGAGGCCCACGCCCTGCTAGAGAACAGGGCGGTGTCGGGCAAGGTGGTGGTGGCGCAGGACCTCAGGCGATAGCCTCTCCCAGCGCTGGAACGCGTGAGGCACCCGACATGGCCGCTGACATCGCCTTTGACATCCGCTACGCCCTCGGCCAGGGGGGCTACGGTGAGGTCTACCTGGCCACCGAGCACCTGCCGGACGGCGGGCAACGCGAGGTGGCCCTCAAGGTGCTGCGGGTGCGCGACCCCCACTCCGACGAGGTCAAGCGCCTGCGGGACGAGGCGGCGCTGCTGGCGCTCCTCAACCACCCCGCAATCCTCACCGGCCACCGCCTGTCGTGGATCGACGGCCGCCTGAGCTTCGTCGCCGAATTTCTCGGCGGCACCGACCTGAGCGCCTATGTGTCCCCTCCCCTGCTGCCCCCCAGGGTGGCGCTCGAGATGGTGGCCGGCATCGCGGAGGCCCTCGACCACGCCTGGAGCCTGCCCCACCCGCAGACCGGACAGCCCCTGCGGCTGGTTCACAGGGACATCAAGCCCGACAACATCAGGGTGCTCCCCGACGGCTCGCTGCGCCTCCTCGACTTCGGGATCGCCAAGGCCCCGGACCTGGATCGCCACGCGCGCACCGCCGCGGGCGCGGTGCTCCTCACCCCCGGCTACGGCCCCCCTGAGCTGCTGGCCTTCGGGGTGAGCACCGCCGCGGGGGACGTGTACGCCTTGGGGGTGACCCTGTTCCAGCTCCTCACCGGCGAGGAGCTACACCAGGGGCGCCCGATCGACTACCAGCTCGCCCTGGCCTTCGACACCGAGAGCTACAGGGAGTTCCTGGAGGAGCGCCTGGAGCTGCCCCCGCTCGGCACGGAGCTGCTGGCGGACTGCCTCCAGTACCCCAGTGAGCGGCGCCCCACCGCGCGCAGGATGGCCGAGGCCTGCCGCACCCTGGCCGGGCGACTCACCGACGAGCCGAGCCTCACCGCGTGGGCGCGGGCGCAGCGCTTCCCCGAGCCCAGGCCGGTGGACATCCCCAACGGCCTGCAGGGGCACCAGGTGAGCCGCACCGGCAAGGTGATCGCCACCGAGCGCCCCGCGCCCCCCCGCGCCCACACGGAGGCGCGCCAGCCCCCCGCCGAGAGGTCTACCCCCCAACCTCCCGCCGCGAGGTCTACCCCCATGGGCAGCGCCACGCGCACCGCCCAGGCGCCCCCCAGCGCCGGCCCCAAGGTGCTGCTGGCGAGCCTGGTGCTCGGCGGCGCGGCCCTGTTTGGGGGCGTGCTGCTCCTCCTCCTCGCCCTGCTGCTCCGCTGATCCCGAGGATGACCATGCTCCTGCTCTTTCTCGCGTGCGCCGCCCCCCCTCAGGACCTCCCGGTCACATGGCTGCGAGGGCTCGCACAGGCGGGCGCCGAGGAGCGCCTCGGCCTCTCCCCCGGGCGGCCCACGGGCGCAGCGCTGGACGCACTCCACGGCCAAGGCGGCGCCATCGCCCTGCTCGATCAGGACGGGCGCGAGGTGACCCTGTCCCTGACCCCGCCGCCCGCCCTGCCTGGCGGACCCGAGCTCCGCGTGGACGCCCACGGGATCTCGCTCCACCCTGGCTACGACGCGCTGCCCCCCGACCGCCCCGCCAGGCTCGCCTGCCGGCTGGAGCCCTGCGCCCCCGCCCCGGGGCACGGGGAGCTGAACGCCTGGGTGGACTCCGCCGCCCTCGACGGGGCGCTCCGGGCGCTGCGCTGGCCCACCGGCGCCCCCCGCGCTGTGGCGGTCCGGGCCTCGGCCGACGCGCCCTGGGGCCTCACCGCCCTGGCGGCGGCCCACGCGGGGCAGGTGGGGCAGATCAGCCTCTCCGACCTCGCCGGGGGCACACAGGACCCCGCCGTCGATCTCCCGCCCCTGGCCGGGATGAGCGGCTCGTGTGCGCTGACTGCGCTGCTGAAGACCAGGTCCGAGATCCCCGCCCGGGAGCTGGGCGCCAGGTGGACCGAGCGCCTGGAGCCGGTCACCGATGCCCGCGGGGCCACCGCCGGCCTGGGGTCCCAGAGCGCGCTGGACGGCTGGCAGCCCTTCCCCGCGGGGGGCAACCTCGGGCTGCTCACCTGCCTGAGCCCCGGCCACCCCCTCAGCGCCCCGGCAGAGCGCGACACCCAGCGGCTGGTGCTCAGCGGCGAGGCGGGCTGGTGGGAGCTGGTGGTGAGCCAGGGCCCGCGCGGCTGGTGGACCGAGCCCCAGCTCGCCCTCTCGGACCAGGACAGTGATACCCGCTACGAGGCCGTTCTGAGCGGGCTCAGAGGCGGTGAGCCCAGCAGGTTGGTGGTGCTCCCCGGCGCCTCAGAGACCCTCTCCCTGCGCCCTGACGAGGTCGTCACGGTGCGCGACGGGGTGTGGACCGTGGACCCAGGGGGGGATGTGCGGCGGTACAGGGTGACGGACGCGGGCTTCTCGCCCGTGCCCTGAGACTACAGGCGTGTCGACAGGATCGGTGGCGCGCGGGCGGCGAGCGCCTGAATGGCGAGGAGGGAGGGTAGGCGTCGGCCCTCCCACGTCAAGGCCTACCGACGAAGCCCTTGGGGGGGCGCCAGCGCGACCCGATCCGGTAGGGGGGACGGGGCACGATGCCTCGGGGGCCGCAGGCGTGGCCTGTGCCCTCGTACAGGGCGGCGAGCGAGCGAGGCGCCGATCAGGTCAAGCCCTCGCGCGCCATCGCGCGCCTTATTCCCTCCGCGATCAGCGCCCGCTGGTAGTCGGTGATCCCCAGCTCGAGCCGGCGCCCCGGGACCCAGCGCAGCGACTGGGAGTCCCCCCGCTCGCCCCCGCTGAAGCGCGGCCCGTCCAGGGTCACGGTGAACAGGTCCGGCCCGCTGACGCCCACGTGAGCCACTGAGTCGTAGG
Organism: Deltaproteobacteria bacterium; assembly: GCA_016938035.1. Lineage (GTDB taxonomy): Bacteria > Myxococcota_A > UBA796 > UBA796 > JAFGVK01. The sequence continues at coordinate 821 of JAFGVK010000001.1, read as the reverse complement.
GACCATCCGCTCCGTCGAGCCACCCCTCCACCGGTCTCCAGGCGTGGAGGTCCGCCCAATCCAGCACCCAGCGCACGCCGGCCCGGTCGCGCACCTCCCGCAGGGCGCCCACCCCGTAGTCGTCGGACTGAAATTCCTCGCTGCGCTCCATGGCGTAGGTCCAGCGGGCGAACCAGCGCCCGTCCTCCTCGAGGTGGAAGATGCGCAGGGGACAGTGGACGCGCTGGAACTGGCTCTCGAAGGTCGTCTCGAGGATGCCGCCGTAGGGCCGGGGCCTGGGAAAGACGCGCCGCCCGGGTAGCACCAGCCGCGCGAGCAGCTCCTGGCGCTGCCCCCTGGTGCCGGGGATCATCCCCTTGGCGGTGATGCGGTGGCTGCACACGTCGACGATCCGGTCGTCGAGACGGGCGATAGAGCGCCCCGTGTCACCTCCTGAGCCGCGGGGACCGCCCCAGAAGCCCTCCAGCCGCGCGCGGTGGGGCCCCTCTCCATCCAGAGAGAGCCACCGCCGCACGTCGGCGGGGACGCCGAGGTGGGTCGAGCCGCCGGCGACCTCAGTCCACCAGAGGTTGGGCCCCTCGTAAAAAGTCCCACCGCTGCGCTGCCTCTCCCAAAACGCTGGTTCGTCCGTAGCACGTTGCGACGAAAATCGGCGTTCTCCCGTAGCGTCTGCGGCCTTGCCTCTCGCAAAGGGGGTTCTAACGAGTGGCTCACACTTCCGATGAATGTCAACGTAGTTGTCGCTCGATTCGGAATCTTCTCTAGCTCGGTGCGCCCTCCCGCTGACCTGCGCTCCAGAGCCGTCCAGGACCTTCTTCCCC
>JAFGVK010000211.1 GCA_016938035.1 Deltaproteobacteria bacterium | reverse complement strand
GTGGGTGGTCCTTCCCCGTCCGCCGGGGCTGGACGAGGAGCGCTGGTTCAAGCTGATGCTCGCGACGCTGCTGAGGGGCAGGGTGGAGCGGGACGGGGGCGACGTGGCGGCCTGGGAGGCGGCGGTGCTCCGCTTCGTGCCCTACCACCCCGCGGGGCGTCTTCCGGAGGAGAAGGCGCTGGCGCCGTCCACCTGGAGCCCCCCAGGGCCCTCTCTGCCCGGTGAGGTCGCGCTCCTAGAGGCCTTGGGGCGCTGCGCGGACCTGCCCTGTCGCTGGGCGCGGATGTATGACCAGGACACGCTGGGGCTCGAGGCGCGGCTGCAGGACCCGCTGGAGCTGGGCGCCGCCTATCGCCCGGATCGGTGGCTGGGGCCCGGCGCGAGCTGGGATGACATCGCCGGGTGGGGCGCGGGTGAGGGGCCCGCCGCCCGGGCGATCGCGGGAGCGCTCCCTGCGAGGTGGCTGTTGGTGCCGGGGACGGGGGTCGGGCCCGCGCTGCTCGACGTGCTGGCGCGGGAGCTGGGTGAGGGCGCGACGAAGGTGGAGCGCGCGGCGCTGCCCGCGGTGCTGGAGGGGGTGCGGCCGGGCGAGCGGCTGGTGCTGGTGGGGGAGGGGGAGGGCATCCAGGGCGTGCTCCACGCGCTGAAGGCCGACGTGGGGGCGCGCGACGCCCTCGCTGCGGTGGTGTCGCTGGGCGGGGTGATCCGCGGCTGGCCCGAGGGACAGGGGGCGCTGGCCGAGGGCGCGGTGGGCGACTGGCTGGGGGCCCATTTCACCCAGGAGGGCATGGACCTGGAGGCGCTGCGTGCGGTGCCGTGGATCTCCCTCCAGTGGCTGGACCGAGGGGCCCGAGTCCCCGGGGCGGGGGGGCTGCCGCTCCAGGCGATGCGCTTCCCAGAGCCGGCGCCGGAGCCAGGCGGGCGGCGCTGGGTGGACCCGGTGGACCTGGGGCCGCTCCCCGTTGACCCCGAGCTGCCTCTGGAGCTCGTGGCGCGCGCGCTGATCGCCCTGACCGCCTGCGCGTCCAAGGCGCGCGGGGGCTGACCTCGGGGCGATCGCACAGTCCGCTGCCGCGCTGCGGACGGGGATCCCCCCCGAGCGTCCGACGCGATCGCCTCGCGGTGCTAGACCTCTCAGCCCTCGTGCGGAGTCAGCCGCACTCCCCCTCCCACAGGTAGCGCACCTCCACCGTCTGCCCGACCTCCGGGGGATCGTCCAGCCGCACCGCCTGGAGGGAGGGGACGTAGCGCCACCCCTCCAACAGCTCGGTCCCGTCGAGGTAGACGCTGATCGACTCGGGATCCGGCGCCTGGGTGAGGGGGAAGAAGCTCTGGCGTCCGGTGGAGGCGCTGGCGAGCTGCTCCAGCCTGGTGCCCCAGTCCTCCTCACAGATCGAGAGGAAGGTGCCGCCCGTCGCGAGGGTGGCCTGGTAGTAGCCGGTGCCTGGGGCGGCGGTGGCGCAGCCGTCGGGCACAGGGCCCGCAACCGCCGAGATCGACAGCCCTGGGGCTGCCTCCTCCATCTGGCCCACCAGCGACGACCATGGGCTCCGCGACTGCTCGGGCTCGTCGCTGACCAGGATCACCGAGGTGTGGGCGCCGGGCCTCAGGAAGCCCTCGTTGCACTCCCCCAGCGCGGTGAGGTCCAGGGCGTTGCGCGCGATGGACAGGCCCGACTCGGTGAGCATCCCGGCGTTCCCGTCGAGCGCCGCGTAGAAGGCCTCGTACAGGTCCTCGGTCTCTGCGTTGATAAACGCGCCGTTGTGGCACCCGCTGTCTCTGGTGGCCACCATCAGCTGCCAGTCCGAGTCCAGCGCCGACAGGGTGTCGGAGAAGGCCATGATGTTGGCGAGGAGGTTGTCGATGTCGTCCCCCATCGAGCCGGAGCGGTCGACGTAGAGGAAGATGTCGGCGTTCCCCGTGACGGGCCCCTGGAGGAAGGACTCCCGCACCTCGCCGGGCACCACCCCCTGCCCGGTGAGGAACACCGAGTCGTCGTCGGCGGGGTCGTCGCTCGACACCCACACCCTGCCGCTGTGGGACCCTGCTACGGTCGGCTCGAAGCGCACGGTGAACGTCCGGGCGTCGTCGGGCTGGAGCACCAGCGGGAAGCTGGGCCCGGTGAGCGAGAAACCCAGCCCGGTGTTCACCAGCGCGTCCACCGTCACCGCGGTGTTCCCCACTGAGGTGAGGGAGTAGCTGCGGTGGCCCTCGCAGCCCACCCCTGTGGGGCCGAAATCACCGCTCGCAGGCGCGACCAGCAGCCTGGGGATCAGCCCCTCGCCGAGCACCGGGACCTCCAGGGAGGGGTGCTCCGGATCGTCGCTCTCGATCAGCAGCGTCCCGTCGTGCTCGAGGTTCACCGCCTCGAAGCGCACCGGCACTTGGAGCGAGGCGCCTGGGGCGAGATCCTGCGGGAACTCCGGTGCCATCGGGGTGAAAGCGAGAGAGCCCAGCCGCTCCACCCCGTACAGGCGCAGCCCGGCGTCGCCCTGGTTGGAGAGGGTGACGGTGAGCGTCTCGGAGGCGCCGGGGCGCTGCGGCTCAAAGCGCAGCACCTCGGGCTCCACCACCAGGTGGGGCAGGATGATGGGATCGTCATCCTTGGGCTGGTAGAAGCCGTAGTCGGCGCAGCCGGCGAGCAGGAGCAGGGTGAGGGATCGCAAGGGGGACCTCCAGGAGATCGTAGTGCTGATAACGGGCCCGCTGCTAACCCCCCCACGGGTCGGGCCAGAGATCGAGGAACGGTGAGGTGCCGGGTCAAATTACGCCATACTCCCGGGCCGCGATCGCCGCACAGGCAGCCCTCGGGGTAGGCTGAGAGCGGGTGGGCTGTTGGGCAACACACCGCTGACATCTGGGCTATTGAGTGTGGGGCTGACCCCCGGGGGGTCGGCGTTGGAGCCGTACGTCCTGCGGCGTCGTCCAGCGCCAGCCAAGCAATTGCGCTGGGGAATGCTTGTCTCCTCGCTGCTGCACCTCAGCCTGTTCTTGCTGCTTCCGCGTGGGTGCGGCGCCGAGGCGGTGGCGGAGGAGCCGGCGACCCTGGTGATCCGATACAGCCTGGACCAGGGGCGTGCAGAGGCAGACCGCCCTCCAGGGGGGGACGGGAGCGACCGAGCGCTCGCGGCTGGGGCAGCGGACGGGGCGGGCGATCAGGGCCTGGATCCCGCGGCCGGCAGCGCGGCGAGCCCCACAGCGGAGGGGGGCTCCGGTGGGCTGGACCCCTCGAGCGCTGGCGCCGCTGGCGCGCTGGCGGACGGGACGCGCTCCTCGGACGCCCCGCCCGATCAACCCTTGGACGCGCCTGAAGTGGGGGCGATCGAGGGGCCAGCGCTAGCGCCGATGCCGGGCGAGGTGGCCGCGCCCGACGCCTCGGTGCCTGCCGCCGGGGTCCCGCCGGCGCAGCCGCCCAGCTCCCCTCTGCTCGCGGCCTCTCCCCCGCTCGAGCCGGCGGTGTCGCAGCCGGTGCCGCCCCCCGAGCCGGAGGAGCCCCCCGAGCCGGAGGAGCCCCCCGAGCCGGAGGAGCCCCCCGAGCCGCGCTGGCGCGAATTCGTCGAGAACGCTCAGATGGACGAGGGGCGCTGTCCAGAGGACGCGGAGCTGATCGGGGCCAGAGGGACCGCCGCGGAGCAGGAGCTGCGGACCCTGGTGACCGCCGAGGAGGAGGGGGCGCTGGCTTGGGCGGAGGACGCGGAACGGGCCGCGGAGTCGGCGGAATCCGCCTTCGCCCAGGCGGGCGAGGAGCTGGTGGCGGAGGGGTCGCCGGCCTTGGGGAGGGGTGTAGAGAGCACCTCCGCGGTGTCCCCCTCGGGCGAGGGCTCCGCGCGGTTGGCGCAGCCCCGCCCTGCGGGAGGCCTCCCGGCCGCGCCGCCCGCGCGTCTTCCGGCGGTCGCCCAGGTCGCAGGGCATCGCGGCAGCGCGCCCTCGCGGGGGGCCTCGGGGTCGGCGGGAGGGGAGCAGGACACCGACGAGGGCACCCCCTGGTGGGACGCCACCTCGTTCCGCTTGGCGGATTCCGCGCCAGCGTCCCCTGCGACCGCTGGCGTGCGAGCGGTGGTCGCGGTGTCAGCCTACCAGGCCCCGCCGTCCGCGCAGCCAGAGGCGGGGCCCGACGAGGCACCCGCGGACGCGTCGGAGGACGCCGTGGCAGAGGCGGTCGAGGCCCCCCCCCCTCCCATTCGCCCAGGGGCCGCTGACGTGGTGGAGGAGCTGCAGGACGCCTTCGGGTGGGGCGGGATCGATCGGGCCGCGCTCTACGCGCCTGCCCTCGCCGAGGGCAGCGAGAGCGGTGGGGGGGGGCGATCCGCCTCGGGGCAGGTGGTGCTGGAGCGGGCCGCGCTTGGGCGGCGGGTGGCGATCTCTGCCAGCACCGGGCCGCTGGGCGCCTATCAGGAGCGGATCTACCAGCTGGTCCGCGCGAGCTGGTACAGCCAGGAGCTCACCCTGGAGCAGCGGGTGGCGATGCCCTCCGGTTCCACTACCGTCCGCTTTGGTGTGCGCGCCACCGGCAAGGTGGAGCAGCTGGAGATCATCCAGAGCTCCGGGGTGCTCTCCCTTGACCGCATGGCGCTGGCGGCTGTGCCCAGGCACCTCCCGCGCTTCCCCCGGGCCCTCCGCGAGGAGCGGGGGGACGGCCTGCTCTGGCAGGAGATGATCTTCCGCTTTGGCGACGGCGGGCGCTCGCCAGAGGAGGACGGATGACTCGGCAGGGCGTGCTCAGCCCCAGGCGCTCCCGCCGCCGCGGGTGGTGGGCGGTGGTGCTTCCCTTCGCCCTGCTCTCCCTCCTGGCGCACCTGGTGCTGCTGGGTGCAGCCGATGTGATGGGGTGGCTGGATCACGAGCCGGGCTCCCGCCCCTACACCCCCCTCTCGCTGGTGCTCCTCCAGCCCGAGGTGCAGCGCGAGGAGGAGGTGGAGGAGCCAGAGCCCCAGAGACCCGATGAGACAGGGCAGATCGTAGATCTGCCCCCCCCGAGGGAGGAGGTGCGCCCCGACAAGGCGGACTACCTCGCTGAGCACGACCACACCGCCGAGGAGGAGACCCGCACCGAGAACACCCTCGTCAACCCAGAGGTGCTCGCGCCGCAGTACTCGCGGGAGTCGGAGGTGCAGTTGGAGGAGCTGGAGGACCTGCAGATCGTCGATCCCTCCTCCGGAGCGCGGATCGGAAACGACCGCTTCGAGCCCGATCGCGACGGCACGCTCGCCTCGCTGCCCTCCCCGTGGCGGCTGACTAACAAGGACGGGCTGGAGGCCCCGGTCCCCTCGGCCAGCGCGGTCTCCACCCTCGCCGGCGCCCCGCAGAACGACCTGCTCGACGAGAAACGCGGTGATGCCGTGAACCTCAACGCCCGCGAGTTCCTCTACGCGTCCTACCTCAACCGCATCCGCCGCCAGGTCAACTTCTACTGGGAGCAGAACCTCGACAACATCTCCAAGTCCGAGCCGCTGGTGAAGCCCCGCTACCGGACCGCGGTGCTGGCGGTGCTCGACGCCGACGGGGCGCTTCGCGACGTGCGGGTCACCGAGGGCTCCGGCAGCAGCTCCCTGGATCAGGCGGTGGTCTCTGCCTTCCGTCTCGCGGGGCCCTTCCCAAACCCGCCGGCTGGCCTGGTGAGCGAGGACGGCCTGGTCCACCTCCCCGAGATGAGCTTCACGGTGGTGTTGGGTCAGGCGATGAACCAATTCCAGGGCGTCGATCCGCGGGCGGGGGTGCAGTATCCCGGCTTACTGAAGTCGCCGCGCTGAACCACACTAGACGCATAGGCACATTTTTATATAGCGAAACCGTCATTCGTGGCCTAATTTGTAGCACACCGTAGTACTGCGGCTCCTCAACCCGCCATGGTGTGCAATGACCCTGCTGCTCTCGATCTTCTCCCTCTCTGCGCTGGCCTCAGAGACCGTCACCTTCACCCGCCCGGAGACGAACCTCTCAGCGAGCGTCACCGATGATGCTCCCTCGCAGGCCTACCTGGCAGACGACGGCTGGGGCTACGACGGCGATAGGGTCCACCTCCTCAAGTATTGGGACCTCAGCGGGATCTCGGCGGGCTTGGTGGAGGGCTACCGCTTTGAGGTCACCCAGGCCAGGCTCGAGCTCTACGAGAGCTCGATGAGCTTCCTCGACTACGACGGCGCGGGCACCCTCGCCCCGGTGGAGGTGGACTGGGTGAGCGACAACAGCCTCGCCACCTGGAACGGCGTCATGACCCACCTCGGCGGCGTGGTGCAGGCTGGCGACAGGGTGAACAGCTCCACCTGTGCCTTCCCCGAGAGCGGCGCGACCGACCCCCTCTTCAACGAGCTGGTAGAGGGCTGGCTGCACGGCGAGGTGCCTAACTACGGGCTGATCGTCCTCGCGACCGAGTCCCGCTCCTCCCAGGTGCAGGACTTCAACACCTGGACCTTCTCCTTCCAGCTGGAGCAGGTGCAGGACAGCAGGGACCCGGACGGCGACGGCCTCAGCAACTTCGTCGAGGTGCAGATCACCCACACCCCCACCGACGACCCCGACGCGGATGACGACGGGCTGCTCGACGGGGAGGAGCACAGCCTGGGCACGGACCCGCTGGTGGCGGACACGGACGAGGACGGGCTGCTCGACGGGGAGGAGGGCCCCCTGGGCACGGACCCGCTGGTGGCGGACACGGACGGGGACGGGCTGCTCGACGGCGAGGAGGTTGCCCTCGGCACCGATCCCCTCGACGAGGACGCGGACGGGGACGACCTGCTCGACGGGGCGGAGGTCGCGGCGGGATCGGACCCAGGGCGCTACGACACGGACGGCGACGGGCTCTCCGACGGGCAGGAGGTGCTGAGCCTCGGCACAGACCCCACGCTCGCCGACACGGACGGCGACGGTCTCAGCGACGCGCAAGAGGCGCTCATGTACCTGACCGATCCGCTGGATGCGGACGCGGATCAGGACGGCCTGAACGACGGCGGAGAGATCGCAGCGGGCACCGATCCCGCGGTGGCGGACACCGACGGGGATGGCCTGGAGGACGGCGCCGAGATCGCGTTGGGGAGCGATCCGCTGGTGACCGACACGGACGGCGACGGCCTGCTCGACGGGGAGGAGGCCGACGCGGGGGCCGACCCCCTGCTCGCCGACACCGACGGGGACGGGCTGGAGGACGTGGTGGAGGTGAGGGAGCTGGGCACGGATCCCGCGAGCGCTGACACCGATGGGGACGGGCTTGGCGACGCAGACGAGGTGGCCACTGGGACCGACCCGCTGGTGGCGGACACGGACGGCGACGGCCTCGGCGACGCGGACGAGCTGGCCGCGGGGGCGGATCCCCTCGACCCCGACTCGGACAACGACGGGCTGACCGACGGGGAGGAGGCTGCCATGGGCACCAGCCCCACCGACTCGGACACGGACGGCGACGGGATCGCGGACGGTGACGAGGTGGAGGGGGGCGGCGATCCGCTTGACGGCAGCGACCTGGGCGGGCAGGAGGAGATCAAGGGCGGCTGCAACGCCGCGCCGGTCAGCCCCGGCTGGCTCGGGCTGCTCCTGGCGGGTGCTGGCCTGCTCCGCAGGCGCAGGTAGCGAGCCCCAGCGCGGGCGCGGCACCTGCGCTCGCGGTGGGTTGGCTTCCCAGCCGTGCCGGTCCACTCGGTGGACACCACCTGCGCCCCTCCTCAGGTTGGAGGCCGCAGCCGGCGACCTCGTGGGATCCCCGTTTGGCGTCACCGCAGAACAAGTAGACCTCTTGATGCCTCGCGCAGCCCGTTGACCGTGGTCCCGTATCCGACGACTGTTGGCGTTGGATTAGTTTGGAACAACCAGGATCCTGCGCCGCAGACCAGGTGTCCCAGGGCAGGAGCTGCGGCCTGTCTCGGCGCTCGGTGGACGAGGAGCATGACCCGTGAAGTGAAGCCCTTATGGCGCGATGGCCCCATAGTGTGATGCGCTGCGTGGCTTGAGACCCGATCCGCTCCGATAGGAGCGGTGGAGCGGTGGTCCTACAGGTGTCGGCAGCTCGGCGACGCCCCCCAGACCCTCCGCGGCAGGGGCCGCTTCCACGGAGGGGCCGACGGCCGCCACTGCACAAGCCTGCAGTTCGACAGCCCGCGCCCCGCGTCACCAGCACCCAGGCAGATCCGCGATCAGCGAGATCTCAGCGCGCTCCTCACAGGGGGTGTGATTCACAGCCCGGCCAACCACCCAGGGTGCCTGCCGGGGAGCCGTCCCCACCGGCTCGCAGTCAATGCGACGGGTGAAGGTGTTGGCCAGTCCTCGTGGGCTCGTGCCTATGCAGACGATGTGGCATCGCGTTCCACACGGGGACCGGGGCATGGATCACACCCCTCACAGAAGCGGTAGCGGGGAGACGCTGCGGGTGGGCGAGCGCCTCCCTGCTGCCAGTCAAGCGCGCGCGCACAGCCGCTCCGCGAGCCGCTCGGTACGGGGGAGCGCACGATCACGCAGGGAGCCAGGGGGAGCTGCGCCCCCCGGGTGGGGGCAACCGACCCCAAAGGCAGACCGCCTGGCGACGCCCTCCTCGCAGCGGCCCGGAGGCCCTTAGGGATGAGGAGCACAGACCGCTGGTGGCGACACCGACAGCACCTCGACCAGACCTCGGGCCGTGCGACCACCAGGTCCCCGAGACCAGTCCGCGAGGCGCCTGCACAGGGAGAGGAGAGCGGTGGGGGAGGGCGGGCGGTGTGGTGTCAGGGGCAGAGCGCGGAGGCCTCTCCCAGCCAGTCGGCCACCAGGCAGGGGAGCGCCTCCTCCGCCGGTTTCGCGATCACCTCGTCGAAGGCGCCGCCGCTGGGCTCGGGGTTCACCTCGATGGTGACCGCCCCCCGCGCCCGCGCGGCGAGGGCAAAACCTGCGGCGGGGTAGACCAGCCCCGAGGTGCCCACCGACAGGAACACGTCGCAGCGCTCCAGCGCCTCAGTCACCCTGTCTACCGCTTGTGGCTGCTCGCCGAACCACACGATGTCGGGGCGCAGAGGGGCGCCGCAGACGCTGCACCTGGCGCCAGGGCTCTGCACGCCGGCGATCTGCAGGTGGGGGTGGGCCTCGTCCCGCTCGCAGCGGACCCCCCACAGGCTCCCGTGCATCGCCAGCACCTCGATGGCGCCGGCCTTCTCCAGCAGCCCGTCGACGTTCTGGGTGATCAGGGTGACCCTCCGCCTGCCCAGCGCGTGTTGCAGCCGCACCAGCGCCTCATGAGCCGGGTTGGGGAGGGCAGAGAGGGCGTTCATCCTGCGCTCGTCGTAGAAGCGCCGCACCAGGTCGGGGTCACGCCGCCAGGCCTGGGGGGTGGCGACCTCCTCCAGCCGGTGCTGCTCCCACAGGCCGTCCGCGTCGCGGAAGGTAGGGATCCCAGAGGCCTTCGAGAGCCCAGCCCCCGAGAGCACTACCAGCCGCTGTCCGTCGATCAGGCGCATCTCACCTCCCCGAGTCAGCAGGAGATGAGGACCTTCCCCCCCAGGACGTCGCGCCCGAGGAGGATCTCCTCTTCCGCGGCGGCCTCGGTGTGGAGCGACACCAGCACCTGCCAGTCTTCAAGCCCTAACCGGACCTCGACCAGAGCGCCGTTCCCGCCACCTCGCCAGGCTGAGAGCTCACGCTCTGGCGCGAGGCGCACCGGGACCTCGCGCCGCTCGTCGATCAGGACACCCGTGAAGCGCCAGGGGAGGATGTGGGGCAGGTCGCTGGCAGCGCCCCCGCCCGCGGTGGGGTCCCCGGTGAGCTCCTTGATGTGCTCTGCTCCTAGCTCGTCCAGGCCGAGCTGATCGGTGGACTCGTCGAGGAACCCCTCGCTCAGCACTCCCTCATCCAGCTCCAGGTCCAGCGCCTGCAGCGGTTGGGTGGCCTCCTCGGTGAAGCCCTCGCCAGGATCGCTCTCGACCAGCGCGGCGATAGGATCGATCAGGACTTCCTGCTCGCTGTGGGGGGAGGCATCGGGCTTCTTGGGGATCATTCCAGCTCCTCGTCCTCGTCGGCCCGCTTCTTGCGCGAGCGCTTGCGCTTGGGCCGCTCGGGGGCGCTCTCGGGGACCGCCTCAGGATCGCGGATATTGGACCGCTCTCGCAAGCGGATCAGCGCCTCGCGCTCGATCTGACGCACCCGCTCCCGCGAGAGGTTCATCTCCTTGCCCACCTCGGACAGGGTGCGAAACTCGCCGTCATCGAGGCCGTAGCGCCGGGACAGCACGAAGCGATGGCGCTCGGAGAGGGCCAGGGCGAAGGCGTGGTGCATCCGCTCCAGCTCTTGGGTCTGGATCGCCTCGCCGTCGGGCTGCGGGGCGTCCTCGTCCGAGAGGAAGCGGTCGAGGGAGCGGGGGCGGGGTCCCTCGTCCATCGGCTGGTCTAGGGAGACGGTCTGCCCCTGCGAGAGGAGCAGGTCGGCGCGCTCCGGCTCGATCCCGACCTCCGCCGCCAGGTCGGCCGTGGTGTAGGCCACCCCGGAGGACTCGAAGATCTTCATCGCCTTGCGCAGGTTGCGCGTCTGCTCCACCGCGCAGCCGGGGAGCCGCACGGGACGGGAGGTGTGGTCGATGGCGCGGGTCATCTGGGCCCGCACCCACCACCTCGCGTAGGTGGAGAAGCGGATGCCGCGGTCAGGGTCAAAGCGCTTGGCGGCGCGCAGCAGGCCGATGTAGCCCTCTTGGACAAGGTCCTCCTCGTCCATCAGCAGCCCGGCCAGCTTGCGGGCCTCGCCGTGGGCGATCCGCCTCCCGGACATGGCGAGGCGCCACCGGTGGTTCTCGGCCTCGGCCCAGGCGCTGCGGGCCTGCCGGGCCACCGCCTTGTGGACCGGATCGTGGCGAAAGGTCTTCCACACCGCCTCCACCGCGGCCTCCAGCCGGTCGACCGAGCCGGCCCTGGTGCGCTCCACCCGCTCCGGGCTCTGCTCCAGGTGCTCGCGCGCCAGCTCCAGGTCGGCGATGGCCTCCTGTGCGCGGGCCTCCGCCAGGTGAATCATGCGGGCTAGCTCCTTCTCCTCGTCTGCGGTCAGGCGCTCTGATCGCTTGGGTGAGGAGAGGGGGAAGGGAGACATGGACATCAAGACTCCGGGGGTCTGGCCGCTGGACGCCGAGGGGCGCGCTCGCGGGAGCCCCCCGTTATACACACTTCGGCCTCCGCGTCACGCGCTGGAGGCCGATGTTTGGCGCCACTCGGACCTCTCCGGGCCTTCGACGCGGTGGATTGGCTGCAGCGGATCGGCGCTACAGCGATCCCCCCAGGCCCCTCACGAGGGGTCGTTGAGGTGCCCCATGAACAGGATCGAGCCGGTGAGGTTGTCCTGGATCAGGAACAGGAAGGGGTGGTCAGCCAAGACGAAGTTGCCCACCGCGCTGTCCTCCATCACCACCGCGGTGGCCGCCGCCGCCTCGGTGCCCTCCTCGTCGACGATCACCACCGCCTCGTGGACCACGTCGGTGATGTACAGGCCGGTGTCCGCCATCCCGGTGAAGTCGGCCACGGCGGTGTCGAAGGCGTCGGTCATCCCCAGACCTTTCAGGGCCGCGCCCAGGTTGACGGCGGATCGGGTCTCGAAGGACGGGAGGCGGACGTCCACCTCGCCGGAGTAGGCGCTGTCGGCCCAGGAAGCGAGCAGCTCGGGGGTGAGGCTAGCCTCTAGCGCGGCCAGGCCCTGCTCCTCGTGGGGGAGCAGCACCACGAAGCTCAGATCCTCGCTCTCGTAGGGGATCGAGAGGTAGGTGAGGTCGTCGAGGTAGCCGTAGTCGGCCTCGAGGGTGGCGCTCATCATCTGGGCGGAGACCTGAGCGCCGGGCGCGTGGAAGGTCCCCTCGTAGGTGTCCTCGGGGTCGAATTGGGTGGCCCAGAAGGCCTTGAAGTAGATCGCGTTGGTGAGGACCAGGCGGGTGCCGTCGGTGATGACGCCGGGCATGAGCAGCTCGTCGATCATGTCGGCGGTCTGGTCCGCGACCCAGCCGTTGATGTAGCCGCGAGCGGCCTCGGGGTCTGCGGCGAAGTCGAGGGACTCGACCGGGGCGCCGTAGTGCTCCTCGTTGATGGCGAGGAAGTCAGCCTCCAGGGGGTAGCCGCCCTGGGCGAAGATCCGGTTGGCGATGTTGAGGGTGTAGGGGCGGCCCAGGTCGCCGTCCAGGTCCCTGGTGAGGGCGCCGAACTGCGCGTGGTAGACCTCG
>JAFGVK010000210.1 GCA_016938035.1 Deltaproteobacteria bacterium | reverse complement strand
GGGGCGGGTGTCGTCGCAGTCGGTTCCAAGCGCTCCGCCGTGGTAGGTGTCGCCGTCCACGTCGGTGAGATCCATGCCGGAGCAGTCTTCGTCGACGCCGTTGTAGGCGATGTCGGTGGCGTCGGGGTGGCGCGAGGGGTCGGTGTCGTCGCAGTCCGCGTCCCGGTCAGCGCCGTCTCGGTCCTGGTCGAAGTCCGAGGCGCCGTCGCAGTCTTGGTCGACGCCGTCGTACCAGACCTCTGGGGCGCCGGGGTGGGCGCCTGGGTCGGTGTCGTCGCAGTCCGGACCGCTCTCGCCGCCGAGGTATCCGTCGCCGTCGGCGTCGGTGAGGTCGCCGCCGGAGCAGTCGTCGTCCAGGCCGTTGTTGGGGAGCTCCACCGCGCCGGGGTGGACCTCGGGGTTGTCGTCATCGCAGTCGTCGCCCCAGGGGCCCCCGTCGAACAGGTCCCCGTCCACGTCGGTGAGGTCCGCTCCGTCGCAGTCCTCGTCGACGCCGTTGTAGGGGACCTCGTCCGCGCCGGGGGAGCGGGTGATCTCCCCGTCGTCGCAGTCATCGCCGCCGCACAGCGCCGCGAGGTGGCCGTCTCCGTCGTCGTCCTGGCAGGGGGCCTCGCAGAGGAAGGCCAGCGCGCGGGCGCAGGCGAGGTCGTTCCAGGTGCCGTCCTGCCAGAGCGCGGCGCAGTCCTCGCTGTCGTCGGAGTTGTTGGGTTCGGAGTCCGACCACCCCTCGAAGGCGCCGCCGGGAGCGCTCACCCAGCGCCAGTCTCCCTCCGCGGTCGCGTCCGAGTACCCGATCCAGGTCTCCACGTTGTCGCCCACCCAGGAGGTGAGCCAGGCGTCCTCGTCCGCGTCGGTGATCACCACCAGGTGCTGCCCTCTCGCCGCGCAGGTGAGCTGGGCCTGGTCCCAGGGGAGGGGCCCGGCGCACAGGGTGTAGGGGTGGCCGGCGAAGTCCCCCAGGGGCGCACAGGCGCAGGCGTCGTCCTCGTCGGTCTGGCCGTCGCAATTGTCATCCCTGAGGTTGCAGCGCTCCGTTGCCCCTGGGCGCGCGAGGGGGTCCTCGTCGTCGCAGTCCTCGCCCAGGTCTACGCCGTCCCCGTCCTGATCCCAGTCGCTGCCGTGGTCACAGCGCTGATCGATCCCGTCGTACCACAGCTCGGGCTGGGCGGGAGAGATCGAGGCGTCGGCGTCGTCGCAGTCGTAGATCATGGGGATCTCGTCCCCGTCGCGGTCCTCCCACAGGCGGGGCGGCGCAGAGGGGCCCCCGCTCACGCCCGCGTGGGGCCAGGTGCTGTCCAGGTTGAGGTCGTGCCAGCCGTAGGTCAGGGGGTCGAGGGTGCCCACCAGCGGCCCTCCCTCCAGCACGGTGTACCAGTCGCAGGGCATGGTCTCCGGGTCCTGGTAGATGAGCGGATCGTCGTCAGGGGGGTACCTGCCGTAGGGGACGTAGGGCCCGTCGTCGATCCACACCGACTCACCAGACCAGCTCAGGTCCGAGGCCACCGCGTCCTGCAGCACCAGCCCCTGTCCCAGGGACCACGCGAACAGGGCGCCTCGGAGGTTGTACTGCCAGGTGTCGAGCACCAGGGCGTCGCCGTCCTGGGCGAGGAAGGCGTTGTAGTTCAGCGCTGCGGAGCCGTGGCCGACGTTCCAGAGGTGGAGCGGCCCCTCGTTGCGGAGGTACAGGTTGTTGGTGACCGCGGTGGTGCCCCCGGTGAGGGTCAAGTAGGCCACCGCATCCCCGCGGTTGTCGCAGACCCTGTTGCGCGCCACCTCTAGCTCCCAGGCGTTGAGCACCGAGAGCGCGGGATCAGAGACTCCGCTGTTGCCCTGAAAGACGCTGTCTCGGACGCGCAGCCCCCCGCTGGTCGCCGTGTGGTCGCCCATGTAGTAGATCGCGGCGCCGTAGGGGGCCTGGTTGTCCACCAGGCGGAGATCCTCTAGGATCGCGGTGCCAGCGGGCTGATCGAGGTGCAGCGCCCCGCCTCGCTCCATGGAGCCGATCAGCCGGTTGCCCTCGAAGCGGGTCCCGGTGATCGTGAGCCCCGCCTTGGTGAGGTACAGGCCCGCGCCTACCTGCCCGGTCTCTCCGTTCAGCAGCGCACCGCCCTCTAGGGAGAGCGTGGCGGTGGAGCCGAGCACCGCGAGCTGCCCGCCGCTGTCTGTGGCGCTGTTGCCGTCGAAGGTGCAGTCGCTCAGGCTCAGGGTGCCCGAGCCGTTCATCGCGATGGCGCCCCCCATGCCCGCGGCGTGGTTGTCCTCGAAGGTGGAATTGCGGATCGCGGCCGAGACCACCCCCATCAGGGCGATGGCGCCCCCATCGGGGGAGAGGAGCTGCGTGTTGTGGGTGCTCCTGGCGTCGCGGATGACCAGCCCGTCCGCCTCCAGGGTGCTCGGAAGGGCCGAGGTGCCGCTCAGGTAGATCGCGCCCCCCTGGAGCGCCGCCGCGCCCTCCAGGGTGAGATCGGTGAGCGAGACGTGGGCGCCGCTCGTCGCGGCGATGGCGCCGCCGTAGACGTAGTTGGATTGGCCCGCGGTGGTGAGCACAAGGTCTCGCCACACGCCGCCCTCGACGGTGAGGTCGGCGCCTCCCACGGACACCGCCCGCCCCTGGTAGAGGGTGGGGCTGCCGAGGCCTGTGACGTCCACGTCTCGCATCACCAGCGAGGCGCCGCTCATCATGAAGATGGCGCGGGCGGGGGTGGTGAGCACCAGGGTGTCGAGGGTGATCTCGAGGTCGTGGTCGACGGTCAGCAGGTGCCCGAAGGCCGGCCCCTCCAGCACCGCGGGGTCCGACGGGTCACAGCTGGTCACGGTGAGGCCGGACTGGCTGAGGACGATGCTGGCTGTCGGCCACACCCCCGGCCCGACCCAGATGGTGTCGCCGCTCTGCGCCGCGGCGAAGGCGCTCGCGGTGTCGGCCAGGGCCGCGGCCTGGCCACAGTCAGAGGGGTCGGTCGCGACGTAGTAGTCAGCGCTCAGTGCGCTGAGCGCGAGCGTGAGGAGGATCGGGGTCATGGTGAGCTCCTGACCGGATGATAGCGGCGTGCGCCCCCTCCGTGTGCCCTCATCGTCGCCGTGCCGCCGGGTCTCAGCCGCAGCTTGTGGCGTGGGAGCTGATCACCCGGTTCCTCCCCTCGGCCTTGGCCTGGTAGAGGGCCTGGTCCGCCCGCGCGAGCAGCACGTCGAGGGCGGTGCAGCCCTGATCAAAGGTGGCCACCCCGATCGAGATGGTGACCCTCCCGCCCAGCTCCATGCAGGGGACCCTGGTGGCGGCGATCGCGACGCGGATGCGCTCCGCGATCGCGGTGGCGGTGGCTAGATCGGACTCCGGGAGGAGGCACGCGAACTCCTCGCCCCCGAAGCGCGCCACCAGATCGGTCTCGCGCAGCGCCAGCCCGATCTGCCTCGCCACCTCCTGGAGCACCAGATCTCCGCACGCGTGCCCGTAGGTGTCGTTGACCCGCTTGAAGTGGTCGATGTCGATCATGCAGAGGGAGATAGGGCGGGTGTAGCGCCGGTGGCGGGTGAGCTCCAGGTCCGCGCGCTCGTAGAGCAGGCGCCGGTTGGCGACGCCGGTGAGGGGATCGCGGGTCGTGAGCTCTCGGAGGCGGCGCTCGAAGGCGGCGGTCTCGGTCACGTCGGTAACAGAGAGGAACGCTCCGATGATGCGCCCGTCGTCGCCCCTCAGGGGCCCCATGGTGCAGGACTGCTGCATCCGATCGAAGGGGATGTCGAGCGAGGACACCGGGCGGAACGGGAGCAGCCCCCCGTGGAGCTTCTGGGAGAAGAAGGCGTAGTGCCCCAGGTTCAGCACCAGCCGCGCCTTGCGCTGGAAGCGCCGGTCCTGCAGGTCGGTGAAGATCTCTCCGAGGGGCTTGCCCAGCACCTCGTCGCGGCTCAGCCCCGAGTGCCTCGCCATCCACTGGTTCCACTCGGTGACCCGCTGGTCCAGGTCAACCACCAGCAGCCCCATGTCGACCACGTCGACCACCTGGGCCCAGCTCATGCGCACACCTCACGTGTGCCCAGGGATCGCGGCGGCATCGAGCCGTTCATCCGAACAGCCGCTCCAGCGCCAGGGCCAGGGCCTCTCGGAGCCAGGTGAAGGTAGTGGACTCTGAGATCAGCAGGAGGAAGCCCTCGACGTTGCGGTGCTCGAACTCGAACGAGGTGCGCAGCACCAGCGAGAAGCTCCCGTTGGTGAACAGGTCCTCCTCGCGGATCCCCTCCTCGGGGGTGAGGTGGATCACCCTGGGGGGAGCGTAGGTGGAGTGGGTGTCGAGCAGCTCCGAGAGCTGGCCGATGCAGGCGCCGATGAGGATGTTCCCCACCTCCAGCAGGGTCTCCTCCTCAAGGACCTTGGAGGGCGCGGTCCCGTCGTACTCGGGGTCGAGGATGGAGATCAGGTCCCGGCCAGCGCCTCCGGGGAGCACCAGCAGGCCCTTTCCCCGGAAGTCGCCGTAGAAGGGCTGCTCGATGAAGGCGGTGTCGCCAAAGCGGGCGATGTGCTCCTCCAGCAGGGCGCGGACCCTGTGGGCGTCGAACAGGTCGGCCTCTGGAGGGCGCAGCACCACGAAGATGTCGATCAGGTGCTGCAGGTCTGCCACCGCCCGCCCGAAGGCGATGTTGATCAGCTCGTGGAGCAGCTCTAGCTCCTCGGCGGACAGCTGGGGAGGAGTCATCAGCCCCCCAGCAGGGCGTACGCCGAGGCCAAGGTGGTGGAGAGCACGTCCGCGTGGATGGGCTTGGGGAGCATCCTCCACGCGCCCGCCGCCTCTACGCGCTCCCTAGAGCCCCGCTGCACGTCTGCGGTGGCGACCACCACCAGCGCGGTGGGGTCGTGGGCGCGGATGAGGGCCAGGGCCTCCTCCCCGCCCATCACCGGCATGGTCAGGTCCAGGAAGACTAGGTCCGGACGGTGCTCCATATAGAGCGCCACGCCCTCTGCGCCGTTGACCGCCTCGTAGAGGGCGAAGTCCCCGAGGGCCTCCAGCTGCCGGCGCATGACCCGCCGGACGATGGTGGAGTCGTCTACGATCAAGATGCTGTGGATGGGGCCGGGCATCATCTCTCCACAGGGACCAGCGCCGTGGTGGGGCGCGCGGGGGGGGTGGACCTACTGGTCCCAGGCGTCGTCGCGCACGTTCTGTCCGTCCTGCTCGAGGATGTGGAACTCGACCCGACGGTTTCGTGC
>JAFGVK010000209.1 GCA_016938035.1 Deltaproteobacteria bacterium | reverse complement strand
GGCGTCGGAGTCGGGGTTGAGGGGGTCTGTGCCCCTGTCGACCTCGTCTGCGTCCGTCAGGCTGTCGGCGTCGGAGTCGGGGTTGAGCGGGTCCGTGCCCCTGTCGACCTCGTCTGCGTCCGTCAGGCTGTCGGCGTCGGAGTCTGGGTTGAGGGGGTCCGTGCCCCTGTCAACCTCGTCCCCGTCGTCCAGACCGTCGGTGTCGGTGTCGAGACTGAGGGGATCGGTGCCGGTGAGCAGCACCTCGTCCCCGTCGCTAAGGCCGTCGCCGTCCGTATCGGGGCGGCTGGGGTCGGTGCCCAGCGCCAGCTCCCGGGGGTCCGTCAGCCCGTCACCATCGGTGTCTTGGAGGTCATCGGAGGGGTCGAGCGGGTCGGTCCCGTCCTCGAGCACCTCGGCGCCGTCGGGCCGGCCACCGCCGTCGGTGTCGGGGTTGAACGGGTCGGTGCCCGTGACCCGCACCTCGGTGCCGTCGTCGAGCAGGTCACCGTCAGGGTCGGGGTCTAGCAGGTCCGTGCCCCACAGCAGGAGCTCCTCGCCGTCTCCGAGGCCGTCTCCGTCGGTGTCGGGGAGCAGGGGGTCCGAGCCGGTCTCGTCCACCTCCCGCCCATCGGGCAGCCCGTCGCCGTCCGTGTCCACCACCCCGGGGTCTGTGCCCAGGTCGAGCTCCTCGCCGTCTCCGAGACCGTCTCCGTCGGTGTCCCCGTCGGTGGGGTCTGTGCCCAGGTCGAGCTCCTCGTCGTCTCCGAGGCCGTCACCATCGGTGTCGGCGTCGGTGGGGTCTGTGCCGAGGAAGACCTCCTCCTCGTCCGAGAGGCCATCGCCGTCGCTGTCGGTGGTGTCGCCCAGGTCATCGGTGGGGTCGAGGGGGGCTGTGCCCCGGGCGACCTCCAGCCCGTCCCACACCCCGCCGCCGTCGGTGTCTGCGCGGAGGGGATCGGTCTCCCAGGTCAGCGCCTCCTGTCCGTCCGTCAGGCCGTCGCCGTCGGTGTCGGAGGTGAGGGGGTCCGTGTCCCGCACCAGCGCCTCGTCCCCGTCGGTCAGGCCGTCCGCGTCCGTGTCCGCGTCGCGGGGGTCGGTGCCCCAGGTGAGGAGCTCGGCCCCGTCGTCGAGGCCATCCTCGTCGGTGTCGGCGCTGAGCGGGTCGCTGAGGTAGACGCGCACCTCTTGCCCGTCTGTCAGCGCGTCATCGTCGGTGTCGGCGTCCTGGGGATCGGTGCCCAGCGCCAGCTCCTCGGGGTCCGTGAGCCCGTCGGCGTCCGAGTCGGCGCGCAGGGGGTCGGTGTGCCAGGTGTAGACCTCCTCCCCGTCCTGCAGCCCGTCGCCGTCGGTGTCCGGGTTGAGTGGATCGGTGCCGCGCGCGGCCTCCTCGGCGTCGGTGAGCCCGTCGGCGTCCAGGTCATCCCCCGCCTGGCCGTCGTCGCTGGGGTCCAGGGGGTCCGTTCCGCGCACCAGCACCTCGACCCCGTCCGGGGTGCCGCCGCCGTCGGTGTCTGGGTTGAGGGGGTCGGTGGCGTGGGTGATCACCTCCGCTCCGTCGGTGAGTCCGTCCGCGTCGGTGTCCCCGTCGGTGGGGTCTGTGCCGAGGCGCAGCTCCTCCGGGTCCGCCAGCCCGTCGGCGTCGGTGTCGGCGCGGAGAGGGTCTGTGCCGTGGCCCGCCACCTCGTCTCCGTCGGTGAGGCCGTCGGCGTCCGTGTCGGGGAGCAGGGGGTCGGTGTGGTAGACCTTCACCTCATCCGAGTCGGTGAGTCCGTCGGCGTCGGTGTCGGCGAGGATCGGGCTGGTCCCCAGCTCGAGCTCCACCCCGTCGGTGAGGCCATCCTCATCGGTGTCCTCGTCGAGGGGGTCGCTGCCGATCGCCAGCACCTCCTCGCCGTCCGACAGGCCGTCCTGGTCGGTGTCCTCGTCGGCTGGGTCGGTGCCGAGGGCGAGCTCCTCCCCGTCGTCGAGCCCGTCGCTGTCCGTGTCCTGCCGGAGGGGGTCCGTGCCGAGGTGGAGCACCTCGTCTCCGTCGGTGAGGCCGTCTCCGTCGGTGTCCTCGTCGGCTGGGTCGGTGCCGAGGGCGAGCTCCTCCCCGTCCCGCAGGCCGTCGGCGTCCCCGTCGGGGTCCAGGGGGTCGGTGCCGTGGGTGATCACCTCGTCCCCGTCCGTCAGCCCGTCGCCATCGGTGTCTGCGAGGGTGGGGTCGGTGCCATACAGGTGCAGCTCGTCGGCGTCGGTGAGCCCGTCGCCGTCCGTGTCCACCCCCCCGTCCACCCCGTCGCAGTCCTGGTCCACCCCGTCGAGGTCCACCTCCGCCGCGAGGGGGTTCACGCCGGGGTCGTCGTCGTCGCAGTCGTCCCCGCCGAAGGCGTCGCTGTCGTGCCCGTCGCCGTCTGCGTCGAAGTCGGAGTCGCCGGCGCAGTCCTGGTCCAGCCCGTCATACCAAGCGTCCGGCGCCCCCGGTTGGACCGAGGCGTCGCCGTCATCGCAGTCGTCCCCGCCGAAGGCGTCGCTGTCGTACCCATCGGCGTCCGCGTCGTAGTCGGAATTGCCGAGGCAGTCCTGATCCTTCCCGTCGTACCAGGGGTCCTCGGCCCCGAGGAAGGCTGCGGGGTCGTCGTCGTCGCAGTCGTCCCCGCCGAAGGCGTCGCTGTCGTACCCGTCGGCGTCCGCGTCGTAGTCGGAATTGCCGAGGCAGTCCTGATCGATCCCGTCGTACCAGACCTCCTCGGCGCCGGGATACACCGCCGCGTCGTCGTCGTCGCAGTCGGTGCCGCCGCGGCCCTCGTCGCCCCAGTCGTCCCCGTCGGCGTCGGTGAGGCAGGCGTCCGCGCTGTCGAGGGGGGCCGCTCCGGGGAAGGTCTGGCTGTCTCCGTCGTCACAGTCGGCTCCCCCGAGGATCGGTCCGCCAGGGAAGGCGGCGGGGTCCGCGTCGCAGGTCACGTAGCCGTCGCCGTCTCCGTCCAGCTCCCCGGAGGGCACCGAGCCGTCGCAGTCGTCGTCCAGGCCGTCGCAGACCTCCGGCGCCCCGGGGTAGACCTCGGCCCTGGCGGGGTCGCAGTCGGTGTTGTAGGGGGACTTGCCGGGCAGGGTGCAGCTCAGATCGTAGGACAAGCGGAGGGTCGAGGTGCCGTAGCCGTCGCCGTCGTCGTCCCGGTAGCAGGCCTCGTTGCCGTCGCAGTTCTCGTCGATCCCATCGACCGGGAGCTCGGGGGCGCCAGTGTAGACGGTGGGCGCCAGGTCGTCGCAGTCGTCTCCGCCGTGGGCGGTGGTGTCGTGCCCATCGCCGTCCTGATCGTAGTCAGAGCCGCCTGAGCAGTCCTGGTCGATCCCATCGTACCAGACCTCCACCCCCACCGGCGAGGCGTCGGTGTCGGTGTCGAGGCAGTCGTCGCCGCCGTAGGCCTCGGCGTCGAAGCCGTCACCGTCCTGATCGTAGTCGGAGCCGCCCGAGCAGTCCTGGTCCACGCCGTCGTACCAGACCTCCGCGGCGTCTGGGTGGACCGCGTCGTCCGTGTCGTCGCAGTCGAGACCCCCCGCGGCGGTGGCGTCGAAGCCGTCGCCGTCGGCGTCGTCATCGCAGGCGTCGCCCAGCCCGTCGAGGTCGAGATCCTCCTGGCCGGGGTCCCAGGCGTCGGGGCAGTCGTCCTCCCCGTCGTAGACCCCGTCGCGGTCTGTGTCTTGCAGGTCCATCACCAGGATCATCGAGGTGAGCCAGGAATTGCTGTAGGGGTCGCGGAAGTCGATCCGCATGGTGCCTGCGTCGCTGTAGGGAACCTCCCACACCTCGTCTGAGCGGCGTGAGTTGCTGGTGGTGGCGCCACCTGGCTCGAGGTAGGGGTCGTCCCCGTCCGCGCCCACCGCGCTGTCGGTGTCGTCGTAGCCAAAGGAGCCCTGGGTGTAGAGGCTGTTCCAGTCCTGGGCGCCGCAGCTGGTGTTGAAGACCTTCCCGTCGTCGCGCCCGCCGGCCACGGCGCTCAGGAGCAGTCCATCCGCAGAGATCCTGTCCTTCTGCTCGTCGGAGCACTCCCAGATCATCCCCACCGAGAGCACCGCGGTGCTGGCGCCGCTGTCACTCACCAGCCCGGTGAGATCGGTGTGATCGGTGCCGCCCACGTCGTCCACCGCCACCGTCACCTGGCGGGGGGTGTTGAGGGTGGTGTCCTCGTACAGCACGACGAGGGTGGTGCCGCCTACGCCGCTGCCGCTCTGGTAGCCGCTGTCGGCGCTGCCGGTCTCCTGATAGCTGTAGCTGCCGGAGGCGGTGATGCCCCAAGTGATCGGGTCCAGGCGGTAGACCTTGGTGAAGGCGCCGGAGTCGACGAGGGTGGCGCCGGTGAGGGCGCGCCCGTTGATGGCGACCTTGCCTGCGGGATCGCCGTAGAAGCCGCTCGCCTTGGACATCACGATCGCGAGCACCTCGGTGACGGTGGCGGTGCTGGGGAGGGCGATGTCGTAGGGGCGCTCGGCGCTGTACCAGGTGCCGCTGCCGTTGTAGGGGGTGGAGACGCCGTTGCCATCCACCGCCACCCCGCCGTTGAGGATCTCCTGGTAGACCACCGTCTGAGCTGCCGCCACCGAGGCGCCGGTGAGCCCTTGGAGGAGGAGGAAGGCCTGGAGGGAGCGCGCTGCTGTCATGGGAGGACCCCGCGTTGATGGGCAGAGTGTATCTGGAGGATCGCGGGGGCGCATGGGCGAGAGGAGGGCGCTGGGCGATCGCGGCCACCGGTTATTGTTGGACCTTGATCATCGTCTCGCCCCAGCGGGTCATGCGGGGGGGCTTCGGGCACGGGGGGAGCGCCCGATCGCGCAGGGGGGGCGGCAGGCCCCCAGGGGGACGCAGTCCCCGACCCCAACGGGGAGACGAAGGAGGGCGAAGCCCCCTTGGCGGCGGCCACAAGGCCGTCGGTATTAGGGTCTCAGCGCGCGGGCAGCCCCCTCTCCCTCTGGCAGCACGGCAAGCGGTGAGCAGACCAGAGCCACGCGTAAGAACCCCCTCTGCGCGTGGCAAGGCCGGCGGCGCCACGGGAGAACGGCGATGTTCGTCGCAATGTGCTACGGACGAACCATCGTTTTTGGAGAGGCCGCGCAGCGGTGGGACCTTCTACGAGTGGCTCAGACCTTGGGCCAGACGATGATCATGGCCCGTTGTTGGGGGGCGTGGCGCTGACGGGCCTCCCTGCCCGTGGAGGGGGGGGCGCTCCCTGGGAGCCCGACCCCATCCCCACCGCGGAGGGACGGGAACCGACGAGCAGAGGGCGGGTCGACATCGGACCCTCAGCGACCCTACCCCTGCTCGGAGCCCGGATCCATGGTGGCGCCGGGGGTCAGGAACGGGGCCGCGTCGAGATTGTCGGCGTCCATCATCGAGGCGATGCGCTGGAGGCCCGAGATCAGCCCGTGCTGCTCCCAGGAGGAGAGGGCGCTGAAGGCCTCGATGAAGTCCTCCTGCAGCAGGCTGGGCGCCGAGGCGATCGCGTCCCTGCCCGCCTCGGTGATCTCCACCAGGACCACTCGGCGGTCCTCCTCGCTGCGTACCTGCGCGACGAGGTCGCGGGAGGTGAGCCTCCGCAGCATCGCTGACACGGTGGCGGAGGAGAGGCGCACCAGGCGGGAGAGGGTCCCCACCGGCAGGGGCCCCACCTCAGCGAGCTGCTTGAGCACCAGCACCTGCGGGACGGTGAGGCCGTGGAGCGCGATGAGCCGGCGGGAGTGGAGATCGATGGCACGGGTGATGCGGCGCAGGGCGATCAGCACCTCGTCGACTGGCTCGGGCATAGCGCCTCCAGAGAGGGCTCATTGTACCCACTCATGCCCGATCCACCAAATCACCCGTGCAGGGGGATCTTGGGCGAGGGGCCACCGCCTGATCATCAGGCGACCTGAGTGCGCCGCGTGACCCGACCGAAGCGGCTCACCGACCAGGCCCCCGGCCAGGGGCCAGCGCTCGCGAAGCTGGTGGAGTCGTCCACGCATGGCGACCCGATGCGTCCGCTGCTTCACCCGTCGAGGCGCGCAGCTGGCTGAGGAGCTGACGGCGGCGGGCCACCCGGTCAGGGCGGACACCGTGCTCCGCCTCCTCCGAGAGATGGGCTTCACCATGCAGAAATCCCGCGAGAGCCTCGCTGGATCGAGGCACGAGGTTCGGGACGCGCAGCTCCAGCACATCCACGCGCTGACCCAGCAATTCCGGGACGCCGGCCAACCGGTGACGTCCGTGGACACCAAGAAGAGGGAGCGGGGTGGCGAGTGGCCTCCCCATGTGACACCCCCCGCGTGATGGAGCACGACCTCCCGAACGGCGCGCCAAAGGCGGTTCCCTAGGGTGTCTACGACCTCACGAGGGACACCGGCTGGGTGAGGCTCGAGGTATCGGGCGACACCGCCGCGCGCTCGGCCGCCACGATCGGGCGTTGGTGCAGCACATGGGGTGCCTCATGAACCCGGGTGCGACGAGCCCGCTCATCGGTGGGGAGTGCGGAGGTAGCGACGCCTACCGCGGTCGGCTCAGGAGGCTCGAGCTTCAGCGGCTGGCCGATCGCCTCGGGCTGGCGATCACGGTGGCCCACCTCCCTCCGGCGACGAGCAAGTGGAAGAGGATCGAGCGCCGGATGTTCGGCTTCATCCGCTTGAACTGGCGAGGAGTAGCCCTCGTGTCCTTCGAGACCAGCGTCCAGCGGATCGGGAGCACCACCACGTCCAAAGGACTGGAGCTTCGTCGTGAAATCGACAAGGCCGAGCAGCTCAAGGGCAGGAAGGTCACCGATGCCGAACGTGATGATGTGCGTATCGAGCGCGACGCGTTCCATGGCGACGGCGATGACAACACCGCTCCGCATGCCTTTCCGGCCGGGTCTGTGAGAGGGATCGCTTGTGGCGCGGTGGGCCCTCACCTGATCGGCGCTCAAGATGCTGGGGTGAGCCCCGGCCGGGGTGCGCCTGTGGCTCGACGAGCGCGCTTGACACTCCCTGTGCGCTGCTGTCATAGTGTGCGCTGTCCACCCCACGGCCACGGAGGGCCCAGATGTTGCTGCTAGCGCTGCTTTCCATCGATAGTCTAGCTTCCCCCCCCCACTTCTCTTGAACCAGTGCGGCACGGAAGCCTCGCGGTGGACGGTCACGGGGCGCTGCTGCCAGGGCGGGAGCTCGTGCCTCCAGCCGCCCCGGTGGGCGAGCTTGTCATCGACGCTAGCTGGCACCTGTGTGCCGACCCCGGGACCCTGGACCTCGCCCATCAGCTCGCCGGCTCTCAGCTGCTCGTTCAGGGGGACTCGGCGCACCTGTCTCCCCTGAACGCGGTGGACGGCTTCCCGCCGGGCGTCGCTACGCGCTCCCTCCTCTTCCCTCTGTCCAACCCTGCGGAGTGTGCGCTGGCCTCGGCCACGAAGGTGATCTACCTGCGGGACTGGTCTACCATGGCGACCGCGGCTCGGTACCCCAACAGCACCGCGAACTATCTCGCCGCCTTCCCCGAGCTGCAGCCGTGGAGCGCGCGGCTGGAGCACGACCCGCAGTCCTACGCTATCAGCTACAATGCCCCGAAGCAGCAGATCCTCATCATGGGGGCCAGCCCGCAGGGCGCTCAGTTCGGTACGGTGGGCTTCCTGCGCGACTCGGACCACCGCTTGCGCTATCAGTTCCTTCAGGGCTTTGTCCCCTACATCGTTTGGGACCCCAGATCGGTGCTCGACTATCCAGAGCTGCTGATGCGGATGTCCTCCTACCCGAACATGAACAGCAGCGCCGAGGTGTACACCGACCCGTGGCGGAATTCCGTCATCTGGAACCGCTACACCCACGTGGGC
>JAFGVK010000208.1 GCA_016938035.1 Deltaproteobacteria bacterium | reverse complement strand
TTGCGGATCTGGTCGGGCCTCAGCTAGCGCATCGCGTCATCGTGCTCGAGAGCCGGCTTGGGCATTTGCCCCCCCCCCCCCCCCCCCCCCCCCCCCCGGGCCCCCCCCCCACCGGGGGGGGGCGGGGGGGCCCCCCCCCCCCCCCCCCTGGCCACGATCCGCGCGCCGCCCCGCAGATCGGAGGAGGTGAGGCGCCCCCCCAGGGCTCGGCGGCGCCCCACGGCGGCGGAGCGCCCCTCACCCGCGGGCGCTCTCCACCAGGCAGGCGGACGTGCTCCTCCAGCCTGGGACCGCCGCGTCACCGAGCCTCGCGCTGGCTGACGGTCTGGACGAGAGGTCAGCCAGCCTCCTGCGGGGTTGGCCTCCGCCGACAGGATCTTCCGAGGGCCTCCTGCGGTGGCTGACGACAGCGCCTGGACCGGCTGACGGATCCGCCGAACGGGGGCCGCCGCACGGACCGACCGCGCCGCCCTTGCGGCAGGGGGGGGGCCGCTCGATCCTGTCGGAGGGCGCCGCTCCTAGCCCTCAGCCCACCGCCACACCCTCGCCGGCCGGCCCACCTCCGCCGGGCGCTTGCCGGGCGCGGGCACGATCAGCCCGTCCTCGACCATCCTGCGGAAGCGGCGCCGGAAGTTGGCCGCGTCGTAGTCGGTGCCCTTCACCGCCTCGTACACCGCCCGCAGCTCGGGCACGGTGAACTGCTCGGGCACCAGGCGGAAGGCCACCGGGGCGTAGTCGATCTTCCCCTGCACCCGCCGCACCGCGTCCCCCAGGATCTGCGCGTGATCGAAGGCCAGGGGCGGGAGCGACCCGCCCCCCAGCGAGAACCACCGAGCCGCCGCCGCGTCGCTCCCCGCCACCACCTGCGTCACCCGGTCCGAGGGCACCAGGGCGTACCAGGCCACGGAGATCACCCGCCCCCTGGGGTCGCGGTCCGGCGCCCCGTAGGTGTAGAGCTGCTCCAGGAACACAGCCCCCTCCCCCAGGCCGGTCTCCTCGGCGAGCTCGCGCGCGGCGGCGGCCTCCAGGCTCTCGCCCCCTGTGCCCCCCTCGCCCACCCGGACGAAGCCGCCGGGCAGGGCCCAGGAGCGCTCCTGTGGGGGGAGCCCCCGAGTGATGAGCAGCACCTTCAGATCGGTGTCCACCACCGTCAGGATCACCAGGTCCACCGCCACCGCCGGGCGGGGGAATGGCCCCACGCTGACGGCGCTCACAGCGGCCTCACAGCGCCGTCAGCCCCCAGCGGGGCCCCGCCCGGCCTGACGGGCCCCTGACGGCCCCCTGACGGTGCGCTGACGTGCCTCACGCCCACCTCACAGCGTCAGAGCGCACCAGCTCCGCCCCCGCCGCACCCAGCTCCGCCAGGGCCCGCGCGCTGTCGCCGGGGACCGCGTCCACCCCGCGGCAGCCGTCCGTGACCACCCGCACCGCATAGCCCCGCGCCAGGGCGTCGATCACCGTGGCGCGGACGCAGTAGTCGGTGGCCAGCCCCAGCACCACCAGCCGCTCCACCCCCCTGCCCCGCAGCCAGGCGTCCAGGCCGGTGTCGCCGCCGTCCTCATCGGCGAAGCCCGAGTAGGAGTCCGCCCCGTGCGCCGCGCCCTTCTGGATCACCACCTCGGGGCGCGTGGTCAGCCCCGGGTGGAGCTGCGCCCCTGGGGTGCCCTGCACGCAGTGGTCGGGCCAGGGCCCCCCCTGCGCCGCGAAGGAGCTGTGGCCCGGCGGGTGCCAGTCCTGCGTCGCCACCACCCGCGGGGCGCCCTCGGCGAGGCGGTTCGCCACCGCGATCACCTGGTCCCCCTCGGGCACCGCGAGCGCACCGCCGGGGCAGAAGTCCGGCTGCAGGTCCACCAGCAGCAGCGCCTCGCCCCCCAGCGGCAGGGTGTCGGTCAGGATCCCCGCCTGCAGCAGATCAGCGCGCCGGCCCAGGGCGGGCAGGTTGGGGTTGAGCTTGTGGCGGGTGAGGCGCTCGGCCCGCCGCGCGGCCCGCAGCAGGGCGCGGACGAGGTCCGCCTCAAGCCCCGCCATCGCCGGGTGGGCAGGGGCCGCGTCCAGCAGGGCCTCAGGCGGATCAGCGGCGAACAGGGTGCTCCCCAGCGGGTGATCGTCGATCAGGCGGGCGACCCGCTCGATCAGCCCCGGCTGGAGGTAGGCGCCGGTGTCGGGGTCCACCCGCGCGTAGTAGCGGTAGCCCAGCGCCCCGGCGCCCAGGCCCAGGTAGGCGTCGATCTCCGCCTCGTCCGAGTGGGCCTCGCCGGCCGCCCACAGGTCGGGGGTCGGCGCCGCGGTGAGGATCGATCGCGGCACCCCCAGCGCCCGCGCGAGCTGGTAGACCTCGCCCTTGCTGAGCATCGCGATGGGGTTGGTGTCTACCTCACCGTCGCCGCCCTTCTGGTAGAAGCGCAGCCAGCGGTCCTCGCACTCGTTGCCCGTGCCGTGGCGGACGCCGCCCCCCGCCAGCCGGTTGAAGCCCCGCCCCACAGGGGCCCGCAGGCAGGATCGGAGCGAGCCGAGCACCGTGGGGTCGGCCGCGCAGCGAGCCTCCACCGCCCCCAGGTCCAACCCCACCGCGCCCATTCCGGCCCGCATCTCGCGCACCAGCGCGTCAAAGACCGCGCTCAGGTCCACCTCGATCAGCGGCACGCCGAAGGCGGCGGCTGCCTCCCTGGCCCTGTCGCGCGAGGCCTGGGAGGAGTGGATGCCCTGGTAGACCGCGGTGATCGCGGCCGGGCCCAGCGCCCTGGCCAGCAGGCCCAGCATCACCGCCGAGTCGATCCCCCCCGAGATGTCCAGCTCCGCCCGCTGGGTCCCCACCGCCCGGTGGAAGGCCCGGAGCGCCGCGACCCGCTCGTCGATGAGAGCTTCAACGCGTAGGACCGGCACCTCACACCTCCCGGATCGCCCGATCGCGGGCGGCGTACTGCTGCTTCACCAGCTCGAGGGTCGCGGGGGAGTAGGCGGGGCGCTTGTGGCGGGGGAAGTCCCGCACCTCGGCGGCAGAGAAGCGCGCCGCGAGCGGGAGCTGCTCCGCCCCGGTCAGGCGCACCGCGTCCTCCGGCGCCTCCTCGCCCTCCTGGGCCACGATCCCCGTGGGACCGTGGTGGCTGGCGGAGCCCAGGTAGGGGCGGTACAGCACCGGCGCGCCGGGGATCGACTCCTTGCCCGCGCCAGGCTCATCCCCGAACTTCATCGTCGCCCACGGCCCGGACTGCGTGAGCTTGTAGACCGCCGCCACCCGGTCACGCGAGAGGGGGTCCTTGGAAAATTGCACGATATGGCCGCCATAGCCGTAGGCCTGGTCCTCTGGGCGCACCCCCATCAGCCGGCGCAGGTCCTCAAAGGCCAGGGTCTGGGGCAGGTCGAAGCCGTCCTCCAGCACGAAGCGGGGTCGGATGCCCCTGCCCTGGGCCAAGGAGGTGGCGATCAGGTACTGGGAGCGCTTGTCGCCGCTGTCGAAGCGCACCGCGTCGCGGCGGTCCGGCCCCTCCGCGATCAGGTCAAAGGCGGCGGGGATGCCCGAGCGCACCGTGTCGAAGGTGTCCAGCAGGAAGCTGGAGGGGCCGGGGTAGCGGTCGCGCATGGCGCGGAAGGCGTCGCGGTCGTTGCCATAGCGCTGCAGGTGCTCGTGGCCCATGGTCCCCACTGGGCGCATCCCCAGCTCGCGCGCCAGGGCGACGTTGGAGGTGGCCATCACCCCGGCGTCCTTGCAGGCCTGCAGGGCGATGCGGTGCTGGTCCAGGCAGGTGGCGGCGCGCATCCCCACCTCGAAGAGGCGCTTGGGGTCCTCTACCGCCCCCACCAGGGCGGCGACGCGGGCCCGCACCTCGTCGTAATAGGCCTCTGGCTCCACCAGGATCGGGGGGGCCTGCACCCGCAAGGCGTCGAGGGTCTCTAGCACCAGGTCGCGCTGGGCGTCGCAGGTGACGTGGCCCACCACCTTGTCCAGCCGCTCGGGGTGGAGCAGCGCCTGCGTGGCGACCTGGACGCGATAGTGGAGCTGGAGGGTGAGGGGCTCCAGCCACGAGACCATCGCGCTGGGCCCGCTGACGCTGAACACCGGCTCCCGATCGAAGAACCACGCGCCGCGCGGCAGGCCGTCCACCTGCACCGCGCCCTTCATCGCCTCCCAGAAGGCGCCCCCCATCGCGTAGCGGCTCTGGCGGAGGAATTCGCGCCCCGCGTCGGCGCAGGCGTCCCGCGGGAGCAGCTTGGCGATCTCCTCAGCGGGCGAGAAGGGAAGATAGTGCGGCCCCCCCCGGCGGTGGGTGTAGTAAAACCGCTCCTGGCGCAGGGGCCAGCCGGCCTCCGCCATCGAGAACTTGTATCCATCGGTGTGGAGCAGGTTCAGCACGGGTCACCTCGGCGTTAGGGTCTCACACAACCACTTAGGAGTCATTGTGACCCTATTGTAGTGTCCCCACGGCGCGGCGGCAAGGAAGAACGAGCCCCGCGCGGGGCGGGGCCAGAGGGCGAGGAGGCGGGACTACACCTGCGAGGGGTGCATCAGCACCTCGCGGGGCCTGGCCCCGTCGGCCGGACCGATAATGCCGTCCGCCTCCATCATGTCGATGATCTCGGCCGCCTTGTTGTAGCCGATCTTCAGGTGCCGCTGGATCATCGACGTGGACGCCTTCCCCGCCGCCAGCACCACCTCGCGGGCGCGGTAGTAGTTGTCGTCTCGCTCCTCGCTCACGTCCGGCCCGTCCTCGTCGGTGGCGCGGATCTCCGCGATGTACTGGGGCGCGCGCTGCTCGCGGAGGAAGTCGGTCACCCGCTGCACCTCGGGGTCGTCCACGAAGGCCCCGTGGCACCGCTCTAGCGCCCCGGAGGTGGACAGGTAGAGCATGTCACCCCTACCCAGCAGGGTCTCTGCCCCGCCGTCATCGAGGATGATGCGCGAGTCGAGCTTGGTGCGGAGCTGGAAGGAGATCCGGGAGGGGAGGTTCGCCTTGATCAGGCCGGTCACCACGTTGGCCGAGGGGCGCTGGGTGGCGACGATCAGGTGCATCCCCGCGGCGCGGGCCTTCTGGGCGATGCGGGCGACGCTCTCCTCCACCTCGTTGCGGGCCACCATCATCAGGTCGGCGAGCTCGTCGATGACGATGACGATGTAGGGCATCCTGGCGGGGCGGGGCGGGGCCTCGTCCTTGGGGAAGTCCGGCGGGGCAAACCGGCGGGCCTGCTTGGGGTCCCAGTTCTCGAGCAGCTGGTCGATCCGGTTGTTGTAGTTGACGATGTTTCGCACCCCGACCCGCGCGAGCTGGCGGTAGCGGTCGTCCATCTCCTTCACCGCCCACGCCAGCGCCGCCGCCGCCACCTTGGGCTCGGTCACCACCGGGTGCAGCAGGTGGGGGATGCCCTCGTACATCGAGAACTCGAGCATCTTGGGGTCGATGAGGAGCATCCGCAGCTCGTCGGGGGTGCGGGTGAACAGCATCGACAGCAGCATCCCGTTCACGCCCACCGACTTCCCCGAGCCAGTGGTGCCGCCCACCAGCAGGTGGGGCATCTTGGCGAGGTCGGCCACAGCGGGCTTCCCGGAGATGTCCTTCCCCAGCACGCAGGGCAGCGCCATCCGGTTGTCGCGGAAGACCTTGGAGGCCAGCACCTCGCGGATGTAGATGGTGAGGCGCTGCGCCGACGGGATCTCGATGCCCACCACGTCCCTGCCCGGGATCGGCGCCACGATGCGGACCCTGGTGGCCATGAGCGCCATCGCCAGGTCGTTCTCCAGGTTGGCGATCCGGGACACCTTGATGCCAGGGGCCGGCTTGAACTCGAAGATGGTGACCACCGGGCCGGGGCGCACCCCGACCACCTCGCCCCCGATCTTGAAGGTGAGGAGCTTCTCCTCCAGCACCGCGCCGAGGGCCTGGAGCGCCTCCGCGTCGTAGCCCACCTTCTGCTCGGGCACCTCGGCCAGGAGCGAGAGCGGGGGCAGGTGGAAGTCGTCCTTCTCCGCCACCGCCTCGCCGTGGTCCTCCGAGCGGGCGTTGAGGTAGCGGTTGTGGTGGACCACCACCTTGCCCAGGGCGGCGTGGATCTCGGGGGGCAGCTCTGGGTCCGCCATCCCCGAGAGCGACCTGGGGGCCGGGGCGTCCAGAGGGTCGTCCAGATCGTCCTCGTCGTAGCGATCGTCCTCGTCGGAGCGCTCGTCTCCCTCCGGCAGGTCGTCCTCATCGGAGAGATCGTCCTCCTCCGGCAGCTCGTCCCCGTCGTAGCGATCGTCCTCGTCGGAGAGCTCGTCCTCGTCGGGGAGCTCGTCCTCGTCATACCTGTCCTCGTCGTCCTCCGAGGCCGAGAGGCGCTCGTCCGGCACCAGCGCGTCGGGGTGAGAGACCCCGGTGGGCTCCCAGCGGGCCTCCACCGCCTCGTCCTCCTCCACCTGGGAGGGCCTCGGGGTCAGGTCGGGGAACAGGTCCAGCACCTCTGAGCCCGGCCCGGTGACCACGGTGGGGAACCACTCCACCTCCACCAGATCGGCGGGGGACCCCGCCATCGTGCGGTCGTCGCCCAGGCTGGAGGGGTCGATCTCCTCCTCCACCAGCGAGGCCCGCTCCTCCTCGTCGAGCTGCGAGAGCTCGTCGCCGATGTAGGAGTCGTCCCAGCCCTCGTCCTCGTCACGCACCAGCGAGGCCCAGATCCTGTGCCCAGCACCCTTCACCCCGCGCAGCATCCTCCCGCCGAGGCCCAGGGCCTGCATCCCCCCCTGCCCCGCGCTCACCGCGCCGCGCGCCAAGCCCCCCGCCGCCACCTTGGAGGAGCTCACGCCCAGCTTGCCCAGCTTCACCCCCCCCGCCACGGTCTGCCCGCCCGCCCAGCGCCCGCCGCTCAGGGCCACCCCCCACACCTTGGGCAGCACCTCCTCCAGCCGATCCATGCCCCAGCGGGCCACCCGCGACCAGTCGATGTGGAACAGGACCGTGGACGCGAGGATCGCGACCGCGCCCAGGAAGAAGGCGGCGCCGCCAGTGCCCGCCACCTCGCGCAGCACCTCCGCCTCGGTCTCTCCCACCCAGCCGCCCGCCGAGTGGATGTCCCGCCCCAGCGCCAGGTGCAGCCCGCCGAGCCCCGCCCCGTACAGCGCCAGGGACATCGCCCACGGCACGGGCCGGAACACCTTGCGGCCGGCCAGCGACAGGAAGGACAGCCCCATCGGCACCAGCAGGGCCCAGGCCCCGTAGCCGAGCAGGGTGTAGAGCCCCTCGCCCAGGCTCGCCCCCAGGGGGCCGAGGGGGTTGCGCACCTCGCCCTCGCCAGGGCGGAAGTAGTTGGGGTCCAGCGCGTCCCAGCCCGCCAGGGAGAGCAGGCCGAAGCCCGCCCCCATCAGCACCACCAGCAGGGCGAGCTCCCGCCACCGGTTGCCGACCAGCGCCCCGACCTGATTGAACTTAGACTGCTTCTTTCGAGCCACGGCGCCCTCCAGGGCATTCTTGACACGTCACGTATTTATCTCATGTAATACATGAACTAACAGGGCTGAGGCAAGCCCGCGAGGGGAGTCAACCAACATGCGCTTCCTCCTGATCGGCGGCGCCGGCTATGTCGGCTCCCACTGCGGCAGGCACCTGATCGCGCGCGGACACCAGGTGGAGGTGCTCGACGACCTCTCCACCGGGCACAGGGCCGCGGCGCAGGGCCCCCTTCACCACCTCGACGTGCGCGACACCGACGCGGTCACCCGGGTGCTCCAGCGGGGATTCGACGGGGTGATGCACTTCGCCGCCCTGGCCCTGGTGGGGGAGTCCAGCACCCAGCCGCTCCGCTACTGGGACGTGAACGTGGGCGGCACCCTGTCGCTGCTCCTGGCGATGCGGCGCGCGGGGTGCGAGCGGCTGGTGTTCTCGTCCTCGGCGGCGGTGTACGGGGACGCTGGCGACGCGCCCATCACCGAGTCCAGCGCCCTCCGGCCGGTCAACCCCTACGGGCGCACCAAGCTGGCCGCCGAGCAGCTCATCGAGGACGCGGGCGCAGAGGGCCTGCGCGCCTTCCGCCTCCGCTAC
The DNA here is from genome assembly GCA_016938035.1 of Deltaproteobacteria bacterium. Taxonomy (GTDB): domain Bacteria; phylum Myxococcota_A; class UBA796; order UBA796; genus JAFGVK01. The sequence goes on along the minus strand of JAFGVK010000208.1, from coordinate 3,555 downwards.
TTCAACGCCGCAGGCGCCGCCCCGGACGGCTCCCTCGGTGAGGCCCACCGGCACGAGACCCACCTGATCCCCCTGGCGCTCCGCGCCGCCGCAGACGGAGGGGCGCTCAGGGTGTTCGGCGCGGACTACCCCACCCCCGACGGGAGCTGCGTCCGTGACTACGTCCACGTCGACGACCTGGCCCGCGCCCACGCCCTGGCGCTAGAGGCCCTCGCCGCGGGCCACCGCGGCGGCGCGCTCAACCTGGGCACCGGCGCCGGCGCCAGCGTGCTGGAGGTGCTCCGGGTGGCCGAGGCGGTGAGCGGCGCCCCCATCGCCCGCAGGTCCGAGGCCCGCCGCGAGGGCGACCCGCCCTCGCTGGTGGCCTCCCCCGCCCGCGCGGCCCTGGAGCTGGGCTGGTCGGCCCGCTACACCCTGGAGGACGCGGTGCGCCACGCCTGGGCCTGGCACAGCGCCCCCCGCTTCCCCTGACCGGAGCCGCCATGCCACACCACCCGCCGGGCGCAACAGCCCTCCTCGCCGCGCGGACCCTCGCGCCACTGCTGGCCCTGGTCGCCTGCGCGCCCTCCGACCGGGAGGTGGCCCACGCCCTGCTCGCGGGGGATCTGGAGCGCGCCGCGGCCTACGGCCCCTGGCAGGAGCAGGCGGCCACCGCCCTCGCCCTCAGGGCCAGGCGCGCGACCCTCAACGAAGAGGAGTGGAGGTGGACCCTGGCGAAGGCCCAGGACCACCTCGACAAGGGCGACGCCCACCAGGCCCAGGTGGCGACCGGGTCGGGGCTCGCCCTGGCGGTGGCCCTGGGGCGCGATCCGGCCCCCTTCGAGGCGCTGGCCCAGACCGCGCTGGACCGCTGCGACGGGCCCGCCTGCAGGGCGGAGGTCCACGCGCAGCTCGCCCTCTCCACCGACAGGGAGGGCTGGCGGCTCCACTCGGGGCAGGCGCGCGAGGCTGCGGCCCTCGGGCGCTACCTCCCCGGCGGCGAGGGTCCCGGGCGCTGCGCTGGCGTAGACCGCGCGATGGCCGGCGCGGCCCTGGCCATGGCGGCCGAGGAGTACCTGGCCCCCCCAGATCCCGCGACCCTCCTCGCGGGGGCCACAGACCGCCTGCGGCGCCTCTCCGCCGACCCTAGGGTGAGCGCGGCGCTTGGGGTGGGGGCTCCCCTCCCCTCCGCCGCCACGGTGGACGCGCTGATCGCCGGGGCGGTGGACGCCGGCTTCCCCGAGCAGGTCGCCGCCTGCGAGGCCGTCGAGGGCGCCCTGTTCGCCCTGGATCCCTACTCCCTCGCGATCTGGCCCGCGGCCATGACCGGGTGGGAGCAGCACCACGCCGGGGTGCGGGTCGGCGCGGGGCTCCGGCTCTACCACCAGGGCGACAGCCTGCTGGTCGACACCCCTCCCCTCGGCTCCTCGGCTTGGGAGGCGGGCCTGCACCGGGGTGACGCCCTGCTCGGGCTGGAGAGCGAGGGCCAGGTCTTCGCGGTGGCGGGCAGCGAAGAGGCCGATCGCGACAGGCAGATCGAGGCGCTGGTCCAGGGGGCGCCGGGTAGCAGCCTCACCGTGTCGGTCCTCCGCGAAGGAGCGCGGCTGCGCTTCTCGCTCACCCGCAGGGCCACCCCGGTCGAGCGCGTGCAGGGACTGGAGCGAGGGCCCGACAACACCTGGCGCTACGATCTGGGGGATGGGCTGTTCTACGTGCAGATCCCCAGCTTCCTGGAGGACACCGACGTCCAGGTGACCGAGGTGCTGGGCGCGCTGCCGGGCCTGCGGGGGGTGCTGCTGGACCTGCGGGGCAACGGCGGCGGTGACCTGAGCGCCGCGGTGGAGCTGGCCGACGCCTGGGTGGCCGGCGGGCCGCTGCTCCAGATGGTCGGGCGCGGCGCCCCGCCCCCGCCAGAGGACGGGCTTGTCCCCTGGAACGAGGCGCTCACCGGGCAGCTCCTAGAGGGCGTGCCGGTGGTGGTGCTGGTGGACCACGACACCGCCTCCGCGGCGGAGGTGCTGGCCGGGACCCTACGCGAGCGCGCTGGCGCGGTGATCGTAGGGGAGCACACCTGGGGGAAGGGCATGGCCCAGGGCCTCCGGCCTCACCCGCTGGGCTTCGCGCTCCAGATCACGAACGGGAGCGTCACCCTCCCCTCGGGGCGGCCGCTCGACCGGGCGGGGGACCCCTGGGGCCTGACCCCCGACCTGCTCCAGTCCGCGACGCCCCTGGAAGCCCTGGCGCGCACGGTGCGCCACCGGCGCGCGGGGGCGGTGCGGGCCTATGGCGACGGCGCCCCGGTCCGCAGCTTCGCCGAGGACGCGGTCGCCCTCGACGGCCTCCCGGTGCTGGAGGAGGACCTGCAGCTCCAGGTGGGGATCCTGGCCTTGGAGGCGGTGCTCCTTCTATTGGATGACCGGTAGAATTCGGTGTTGAGAAGCAGGTGCTCCGTGCTAACGTCCCCTCACATCTCGCTGTGAGGTCCACGTGTACCGATCCCTCCTGCTGCTCCTCGCGACAGGTGGCTGGCTCGCCGCCCCCGCCGCGCTCGCCACCGTCACCGAATACTCCGACGCCACGGCCTTCCTCGCCGCCGCCGGCCCCACCACCCTGATCGACTTCGCCACCCTCGACGACGGCGCCCCGCTGACCGACCCCAGCGATCAAGTCGGCTTTGACTGCCTCAGCCTGCGGGGGGTCGCCTTCGGCCCGATCGGCTCGTACTACAACGCCTACCTCGTCCAAAACCCCAGCGCGCCGATCGCCCTGCACCTCCCCCCCGACACCCACGCGGTGGGGCTGAAGATCTCGCCCTTCTACACGGTGCCTGGCACCTTCACGGTCACCCTCTCCACCGGCGAGGTGTTCCACCGCTCCTGGGCGTCGGGGCCCATGGCCTACATCGGCTATCTCTCCGATGCCGCCCCCATCGCGTGGATGACCGTCACGGTAGACAACGGCATCTACTTCTACATCGACGACCTCTCCCACGACGGTACGGGCTCCCAGCCAGACGGGGACGGCGACGGGGTGATCGACCTCTGCGACACCTGCCCGGATGACCCGGGTCTCGACCAGACCGACACCGACGGCGACGGCTTCGGGGACCTGTGCGACACCTGCCCTGAGGGCGACGACGCGCTCGACGGGGACGGGGACGGCACCCCCGACGACTGCGACACCTGCCCCTACGACAACCCCGACGACACCGACGACGACGGGGTCTGCGAGGCCGACGACCGCTGCGCCGGCGACGACGCCTCGGGAGACACCGACGCTGACGGCGTCTGCGACGACGCAGACCGCTGCGCCGGCGACGACACCTCGGGAGACACAGACGCGGACGGCGTCTGCGATGACGCGGACCGCTGCGCCGGCGACGACGCCGCGGGAGACACAGACGCTGACGGCGTCTGCGATGACGCGGACCTCTGCGCCGGCGACGACGCCTCGGGGGACACAGACGCTGACGGCGTCTGCGATGACACAGACCGCTGCCAGGGGGATGACGCCGCGGGAGACACCGACGCGGACGGCGTCTGCGATGACGCGGACCGCTGCCAGGGGGATGACGCC
>JAFGVK010000032.1 GCA_016938035.1 Deltaproteobacteria bacterium | reverse complement strand
GGCGGCCCAGGTCGCCGTCCAGGTCCCTGGTGAGGGCGCCGAACTGCGCGTGGTAGACCTCGGCGGGGGAGGTGATGTGGAGGACGCTCTCCATCTGGGCCGCGGTCTCGGTCCTGGCGCCGGCGTAGGTCATCGCGAGGGCAGAGGAGACCGAGAAGGGCGAGATGAACAGGTTCTCGTCCGGGCGGTCGTTGACCGCCGCGAAGAGGTCGAGGGCGAAGGCGTTGTTGCCGTCGACCACCCCGGCGAGCGCGGCGGTGCGCTCGTTTACGGCGCGGGGGGTGAAATCAGGGTCCTGCTCCTGCTTGCAGGCGGAGAGGGCGAGGAGTGCGACGAGGGCGATGCGGGTCATGGGGGCTCCTATCGTGATGCCCAGAGGCATTGCAGGATGCGTGCCACTATGATCGCGTCCGGCGGACTTCAAGGGTCAAGCGGGAAAAGATGCCGCCGTCTCAGCGGGGGCCGCCGTGGAGGGACGGTGGAGGGCGACAGGGGCGTCGCGCTCGTGGGACACGGGCAGGCCCCGTCGTGCGCCGCGCCGTCTCGGTGGCTGCGCCTGGGCGCGTGGACCCCTGCGGGGGGGGGCTCCATCCGACGGGGCCTGGCTGGGGGATCGGGGCCCTCCGGGCGGCCTCAGAGCAGGCGCCGCATCCAGGTGAAGGCGCTCTCGGTGTAGGGAGGGTAGCGGAACATAGGGTCCATCCAGGTGCTCTTGTGGAGCACCGAGCGCCGGTGCGAGAAGGTCTCGAAGCCAGCCCTGCCGTGGTAGGCCCCCATCCCGCTGGGGCCCACCCCGCCGAAGGGAAGCTCTGGCACGGTGAGGTGGGTGAGCACGTCGTTGACGCAGGCGCCGCCCGAGGTGGTCCGCGCCAGGATCCGATCGGGGATCCCCCCGTCCTCTGCGAAGACGTAGAGCGCCAGCGGCTTGTCACGCCCGTTGATGAAGCGGGTCGCCTCGTCCGCCCCGCTCACCGTGAGGATCGGGAGGATCGGCCCGAAGATCTCCTCCTGCATCACCGGCGCCTCCGGCGAGACCCCGGTGAGCAGGGTCGGCGCAAGGTAGAGGCTGTCGCGGTCGTGGACACCTCCTGAGAGCACGTCGCCATCGGACAGATAGCCGACCAACCGATCGAAGTGGCGCGCGTTGATCACCCGCGTCAGGTCGGGGGAGACCGCAGGGTCCTCACCGTAGAGCTGCACCAGGGTCCGCTGGAGCGCCTCCAGGAAGGGCGCCTCCACCTCCCTGTGGACCAGCAGGTAGTCCGGCGCGATGCAGGTCTGGCCGTTGTTGAAAAACTTGCCCCACAGGATGCGGCGCGCCGACACCTCGAGGTTGGCGCTCTTGTGGATGAAGGCGGGGCTCTTTCCCCCCAGCTCCAGCGTGACCGGGCAGAGGTGCTTGGCCGCCGCCGCCATCACCACCCTGCCCACCTCACCCCCACCGGTGAAGAAGATGTGGTCCCAGCGCTCCGCGAGCAGGGCGGTGCTGTGGGCGATCCCTCCGGTCGCCACCTTCACCGCCTCTGGATCCAGGTACTTGGGGATCAGCTCCGCCATCAGGGCCGCGGTGGCCGGCGCGTGCTCCGAGGGCTTGAGCATCACCGTGTTGCCGGCGGCGATGGCGCTCAGCGCCGGCATCACCACCAGCTGCCAGGGGTAGTTCCAGGGGCCGATCACCAGGACAGAGCCCAGGGGTTGGCGCTGGATCCACGCGCGCCCTGGCTGGTTGGCGAGGTTGAGCTTGACCCGCTCGGGCCTGGTCCACCGGCCCAGGGATTTGAGGACGTGCTCGGCCTCGACGATCAGGAGCTGGATCTCGGACACCCAGCCCTCCAGTGCGGGCTTGCGCATGTCCTGGGCGAAGGCGTCGAGGATGCGGCGCTCCTCCTGCTGGTGAAGGCGGATGATCCCCTGGATCTGCTCTCTCCGCCAGGCGAGCGCGGTGGTCTTGCCGGAGGCGAAGGTGTCGCGGAGCTGCGCGATGTGGGGGAGGAGGGTGTCGAGCGGCGTTTCCATGGGCGACTCCTGCTTCGGTCAGGAGTATCGCACGAACCCGCCCCTCGCGCGGTCCCCCCTACGCGGTGGGGTCGTTGAGCTGGCCCATGAACAGGATCGAGCCGGTGAGGTTGTCCTGGATGATGAACAGGAAGGGGTGATCGCCGGTGAACACCGCCGGCATGGCGGTGCCCACATCCACCACCGCGGTCGCGGCCGCGGCCTCGGTGCCCTCCTCGTCGACGATGACCACCGCCTCGTGCGCGACGTCCGAGATGAACAGTCCGGTGTCGGCGATCCCAGAGAAATCCGCGATCAACCCGTCGAAGGCGTCGATCATCCCCAGCCCCTGGAGGGTGTCCTTGAGGGCCACGGAGGAGCGCAGCTCGAAGGTGGGCAGCTGCACCATCACCTCGGTCCTCCAGGCGCTGTCGGTCCACGCGCTCAGGGTCTCCGGGGAGAGGCTCGCCTGCAGGGCGGCGAGGCCCTGCTCGTCGTGGGGGAGCAGCGCGATGAAGCTGAGGTCCTCTCCCTCGTAAGGGAGGGAGAGCACGGTGAGGTCGTCCAGCTCGGCGTAGTCCGCCTCGACGCTGGCGCTCATCATCTGCGCGGATACGTCGCCCGCAGGGGCGTGGAAGGTGCCCGCGGTGGTGTCGGCGGGGTCGAACTGGTTGGCCCAGGAGGCCTTGAAGTAGATCGCGTTGGTGAGCACCAGGCAGGTGCTGCTGGAGATGACGCCGGGCTTGAGCAGCTCGTCGATCATGTCGGCGGTCTGGTCCGCGACCCAGCCGTTGATGTAGCCGCGGGCGCCCTCGGGATCCCCCGCGAAGTCGAGAGACTCCAGCGGCGCGCCGTAGTCCGCCTCGTTGACCGCCAGGAAATCGGCCTCCAGGGGGTAGCCGTCCTGGGCGAAGAGGCGGTTGGCGATGTTGAGGGTGTAGGGGCGGCCCAGGTCGCCGTCCAGGTCCCTGGTGAGGGCGCCGAACTGCGCGTGGTAGACCTCG
>JAFGVK010000207.1 GCA_016938035.1 Deltaproteobacteria bacterium | reverse complement strand
GGCGCCTCCGACGACCGCGGACCCCTCGCTGACCCGCCAAGCGACGGCCTCCTCGGCGCCTCCGACGACCGCGGACCCCTCGCCGACCTGCCGCACGAGGCGGCCCCTCAGGCGCAGGCTCCCGCCGCGACTGGCCCGCTACCTCCCGCGACCCACCCCCTCCTTCGCGCCAGGGTCCCCAGGTGGGTGCCCTGCCCCAGCCTCCCCCCCCCCCGCCTCACCCGCCACAGGGTGAGCGTGGAGGGAGATGGCCCGCTCGTAGCGCCGGTCCGGGCCGCTCTGGTGGCCCTGGGCGCCTCCACCGAGCCCCCCTTTGACTCGGTAGTAGACCTGAGTGGCGCTCCCGAGGCGGTGCTCGCCAGGCTCCAGGGGCTGTCCTCCAGCCCCCCCAAGTGGTGGCTCACCGTAGCCGAGGACGAGGGCGCTCCCCTGAGCGCTAAGATCTCCGCCGGGGCCCGAGCAGGCCTGGCGCGGGCGATCCGGCACAGCTGGCCCGGCACCAGGGTCAAGCTCCTCTGCCTAGCGCCGGGGCGGTCGCCAGACGAGCTCGCGCGGCGCATCGCTGACGAGCTGCACACCGTCGGCGCGGTGGAGGTCCGCTACCAGGGCGAGACCCGCCAAGCCCTGAACTACGCCCCGCTCCCCTTGCCCGTGGCCAACACCGAGCGCGGAGCGCTCAGCGTCCTCCTCACTGGGGGGACCCAGCCGCTGATCCGCGACATCGCCTGCGCCATGGCCCGCGCCAGGCCCCTGCGCATCGCCTTCGTGGGGGACGGCCCCATCGCCGACGCGGACCTGGACCTGGAGGCGGAGCGCGCCCACCTCGCCGCCGCGCTCGAGGCCACCTCCGGGCTGGCTAGGCCCGAGGACGTGGAGCGCCGGCTCCGCCCCCTGGAGCAGGCGATGGCCGCGCGACGGGCTGTGCTGGCCCTGCGCGCCGCGGGCGCCAGGGTGGAGTATTTCCGCGCCGACCTCTCCGACTCGCTCGAGGTCACCGCGCTGCTCGCAGAGGTGATGAGCGGCAGGGACCGCCTCGACCTGCTCCTCCACGGGGCGGGGACCGAGGTCGCTTCGCCCATCGCCTCCCTCAGCGCGGACGCGCTGCGGCGACAGCTCGCCACCCGCGCGGTGAGCGCCCTGGAGCTGATCGAGGCTGATGCCCCCTTCACCAGGGCCGTCACCTTCGGCAACGCCGCGGGTCTGCTCGGGGCTCCGCGCTGCGGCGGCGAGTCAGCCGCTGGGGCGGCCCTCGCGAGCCTGACCCGAGGAAGGGCCGGCTGGCTGCACCTCCACCTCGACCCACTGCTCGCCTCCAGCCCGCTCCAGAGCGCGCAGGGGCGGGCCGCGCTGGTCGACGCGGCGCTCCGGCTGATCTCCGCCGACGTTGACGGAGAGGTGCTGCTGGCCGGGCCGCTGCCCGGCCTCTTCCCGCCCGACCCTCACCCGCTGGTGGACCGCTACGAGCTGGTGGGCGACAGGGTGGTGAGCCGCAAGCGCCTCTCCCTCAGCCGCGAGCCCTGGCTGCGCGATCACGTCATGGAGGGCACCGCGCTGCTCCCCACCTCGATCGGCATCGAGCTCTGCCTCGCCGCGGCCCACCACCTGGTCCCCGACCTGCCCTGGAGCGGGCTCCGCGACCTGGAGGCGGCGCTCCCCGTCCCCATTCCCAATGAGGGCGACACCGAGCTGCTGATGGAAGCGGAGCTAGAGGGACCGGGCGCGGTGCGCTGCTCCCTCTGGGCCCAGAGTATGGGCTCCAGCGCCCACATGGAGCACATGAGCGTGACCCTGCTCTTCGGCGCCGGAGCGCCGATCGCGCCGTTGCCGTCTGCCTTCTTCCCCCCAGAGGAGATCACCGCCTCCCAGATCTATCGTCCCCTCTGCTTCGGCCCCATCTTCCAGACGATCACCCGCACTGACGGTGTCTCGGCGGACGGCCTGCTGTGCGCGGCGGAGGTGGAGCCCGCAGGGATCGAGGAGGGGCTGCTGGCGCTGCCCCTCACTCAGGAGGCGGCCTTCCAGAGCGCCTCGCTCCACCGCCTGGTCACCAGGGGCGAGCTGGGCAGGGTGGACCACCTGGATGCGATGACCGTGCTGGGGGCCTGCGCCCCCGGGGTGGAGCTGACCCTCACCGTGCGGGTGGAGGGAGACCGCTATGACATGGATGTGGACGGGCCGAACGGCCCCATCCTCCGCACCAGGGGCGTCACCATCGGGGTGCGCAAGCTGGTAGACGCCGTGGACGCCTTCCCGATCCCCGCGGGGGGCCGCCCCTCCTGCTTCAGCTGAAGCCGGTTGGCCCCCGCGCCCGCCCGTGCCATGATCACCCTCAGGTGAGGCTGCCATGACCCCGACCGAGCCCTTCGAGATCCACCGCATCACCGACCAGGACCTGGTGAGCCGATGGCGCCCGGGCTTCATCGGGGCCTACCAGACCATCTTCGCGGCGGAGCCCTATCGAGAGCGCTTCTACCCCTCCGAGGCCGACAGCACCTGGCGCAAGCTCACCGGCACTCCCGGCCACATCACCCTGGTCGCCACTCAGGACGATCGGCTGATCGGCTTCGCGATCGCGGTGCCGCTCCACACTCAGCGGTCGGTGATGCGGGTGCTAGGGGGCCTCGTCCCCCCCCATCACACCCTCTACATGGCTGAGCTGGGGGTGCTGGAGGCGTGGCGCGAGCGGGGCGTCGCCACCGCGCTGATCCGCAGGCGCTTCGAGCTGATGGACCAGGATCGCTACTCGCACGTGGTCACCAGGGTGCCGGCCACGAAATCTATCGCCTACGATCGCTATCGCCGCCAGGGCCTTGAGGATATGGGGGTCTATATGGATGTTACCTCCCGGAGGGTGGACGGCTCGATCTCCTCTGACCGGCGACTGCTCCTCCACGGCGTGCTCTCCCAACTCCACTTCGGGTGACCCGATGCTCCTGCCCCTGGCGCTGCTCGCCTGTGGCACCGTAGAACCCACGGTGCGCCACACCCCCGCGGACACCCAAGACACCCAGCAGGACGGCGAGGACGTGGCTCCGTTCCGCGTCACCTCACCCGATCTGGTGCTGCTGCCCGGCGACAGCGTGACCGTGCTCTTTGAGGGCGGCGCGGGCTGCACCCCCTCCTGGTCCTCGTCCGCCGAGGCGCTGGTGGGGGTAGACGCCACGGGGCTGGTGACCGCCCACAGCTGGGGCGCGGCGACGGTGACCGCCCGCTGCGGCGAGGAGGAGGACCACCTGGCGGTGACGGTGGCTGAGGAGGAGCTGCGCGGCCTGTGGGTGACCCGCTGGACCTACCACTCCGCCCAGGATGTGAGAGACCTGATGGACGCGGCGGTGGCGGTCCACGCCAACGCGGTCTACTTCCAGGTCCGCGGGAGGAACGACGCCTTCTACACCTCCTCCTACGAGCCCTGGGCCTCGGAGCTGTCCGGGACGCTAGGGGCAGATCCGGGCTGGGACCCGCTGGAGGTCGCGGTGGAGGAGGGCCACGCCAGGGGCCTCCAGGTCCACGCCTACCTCAACACCTTCCCCTTCTGGTCCGGCACCACACCGCCTGCATCCACCGGCGTCCCCCACCCCTACAGCCTCCACCCGGACTGGGTGGTCGACGACGGTTCTGGGCCCATGGCCCTCAACAGCTCCTATGTCTTCGCATCGCCCGGTGCCCCCGCGGTGCGCGCCCACATCGTCCAAGTGGTGACCGAGGTCGCCACAAACTACGACGTGGACGGCATCCACATGGACTACGTCCGCTACCCTGGCCACCAGTACTCCCATGACGACGCCTCTGAGGCCGCGTGGGGAGGGGTGGGCGACTACGGCGACTGGCAGCGGCAGCAGATCCTCGGGCTGCTGCTGAGCCTGCAGGACGCGGTGGAGCAGCCCCTGAGCGCGGCGGTGTGGGGCATCTACGAGAACAGCTGGGGCTGGTCCGGGGTGAGCCAGGGCAACGTGGACTACTACCAGGACACGCGGGCCTTCATGGCCGAGGGCGCGCTGGACGCGGCGATGCCGATGATCTACTGGCCGGTCACCGCGACCCCTGGCGACCGGCTGGACTTCCGCACCCTGGCCCGCGACCACGTCCAGCACGCGGCGGGGCGCCACATCTACACCGGCATCGACGCCACCGCCCTCACCCCCGAGCAGGTGGTGGCCTGCGTCGAGGCCGCCCGATCCGAGGGGGCGCAGGGACAGGTGCTGTTCGAGCTGAACGCCGCCAAGGGCGCCGCGATGACCCGCGCGCTGGTCCAGGGCCCCTGGGCCAACCCCGCGGTGCCGCCTCAGATGGGCTGGCGGTAGCCCGCGGGGTCCGGATCGCTGGCCCCAGGACGCCGAGGACGCCGTCGGCCGCTCGCGGTGCTCGCCTGCGTCGGTCGCGAGCGAGCGTTCGCTCCCTCCTGGACCTGGACCTCAGCGATCTCCCCGTGGGGGCTCCGAGGCACCGCAGTCAACCGGTGGTGAGAAGGTGGCAGTGCCGCGAGGAACGCCCTCTCACCGGGCGGACCTCCTAGTTCGCAACACGAGGGGAGGTACGTGATGGCGAAGGCCTTGATCCTCGTCTCGCCCCAGTGGGACATGCGGGTAGGCCTCCGGTACGAGGGCAGCGCCCGATCACGCGGGGGGAGCGGGGGCGGCATGCCCCCAGCAGGGGGGGAGTGGGGGGGCCGCAGTCCCCGGCCCAACGGGGCACGCCAAGGAGGGCGAGGCCCCCTCGGCGGCGCCCATCAACCCGTCGGTAATTCGGAGCTCAGCGCGCTGGCAGCCCCCGCTCCCTCCGCCAGCACGGCGAGCGGTGAGCGGACCTTAGGCCAACGAGGATCATGGCCATGGCGAGGCGCGGCGCGCCGTCCCACAGCGCCAGTGGGACAGCCCCCTCGGCCATGGGGGGATGCTCCGGATCGCGTGGGTAGCACGCGGAGGCGAGGACCGCGCCCTCCCGCAGCGGTCGCGCGGAGCGCCCCGCTGTGCTCGGCGCCTACTGCGACCCCCGCAGGGGTAATGACGCCCACCATCACCGCAGGCGCGGAGCGCCCCGCTGTGCTGGGCGCCTACTGCGACCCCGCAGGAGGCGAACGCTCGGGCTCCAGGTAGCCCAGCGCCTCCAGCGCCTGCCTCGTCGCGTCGGGCATCGCCGCGTCCCGGTGGGGTGGCGCGTCCGCGTCCCAGCGGCGCAGCATCCGATCGAGCACCGGGAGCACCGCCAGGTCCTCACCGCCCTCGCGCAGGGCCAGGGCGGGGTCGCGGTAGGGGATCCAGCCCGCGACCCACCCGCCCGCCCGCACCCCTCGGTCCATCGGCAGGTTGTTCCAGCGCACGGAGTCCTCCCGCTGCCTAGGGCGAGTGGCCTCCTGAAACACCGTCCGCACCGGTCTCTCAGGCCAGCCCTCGTCCAGCCGGACCGGGCCCGGCCGGACCAGATCCCACAGGTCGGCGCCCAGGGTGGGCTCCAGCCCCAGGGCGATCTCCAGGGTCGCGGGCAGGCCCGACAGGGCCGCCTGGCGGTCGACCACCGCCCGCTCCGCGAGCGGCACCCCGTAGCCCCGCATCACCAGGGGCACCCTGGTGGTCTCCCGCGTCACCCGCGCCCCGTGCGAGAAGGCCTGGTCGGGGTCCTCGGCGAGGGTCTCGCCGTGATCGGCGGTCACCACGACCAGCGCCCGCTCCAGCCGCCCCCGCTCCCGCAGCGCGTCGAGGAGCCGCCCGATCTGAGCGTCTACATAAGCCACCTCGCCCAGGTACAGCCCCACGATCTGCGCCACCTCCGCCGGGGGGAGGGTCCCGTCGAGGAGCGGCTGGTGAACCCCCTCCAGCGAGAAGGCCCCCCCGGTGAACGGCCCCTGGTAGCTGGGATCGGTGAGGCGGCTCCGCCAGGGCTCCGGGGGATCGTAGGGGGTGTGGGGGTCGTAGAAGTGGACGAACAGGAACAGGGGCTTGGCGGGGTTCGCGGCGTCCATCGCCTCCACCGCCCGCGCCACCACGTCCTCCGCACGCGCTTGGTACATGATCCCGTGCAGCTCCTCCGCCCGGTCGTCGTAGGACAGGAAGCCGCGGTCGAGGCCCATGCTCTGCTCCAGGGCCTTAGAGCCGATCACCGCCCTGGACTCCCAGCCCGCCGCGCTGAGCCGCTCGGCGAGCGTGGGGAGGGTGGGGTCCACCGGGAAACCGTTGCGCGGCACCCCGTGCTGGTGGGGGTCCATGCCGGTCATCATCGAGGTGTGCGCAGACAGGGTGCTGGGGACGTGGGAGTAGAGGTGGGTGAAGCGCAGGCCCTCCGCCGCGAGCTGATCGAGCACCGGGGTCACCGGGAGGTCGCCTAGCCCGCCGGGAGCGGGCCCATCGCACGAGAGCGCGTCGGCCCTGGTGGTGTCCATCGAGATCAGGATCAGGTCAGGCTCACGGGCCAGGGCCCACCCGCACAGCGCCCACAGCAGCATCACGCCCCCCCTATCGCTGGTAGGCGGCGTGCTCTCGCCGCCGCTCCGAGGTGCCCATCTCCGAGCTGTTCGCGACCACCAGCTCGTAGAGCACCGCCGATTTTCCCTCACGGGGCCGGAGGATGCGCCCCAGCCGCTGCACGTGCTCCCGCACGGTGTTGCTCCCCGACAGCACCACCGCCACCTCGGCCGCGGGCAGGTCCACCCCCTCGTTCAGCACCCGAGAGGTGGCGAGCACCGGGAGCGTGCCCTCGGTGAAGGCCGCGAGCAGCGCCCGGCGCTCCTTCACGTCGGTCTGGTGGGTGATGCTCGGCACCAGGAAGCGGCGGGAGATCTCGAAGGCGGTGGCGTTGTCGGCGGTGAACAGGATCACCCGCGAGCCCCGGTGGCGGCGCAGCAGCTCCTCCAGCAGGCGCAGCTTGGCGGGGGCCCCCTGGACGATCTCCCGGCTCCGGCGCCAGGCGCGGTACGCACGCCGCCCGTCCCTGGTGCGCCCCGCCGCCCGGAGGAAGGACTGCCACCCGCCGGGGGCCCCGACCCTGATCCCCACCAGGTCCACAAAGGCGCGGTACTCGGCGTAGGCGTCCTCGTAGGCGGCCTGGTCCTCGTCCGACAGGTAGACCTCGAGGATCTCGGTGCGGTAGTCCGCGAGGAACTCCCCCGCCATGTCCTGAATCTCCCTGCGGAAGACCACCGGCCCTACCAGCCCGTCCACCTCGTGGTGCGCCCCGTCTGAGCGCTCCAGGGTGGCGGTGAGGCCCAGCCGATACGGCGCCAGGCTCATCAGCGCGGCCTGGGAGTAGGACGGCCCCGGCAGGTGGTGCACCTCGTCAAAGACCAGCAGCCCGAAGCGGTCTCCGTAGCGCTCCATGTGCATCCAGGCGGAGTCGTAGGTGGACACCGTCAGCGCCTCGACCTGGTGGACCCCTCCCCCGAGCACCCCCACCGGCTCTCCAAAGGCCCGCACCAGCTGGTCGTACCACTGCCCCACCAGGTCGATGGTGGGGGCCACCACCATCGCGGATCGCCCCGCGTCGGCGATGCACAGCTCCGCGACGAAGCTCTTGCCCGCCCCGGTGGGGAGCACCACCGTGCCCCTCCGCCCGGCGTCTCGCCAGGCCCGCACCGCCTGCCCCTGGTAGGGGCGAGGGCTGCGATCCGTCCGGTGACGCCGGTCCAGCAGCGCATAGGCCTTGGCCTCATCCCGGTAGGGGACGCCCCGCCGGTGCAGGTCGAGGGCCACCTGGTGGTAGCGCGCGGCGTGCCCGCGCAGGGCCCCGACCCGCTCGTCCCACACGAAGCCGTCCGGGACCTCCTCGGGGGGGAAGTCGACCAGGACCAGGGTGCCAGCGTTGTAGCGGAGGGTGCGCATGAGCTCCTGAGGGAAGGGGCGCCCAAGACTGGTTATCCCCCTAGGCGACGGATGGCGCGCCCGCCCCCCGCCCCCTGGGAGGACCATGCCCGAGCTCAGCCCACGCGCAGTCCTGGCCGACCGCTTCGAGCTGGTTGGCGTGCTGGGCCGAGGTGGCTCCGCGACGGTCTATTTGGCCATCGACCTGCTGCGCGGAGAGCAGGTGGCGCTCAAGCTGCTCCACCCTCACCTGGCGGGCGACCCCTCGGTGCGGGACAGGCTTCGCCGGGAGGTGCTCGCCGCGGGGCGGGTGCGCCACCCCCACGCCCTGGTGGCCCACGAGCTGCACGCGCTGGACGACGTCCTCGCCCTGTCGATGCCCCTGCACCCGGGCCGCTCCCTGAGCGAGGAGGTGGCCGCCTCCGGGCCCCTCACCGGGGAGGCCCTGCGGCGGGTGGGGGCGCAGCTCTCCAGCGCCCTGGCAGAGGCGCACCGGCGGGGGGTGCTGCACCGAGACGTGAGCCCCGCCAACGTGCTGGTGGACGGGGAGGGCGACGCGACCCTCACCGATTTCGGGCTCGCCCTCCTGGTGGAGCGGGGCACCGCCAGCACCAGCGTGATGGGCACCAGCGGCTTCGTCGCCCCCGAGCGCCTCGCGGGGGTGCGGGCCGACCCCCGCTCGGACCTGTACAGCCTGGGCGCGACCCTCTACGCCGCCGCCACCGGCGCCTCCCCCTTCGCAGGCCCGACCCCCCTGGCGTCCCTGCAGCGCCAGCTCGACGGGGCCCACACCCCGCTCCTCCAGGCCCGCCCCGACCTGCCGCCCGACCTCTGCGCGGCGGTGGAGGCGCTGCTCGCGGTGGACCCCGCCCACAGGCCCCAGGGCGCCGAGGCGGCGCGCGCCGCGCTGCTGGGGGAGGCTCCGGTCCCCCCGGCGCCCACGGCCACCGACGAGCGGCTGGCACCGCCCCTCCTCCCCACCGGCAGGTACGCGGTCGCGCTCAAGGAGAGGCCCGGGCGGCGCCACCGCAGGGAACGGGCGAGGCAGCGGCACCCGGACCGTGCCACGCGCGGGCTGCGGATCGCGGCGCGGGCCCTCGCCGCCTCGCTGGATCAGGTGGACGCGGGCCGGGTGGGAAGGCGAGCCGCGGGGTGGCTCGACGGGCTCCACCCGGGCGCCGGCGGGGAGTCCGCGCGGCGAGGCGTGGAGCAGGCGGTGGCCGGGCTGCGCGACGGGGTGCAGGCGCTGTTGCAGGCACCGCCGGACCCGGCCACGCGCCTCGCGGAGGCGGTGGCGGCCGAGGCTGGCCTGCCCGAGGGAGCGCTCCGGACCGCCCCGGCCCTGGCCCTCCCTGAGTTCCGGCTGGTGGACGGTGTCCCGCAGGACACCGCGGAGCGCCTCGCGGAGGAGGCGCGGGCGCTCGGCTACCTCGCGACGATCCGCGAGGGTGGGTCCCGCCCCGCGGCGCCACAGGGCCTGCTGATGCTCCTGGGGGCCCTGGCGCTGCTGGCGCCGGCAGGGCTGGGCGCGGAGGGCCTCTGGCTGGCGGCGTTCGCGACCCTGGCCGCCCTGGTGTGGGGCGGACGACGCGCCGCCTGGGCGCCATCCCGCCTGCCCCTCGCCTACCCCGCCGATCTGCGCCCCCTGCTCACCGTCGAGGCGCGCGCGCGCGTCGCCCCCGCCCCAGACCGCGCAGCGCCAGAGGGCGCGGCCCCCACCGTGGCCCAGCGCGGGGTCGCCGCTCCCCCGCTCACCGGTGAGGAGACCGGTGCCGCCGACTCTCTCGTGGCCCTGGCCCGGTCCCGGGTGGCCGCCCTGGAGCACGCCCTCGCCCACACGGAGCTGGCGCCGGTGATGGAGGCGGATCTGAGGGCCACCCACCGCGAGCTGTCCCTCCAGCTCGAGGCCCTCGCCGCAGAGCGTGCCCGCCTCCGCGGGGCCCTCGCCCAGCGCGACGCCGAGAGAGACGAGGACGCCGCGCGCCGGCTGAGGGAGCACATCGAGCGCCTCGAGACCCTCGCCGCCGCCGGCAGGCCGGTGGACCCCAGCGCGCTCAGCACCCTGCGCCGCGCCCTCCACGAGGCGCAGCGCGCCGACGCCGCCCAGGAGGCGCTGGAGGGGCGCCTCACCAAGGTCGACGCCCGCCTGCTGGAGCTGGGCTCCGCCGCCCTCAGCGCCCAACGCGACCTGCTCTCCCCCGGGGCCGCCGAGACCGGCCCCCTGCTGCTGGAGCGGCTCCGCCGAGAGACCGCTGCGGCCCGCGCCGCCCTCGACGAGGTGGCCGCCCCCCCCCGCCCTCAGCGCGACCTCGCCTGAGCCTGGAGCCCCATGTCCCTCACCGCCACCGCCGTAGGCGCCGCCGCCTTCCTCGCCTGGGTCGACGCGCTCCCCCCGCCCGACCACCGGCCGGAGATCACCCTCGCCTACCGCTACCAGGCCGACATCTACCAGCAGATCGCAGAGGCCATAGAGGCCAGCCCCCGCCCGATAGAGGTGGAGCGCCTCGGCACCAGCGCGGGCGATCGGCCCATCTGGGCCTTCCACCTCCGGCCCCCCTCGGGCAAAGAGACCGACCGCGCCCTGGTGATCGGGGGCATCCACGCCCTGGAGTGGCTCTCCACCGAGGTCGCCACAGAGACGCTGCTGTGGGCGGCCGCGACCCCTCCCGAGGGGGTGGCCCTCACCGTGATCCCGCTGCTGAATCCGGACGGCAGAGCCAAGGTGGAGGCGGACCTGAGCGCCGCGGTGAACCGCTACCGGCGGGGCAACCAGGCCAACGTGGACCTGAACCGCGATTTCAGCGTCAACCGCGAGGCCAGAGGCCCGTGGCAGCGCGTGATCCCAGGCTACTACCACACCAGCCCCGGCCCACTCTCCCAGCCCGAGAGCAGGGCCCTGGACGCGCTGCTCGCGCGAGAGCGCTACCAGCGGGCGGTGAGCCTGCACGCCTTCGGGCGCTACATCTACTACCCCTGGAGCGGCCGCTTCGCCCGCCCCGAGGACTGGCGCGCCCTGGACGCCCTCGCCCTGGAGATGAGCGCCGCCCAGGACCGCCCCTACAACGCGACCCAGCTGGGCCGCTGGGCCTTCTTCTTCCGCGCTCTGGGCTCAGAAATCGACCACATGTATGGACACTACGGCGTCCAGGCCTTCCTGATAGAGCTGGGACCCTCGGGCCTCCGACCGTGGCGGCCCTCGACCTTTCGTGACTACTTTTCATGGTACAATCCGGTGGATCCTCGACGCCACGTCCGCGCGGGACTGCAGGCGACCAAGGCCATGATCCGCCACAGAGACGCCACCACCAGCCGCTGAGGGCCCCCTCGTCAGCCGCTTGACACCGCCCGCGGGTGCGCCTAACTAGGCAGGTCATCACCACCCTCCCAGGCAGGGACCGCACATGATCGAGGTCCAGAACCTCACCCGATACTACGGGGATTTCCCGGCAGTCCAAGACATCACCTTCCGCGTCCGCGAGGGCGAAATCCTCGGGGTGCTGGGCCTCAACGGGGCCGGAAAGTCCACCATCTTCAAGGTGCTCGCGGGGCTGCTGCCCCCCTCCAGCGGCTCGGTGGCGATCGACGGCATCCAGGTGATGTCCGCCCCCTTCGAGCTGCGGGCGCGCATCGGCTTCTTGCCAGAGGACCCCCCGCTGTACCGCGACATGACGGTGCGCGGCTTCCTCACCCACATGGGGCGGCTGCGGGGCCTGTCCAAGCACCAGGTTCACCAGCGCGTGACCGACGTGATGGCCCTCACCGACCTCACCGACAGGGCCCACCAGGTGATCGCCACCCTCTCGCACGGCTTCCGCAAGCGGGTCGGCATCGCCCAGAGCGTGCTCCACAACCCGCGGCTGGTCCTGCTTGACGAGCCCATCTCGGGGCTGGACCCGGTGCAGATCGTGGAGATGCGCAAGGTGATCCGCAAGCTCGGCCAGGGGCGGGCGGTGCTGGTGAGCTCCCACATCCTCTCGGAGATCTCCCAGACCTGCGATCGCATCCTGGTCATGCACCAGGGGCGCCTGGTCGCCCTGGGCACCGAGCAGGAGCTGGCGGGGCGCCTGGGCACCAGCAGCATCCGCCTCACGGTGCGGGGCGACGCGAGCGCCCTGGACACCTGGCTCTCGGAGCACCACGCGGTCGCGAGCCACAAGATGCTCGATGAGGAGCCGCCCTTCGCGGCCGCGCACATCATCCTGGAGGGTGACGTGCGCGAGCCCTTCCTCCCAGAGGTGATCGAGGCGGGCTTCGGCCTGCGCCTGGTCCAGACCCCCGAGGATGACCTCGAGGGGATCTTCCTCCAGCTCACCCGAGACGAGGTGACCGAGTGAAGCCCGTACTGCTCATCGCCCAGCGCGACATCAGCGCCTACCTCCACGGGATCACCGGCTACATCATCCTCGCCGCGATCCTGTTCCTCGACGGGGTCTTCTTCAACGCCTTCGCCCTGGGCTCCGGTCCCAGGTACTCCCACGAGGTGCTGGAGCAGTTCTTCTACTTCTCGTCGGGCACCACCATGATCGCCAGCATCCTGATCTCGATGCGCGCGATCGCCGAAGAGGCGTCCACCGGGACCGACGTGCTCCTCCGCACCTCCCCCGCCAGCGAGGGGCAGGTGGTGCTGGGCAAATACCTGGCCTCCATGGCGGTGCTGGCCCTCCTCACCCTGCTGACCCTCTACATGCCCATGATGATCCTGGTCAACGGCCACGTCAGCCTCGCCCACATCGCCACCGGCTACCTGGGGCTGATGCTGTTGGGGTCCGCCACCACCGCGATCGGGGTGTTCGGCTCCTCGCTGTTCAAGAGCCAGATGGCCGCCGCGATCCTCTCAGGGGTGATGGTGGTGACCCTGCTGCTCCTGTGGCTGGTGTCGCAGCTCGTCGACCCGCCCTTCGCTGACATCTTTGCCGCCGCCGCCCTGTTCGACAAGCACTTCTCCCCCTTCCAGGAGGGGCGCCTGCTCACCAGCGGCCTAGTCTACTACGCCTCGCTGACCTGGGGCTTCCTCACCCTGACCACCGCGGTACTCCACGGGAGGCGCTGGCAATGATCCTCGCGAGCATCCTCTACTTCGCTGGGTTCACCGGCGTCTATATCGGCGAACACCTGCTTGGAGACGGGCTGGGGCGGATCGGGGCCACAGGGATCGGCGCCCTGTTCCTCGTCGCCTCGCTGCTGCTCCGGGCGCAGGAGCTGCGCCAGAGCCAGGACCACCGGCGCGGCGCGCTCCGCAAGGTGCTGATCGCCGAGGCGGTGGGCATCTCCTCCCTCGCCCTCTACGCGCTCTCCAGCCCCTCTGTAGGGGCGGCCCTGGGGCTGGACCAGGACGGCATCGCCCGGTGGCACGGGCCGATCTTCGCCCTGTGGCCCCTGCTCTGGCTGCTCGGCACCGTCCCGATGGTGACGGTGGACCGCCTGCTGCAGGCCCACCCCAAGGCGCTCCCCGCTGGCGCCACGGCGAGCGCCGTCCGTCAGGGGCTGGTGGTCGCCCTCAGCGTCTCGCTGCTCTTCCCGGTGAACTACCTCGCCCTGCAGCACGACCTGAGCTGGGATGTGGCCCTGTACCGCACCACCCGCCTGGGGGACTCCACCGAGGCGGTGGCGCGCGGGCTCGCTGAGCCGGTGGAGGTGCTCCTCTTCTACCCCGCCGCCAACGAGGTCAAGGAGGAGGTGCTCCCCTACTTCACCGCCCTGGAGGCTGCCTCGGGTGGTCAGCTCAAGGTGCGGGTCGTAGACCAGGCGCTTGAGCCCGCGCTGGCGGAGGAATTCAAGCTCCGCAACAACGGGCAGATCGTCTTCCGGCAGGGGGACCGCTCCGAGAAGATGCCCCTCTCCGAGAAGATGGACCGGGCCCGCCGCGACCTCCGCAAGCTGGACTCGCTGGTGCAGAAGCACCTGCTCCACCTGACCAAGGACGCCCACACCGTGTACTGGGTGGTGGGCCACGAGGAGGCCTCCGCCTCGGACGAGGAGCCGCTCCGCAAGCTCTACCTGTTCAAGAAGACGGTCGAGGCCCTCAACCTGAAGGTCAAGAACTTCGGCCTCACGGAGGGCAGCGCCCAGGCCGTCCCCGACGACGCCGACGCGGTGATCCTCGCGGCCCCCCGCAGGGAGCTGCTCGCCGAGGAGCTGGCCGCGCTGCAGGCCTATGTGGCCCGAGGCGGACACCTGCTGGTGCTGGCGGACACGGACGCCACCGACCTGAACGCCCTGCTCGCGCCGCTGGGCGTGGAGGCTGGCGACGCCCCCCTCGCGAACGCCAAGCACCACGTCACCGCCACCAGGGGGCCCGCGGACGCGACCTTCCTGGTCACCAATCGCTACGGCTCCCACGCGGTCACCAAGGTGCTCAGCCGCCACTCCAGCGAGGTCTCGGTCTACCTCCCCACCGTGGTCCCTCTCCGCGAGAAGCCCGGCAGCGGCGCCAAGGTCACCGTGCTGCTGCGCGGGATGCCCGGCACCTTCAGCGACGCGGACCGGGACTTCGTCCAGGGCCCCGCCGAGCCCGAGAGCGCGGACGCGCTGGGCCTGGCCTCCGAGTGGGGCGAGGGCGGCAGGGCGGTGGTGTTCGGCGACGCCGGCGCCCTCTCCGACACCGTGCTGCGGGTCTCCAAGGGCAACGGGCAGCTCGGCCTGGACGCGATCCGCTGGCTGGTGGGCGAGGAGGAGATCATCGGCGAGATCGACTCGGAGGAGGACCAGATGATCCAACACACCCGCGCTGAGGACATGAAGTGGTTCTACGGCACGGTCTTCCTGGTCCCGCTCCTGGTCCTCGGGCTGGGGATCGGGCTCAGCGCCGTCCGCAGGAGGGGCAAGTGAAGCGCATCGGCATCCTGAGCGTCCTGCTGATCGCCGGGCTGGTGGGCTCCTACCTGTCCTGGACCGCGGAGGAGTTCGGCCACACCCGCGCAGAAGGCGAGGTCGCGCTCTTCCACGGGGCTGCGGGGGACCTCCGCCAGGTCCACTGGACCAGCGACACCCTCGACCTCACCTTGGAGCGCCGCACCGACGCCCTGGGGGAGTACACCTGGGTCACCGCCGACCGGCTAGGTGAGGTGGGGCCAGAGGAGGAGGGACAGGAGGAGGGGCCGCGCGACCGGATCAGCACCTTCAAGGGAAACGCCAAGGCCGAGGAGCTGTGGAGCGCCCTCTCCCCGCTGGTGGGGCAGCGAGAGCTGGGAGCGACCAGCGCGGTGGCGCTTGAGCCGCTGGGGCTGCTGCCCCCAGAGGCCACCCTCCAGCTCCAGCGGAGCGGCGGGTCCCTGGAGCTGGCGGTAGGCGGCACCACCTTCGGCGACGCGGGGCGCTACGTCGCCCTCGACGGCAAGGTCTTCCTCGTGGCGGACAGCGCCCTCCGCCCCCTCGCGCGGGGACACCAGATGCTGGTGGAGCGCCGGCTGCACCCCCTCAAGGAGGAGGAGGCGGTGCGCCTCACCCTCTCGCGTGGCGGACAGGCGCTGCGGCTGGTCCACCAGCACCGGGACGACCCCAAGCGGGCCACCTGGGCCCTCGCAGAGGACCCCGACCGCGCCGACGAGGCCGCGGCGACCTGGGTCAGCAAGCTGTTCCGGCTGCGGGTCCAGTCCTACCTGGGGCAGGAGGACCCGATCGGCACCCGGCAGCCCGCGCTGGAGCTGAAGATCGAGGGCGAGGAGCGCCCCTGGGCGGTCGCGATCTACCCCAGCCCCGACGGCGAGAGCTGGTACGCCAGGTCCACCTGGAGCAGGGGCACGGTGCGCCTCACTCAGTCCCTCGCCGCCGAGGTGATGGGGGACCTCGACGGGGTGATGCCGCTGGAGTAGCGCCCCCGGCGTCCCCTCACCCCCAGGCGGAGTCCACCGGCCACCTCACCCGATCGTTCGGAAGAGGCGCCGGCGTTCGTCCCGCGGCGGGATCGGCGCGCCGGTGGCCCTACCGCTCCCGCAGCCAGAGCTGGAGCCAGCTCACCGAGTGAGCGACGTTGCTCCGCCAGGAGTACAGGTTCCCGTCCGCGTGGAGCATGCTGAGCTGGTAGCAGGACGTATACCAGAAGCCGCCGTTGTAGCCGACGTTCTGGTAGGCGCAGTTGGCGCCCCAGGTGTCATTGTCGCTGTCGTAGGTGGTGAAGCGCATGCCGTTCAGCGCGGTGTGATCGACGATGCCGGCGTAGCCCGCGGTGACGCCCGACCAGCCGACGCGGTGCTTGGCCGCCGCGTCCCCCACCGACAGGTCGTTCATCCGCAGCTCGGTGCCGCTGTCCTCCAGCCTCCACACGTTCTCCGGCGAGGCGGCGGTGAGGTCGTGCCAGCGCTCCAGCGGGAGCCAGAACAGGCGCGACGACGCGTCGGGGGAGCCGTAGCCGGTGGCGCTGTAGGTGGCCCAGCCGCCCTTGCGGATGGCGTCCTTCTCGGCGGTGGTGAGCCCGGCCTTGACCGTCTTGGCGAGCAGGGTCCAGCCCCCGTCGGTCATGTCGCACCAGGTCTCGAAGGCGGCGCCGCTCTCCAGCGGGTCGAGCCAGTACAGCCCGTCCCCCGCGCTGGGGAAGTCCGAGAGGATCGAGGCACAGGTGAGCCCTGCGTTGGCCGCGCCTGTCCCGTCCTTGCACGTGTCCCAGCAGGAGGGGTCCTGGTCATCGCGGTCAGGGCCGCCCACCGCGACCGCGTCGTAGCCGTCCCCATCCGCGTCGTCGTCGTCGGAGGGATCGCAGTCCTGGTCCACCCCGTCGTAGAAGACCTCCTCGGCACCGGGGTAGACGTCAACAGCCCCATCGTCACAGTCCCCCTCGCAGCCCCTGTAGCCGTCCAGGTCCCCGTCGGACTCCTCAGGGTCCAGCCCGGTGCAGTCGTTGTCGATCCCGTCGCACAGCTCGGCGTTGCCCGGGAACCGGAGCGGGTCGTCGTCATCGCAGTCGTCGCCCAGCCCCGCGTAGCCCGCCGGGGCGAGGCAGGCCTCGCGCACCGCCCAGGCGAGCCCGTGGCCGTCCAGGTCCCGATCGAGGTACCACAGGCCCTCGTCCACCGCCCCCTCGTCGACGCGCCCGTCGCAATTCTCGTCCACCCCATCACAGTGCTCGGCCGCCCCAGGGTGCACCCCCGCGCCGGTGCGGGGGTCGTCGTCACAGTCCCCCGCGCAGGCCATCACCCCGTCGCCGTCGAGATCCGCCTCCTCCGAGGGCAGCGCCCCGCAGTCGTTCGCCAGCCCGTCGCACCGCTGGGGTGCGCCGGGGTAGACCGCTGGCGCGAGGTCATCGCAGTCCGCGGCGTCGGCCACGTACCCGGCGGGGGCCTCGCAGGCGCTCTGCGACAGGCGCGCCGCCCCGTAGCCGTCCCCGTCCGCGTCGAGGTACCAGGTGCCCGCGTCCACCGCGCTGTCCTCGTTCACCTCGCCGTCGCAGTCGTTGTCGACGGCGTCGTCACAGCGCTCGGCGGCGCCGGGGTTCACCCCCGCCAGGGTGTCGTCGCAGTCCGAGCTGTCCGCCACCGCCCCCTCGGGTGCGGCGCAGGCGCGGACCGGCGCCGCAAGCGCTCCAAAGCCGTCCCCATCCGCGTCGGCGTACCACAGGAGCGCGTCCACCGCCCCTACGTCGACCTGCCCGTCACAGCGGTTGTCCGCGCCGTCACACACCTCCACGGCCCCGGGGAAGGCTCCCGCGTCCTCGTCATCGCAGTCCCCCGCGCAGGCCATCACCCCGTCCCGGTCCGCGTCGGCCTCGTCGGCGGGGAGCGCCCCGCAGTCGTTGGGCAGGCCGTCACACCGCTGCGGCGCGCCGGGGTAGACCGCCGGCTCCAGGTCGTCGCAGTCGTCCCCGGAGGCGACGTAGCCAGCGGGCGCCTCACAGGCGCTCACCGTGAGCCTCGCGCCTCCGTGGCCGTCCCCGTCCGCGTCGAGGTGCCAGGTGAGCGCGTCCACCGCGCCCACGTCCACCACCCCATCACAGTCGTTGTCCGCGCTGTCGCAGACCTCATCCGCGCCAGGGTGGGCCCCAGCGTCCGAGTCGTCGCAGTCCCCGCAGGCGGGGGCGCCATCCCCGTCCGCGTCCGCGTAGCCGACAGACCCGTCGCAATTATAATCGGCGGGATCGGTGCAGTCTGACTCAGAGGCGCCGGGGTGGAAGGCCGGAGAGCTGTCGTCGCAGTCCGTGTCGCTGACCACGAAGCCCGCGGGCTGCGCGCAGGCGTCCACCCGCACCGCGGCGTCTCCAAAGCCGTCCCCGTCCGCGTCCGCGTAGAATGGCGTCGCGTCGATCGCCCCGTCGTCCACCGTTCCGTTGCAGTCGTTGTCCACCCCGTCGCAGCCCTCATCCGCGCCGGGAAACACGCTGGCGTCCGTGTCATCGCAGTCCTCTGGCCCGGCGACACCGTCCCCGTCCAGGTCTGTGAGCTCCTCCTTCTCGGATCGACAGGAGGCGAGGGCGAACAGGGCAAACGAGAGGGTCGCGAGGGCGCGCATGATCACTCCTAAAGCTGGGGCGCAGTCTACCTCAGGCGCCGCCTCGCGGGCATCCCGACGCGGGGCCTAGTCCTCGCGCTGGCCACCAGCGCACCAGCCACCCCCTGCGGGAAGGAGCTCGGGGGCTCTACCATCGCGGCGCGCGCCGGGCGCTCATCGAGCCACTCCCCGGCGCCGGTGGATTCGGTCTCCCACCGCGGCGCGCGCCGGGCGCCGTGATCGCGCTAGCCTCTGAAGGCCCTGAGGCCCTCCTCCCGCGCCACCACCACCATCACCGTGACGTTGTCCTCTCCCCCCGCCCGCAGCGCCTCCGCGACCAGGGTGTCGGCGAGGATGTTGACCGGCGTGGCCTCGATGATGTCCCGCAGGGGGGGATCATCGATGGGGTCGGTGAGACCGTCCGAGCAGAGGATGAACACGTCGCCGTCCTCAATCAGGCGGGTGGCGGTGTCCGGCTCCACCGGGCCGTGGAAGCCCACAGACTGAGTGAGGATGTGCTTGTGAGGCACCAGCCGCCCCAGCTCAGGGGTGAGCCGCCCCGCGTCAATCTCCTGCTGCACCACGGTGTGGTCGCGGGTGAGCCTGGTGAGGCGCCCCTGGCGGTAGAGGTAGGCGCGAGAGTCCCCGACGTGGGCGAGGTGCGCCTCGTCACCCTCCACCACCAGCACCACCACCGTGGTGCCCATCCCCCTGGTGCTGGGGTCCAGCTCCGCGTGCCGGCGGATGCGCACCGAGGCCTGGTTCATCGCGTACCGGAGGCGCTCGCGCAGCACGTCCGAGGTGTCGATGGGGTCGAGGTCACGGACCAGGCGGGTCTCCTCGGGGTCGTCGTCACCCATCAGGATCTCGTGGACCGTGTCCACCGCCATCATCGAGGCGACCTCCCCCGCGGAGTGCCCCCCCATCCCGTCCGCGACGACAAATATTCCCCTCTCGGGGTCCGACTTGAAGTAGTCTTCGTTGTTGTCCCTCACGGGGCCTTGATCGGTACAGACGTAGGCTTCGATTTTCATGACCCTTCCGAGCGTGCTGCCGTTGAGGCCACACTATACACAGTGTCGCCCGTTCGGGACAGGGAGCGAGCAGTGACTGGCTTCGACCCAGGCGATCCCCTCCTCGACACCGCTCCTGGTGACCGCTTCGCGGAGCACTCGCGCGATCCGCAGCCCGGCGAGCGCATCGGCGACTACGAGGTGATTCGCGAGGTAGCGCGGGGAGGAATGGCGACCGTCCTCGAGGTGCGCAGCCTCCGCACCCAGCAGGTGCTGGCCCTCAAGCTGCTGCTCCCCATCCTCGACAGCGACGACGCCCGAGCGAGGTTCCGCCGTGAATTCCGCGCCCTGTCGCGGCTCGAGCACCCCAACCTGGTGCGCGTCTACGAGTGGGGGATGCGCGGTGATCGCCCGTGGTTCTCCATGGAGCTGCTCGAGGGCTGCGATCTGAGGGGCGCGCGGGAGCGGTGCGCCCACGGCAAGGGCGACGCGCACTTCCCCTTCGCCGAGCGGGTGCTGGTGCAGGTGGCCCGAGCCCTCGCGTACATCCACGACCACGGGCTGGTCCACAGGGACCTCACCCCCGGCAACATCATGATCGATCCCGAGGGCGTAGCCCGCCTGATGGACTTCGGGGTGGTGAAGGAGCTGGGCACCTCGATGACCATGGTGGGGGAGGTCATCGGCACGGTGGCCTACATGGCGCCCGAGCAGGTGCGCGGCGAGAGCGTGGACGCGCGGGCGGACCTCTACTCGCTGGGCGCGGTGCTCTACTTCATGCTGACGGGCGAGGCCCCGTTCAGGGCGCGCACCCTCCAGGGGCTGATGGAGAAGCACCTGCACGCGGTGCCGGTGCCTGTGCGCCAGGTGAACCCGCTCGTCCCCCAGCACCTCGACGCGATCTGCCAGCGGCTGCTCGCCAAGGACCCCAACCGGCGCTACGCCTCGGCCCACCACCTGCTCCACGTGCTGGGCGACGCCCAGAGCGTGGAGGAGGCGCTGCTCTGGCCCCCTGCCACCGTGGGGCGAACCATCCAGCGGGCGAGGATGCAGGCGACGCTCCACAGCGCCCTGAACCACGGTCACGCGGGCACGGTGCTCCTCACCGGCGAGGAGGGCTCGGGGAAGTCCCGCCTGCTCACCCTGGCCGAGGTCGACGCACAGCGGATGGGCCTCCCCGTGGCGAGGAGCCGGTGCCGCCCCAACGACCGGCCCTACGGTCCCTTCCTCCAGATCGCCCGCGCCCTGGTGGGTGAGGAGCTGCCGGCCGCCCTGCGGGTGGGCACTGGGGAGACAGGCGCCTACCAGGAGCGCTACCCCATGGTGGTGGCCTTCCGCGATCTGCTCGTCCAAGCCGCCCCCTGCGCGGTGCTGCTCGACGAGCTGGAGTACGCGGACCCCGCTACCCTGGAGCTGATCGAGTACCTCGTCCACACCACCCACGAGGTGGACGACAAGCCGGTGGTCTTCTTCTTCGCCCGCCAGTCCTCTGACGCGGCGGGGCGCTCCCCCGCCCCCAAGCTCCCGATCTCCCCCAGGGTCCACCGCCTGCGCCTAGAGGCGCTGGTGGACTCGCAGGTGGAGGAGCTGCTGCTGGCGATGCTTCCCCACACCCAGGCCGCCGCCGCCCTCGCGGCGCGCCTCCACCAGGAGAGCGAGGGCAACCCCGCGATCCTCTCTGAGATGCTCCGCGCCCTCCACCAGGAGGGGGTGCTGGTGCAGGACGGCGCCCACTTCCGGCTGGCGCTGGACGCCCGGCAGGTGGCCACCGCGCCGCTCCCCCTGCCCGCGTCGCTCAGGCAGTCGCTGGAGCGGTGGGTGAGGCCCCTCTCGCCCTCGGCGCGCTCCCTGGGCAAGACCCTTGGGGTGGCCCGCCGCTCGGTGGAGCTCGACGTGCTCCTCGACGCGGCCCCCTGCGAGGAGGAGGTGGCGATGGACTCCCTCGACGAGCTGGTCGAGGCGGGGATCGCGGTAGAGAGCAGGGTAGGAGAGGTGGAGAAGGTCGACGTCACCCGCCACCTGTTCCGCGAGGTGCTGCTCTCCGGGGTGAGCGACGACAGCCGCCGCGCCGCCCACCGGCGGCTGGGGGAGGCGCTGGAGTCGCACCACCGGCGGGCCCCCGCCGAGGTCTTCGAGGAGCTGGCCTACCATTTCGAGCACGCCGGGCTCGCGGTGAAGGCCTACGGCTACCTGGCCAAGACCGGGCACAGGCACCTCAAGTCCTCGCTCTTTGAGGAGTCCCTCGTCTTCCTGGAGCGGGCGCTGCGCCTGGAGCCAGAGGCGCGGGTGATGCTCCAGCTCGACGAGGCGGACCGACAGCTCGCAGAGGTCCACCTGGCCCGCGCCAAGGCCTTCTACTCCTTGGGCAGGGTGCAGGACGCGCTAGAGGCGGCCGAGGAGGCCCAACAGATCGCCGAGAAGATCGGCGACGCGCGGCTCCAGTCCCGCGCTGCGCGCGAGCTGGGCTCCCAGCTCCGCAACCAGGGGCTGCTCGACCAGGCCGAGCCCCTGCTCCACCTCGCGCTCCGCAGGGCTCAGGACGCGGGGGACCTCAAGCTGATGCCCATGCCCCTCTATCACCTGGGGGGCGTGCGGTGGGCCAGGGGCGACCTGGCGGGCGCGGAGGAATTCTGGACCGCCGCCCTCACCCGCGCCGAGGAGGTCGGCGACACCCGCGCCAAGGGCTTCGGCCTCAACGGGCTGGGGATCCTGGCGATCTGTCAGGGGCGGACCCAGGACGCGCGCCTCAACCTGACGGGATCGGCCCAGATCTTCGAGCAGCTCGGCATGCTCGCGCCGCTCTCGGTGGCGTGGATGAACCTGTCGGAGCTGCACCTGGCCACCGGGCAGCTCAAGGCCGCCCAGGAGCTCGCTGAGCGCACCATCTCCAAGGCCCGCGAGGTGCAGCACCCGCTGGGCATCGCCATGGGGCTCACCCACCGGGCGATGGTGCTGCAGGAGCTGGACCGCCTCCCTGAGGCCGCCTCCAACGCCCGCGAGGCGCTGCGCATCGCCAGGGCGCTGGGGGTGGCCGATGACATCATCCAGTCCCTCACCGCGATGGTCCAGGTGGCCCTGGTGGCCAACAAGGCCCGCGACGCGCTCCAGCGGGTGCGCGAGCTGCTGCCGCTGCTGGAGGAGCACGACACCGAGGGCACCCTGACCCAGGCCCAAGCCTGGCACGCCCAAGCGCTCGCCGCCCTGGGGCGAAAGGACGAGGGGCTGGCGGTGATGGCCCAGGGCCACACGGACACCCGCCACTGGCCCCACTCACGGGTCAAGGCCGACCTCGCCCGGGGGCGCGCCGCCAGGATGCTGGGGCGCCCCGACGAGGCCAGGCGGCTGCTCACCCGCGCCAGCGAGACCGCCTCCACCAACGCCTTCCGCTTCTACCTCCTCCTCGCCCACCAGGAGCTGCTCCAGGTCGTCGACAGCGACGAGGACATCGCCCACCACAGCCGGTTCGCGCGCTCCCTCTCCCGCTCCCTGTCCGCCAACCTCCCGCGCGAGGACGCGACCAGGTTCCTCGCCCGCGGGTGGGGGGCCAGGGAAATCCGCTCCACAGCGAGCGCGACCTGAGCTAGAGTTCACCGCATGTTGCCCTCTCAACCGGGTCGCGCCCCCCGCCAGGGGGACCAGGTCGGCCCCTACACCATCGTCAGCACCCTCGGATCAGGAGGCAAGGCGGTCGTCTACCTCGCAGCGCGAGCGGACGGCTTCCAGGTCGCCCTGAAGGTGCTGCACCCTGCCAGCCTCGACACTGAGGATTTCAAGCGCTTCTCCCGTGAATTCGGGGCGCTCCAGCGCATGAACCACCCCAACGTGGTCAAGGTCTGGGAGGCTGGGACCTTCGGCCCCTACCCCTGGCTGGCGCTGGAGTACGTCGACGGTCAGGACCTGATGAGCCTGATCGAGGGCTGGAAGCAGGACCCCTCCACCCGCACCTTCCGGCAGGTGGAGCTGATCTTCCGCGGCCTGTGCGCTGGCCTGCAGTACGTCCACGACCACGGGCTGATCCACCGCGATCTGAAGCCTAACAACGTGCTGATCACCAGAGATGGCGTGGCCAAGATCACCGACTTCGGGGTGGTGAAGGATCCTCACGCGATGGGCACGCAGCTCACCGTGGCGGGGCGCCTGGTGGGCACGGTCGCCTTTATGGCCCCCGAGCAGATCGCCGGCGACGAGCTAGACCACCGGGCCGACCTGTACGCCCTGGGCGCGGTGCTCTACATGATGCTCACCCTGCGCCGCCCGATCGAGGCCAGCTCTGTGGCGGGCTACCTGGCGAGGCACCTCACCGAGGTGCCCAGGGCGCCCAGCGAGGTAGACCACGAGGTGCCGCGCCCGCTGGAGGTGGTCTGCCAGCGCCTGCTGCTCAAGGATCCTCCGCAGCGCTTCCCCTCCGCCAAGGCGGTGCTCGACGCCCTCGCCCACCCCGAGGAGGTGGGGAGCCTCCCCCTCCGGGGGCGCGACGAGCTGCTCGCCCGGTGGGCGGCGCGCCTGAGCAGGCTCCACAGCGGCGAGGGCGGCGTCGTAGGGATTGTCGGCCGCGCCAACACCGGGAGGACCCACACCCTCCAGGCCCTCGCGCAGGCGGCCAAGGCCCGCGACCTGCGGGGGGCGCTCGCCCGCGGGGTAGAGACGGACCTGCTCCGCGCCCTGGCGCGCGCGGTGGGGATCCCCGACAAGCCTCGGCCCGCGGAGGAGCACCTGGCTGCCCTCGCCAGCGCCGCGCGGGCCGCGCCCCTGGTGCTGATGGTGGACGACCTCGACCAGGCCTCGCCTGAGCAGTCCGAGCTGCTCGCGCGCCTGATCCGCGACGAGGTGACCCTGCGCGGCACGCCGGTCCTGCTCGTGTTCAGCGCGGCGGCCCTGGAGGGGCACGTCGAGGCGCTCGCCAGCGGGCTGCTCACCGATCTGCCCGCCGACATCGAGGACCTGGAGCCGCTCCCCCGCGAGGCGATCCTGCGGATGGTGCGCGACCTGGGGGTGGTCGGCGGGGTGGCGCCGGTGCTCGACAAGCGCCTGGACGAGGAGCTCGGCGGCCTGCCAGGGCTCGTCGTCCAGCACGTCCAGGCCCTGGAGGAGCGGGGATGGCTCTCCCGACAGGGCGACAGCCTGCGGGCGGGGCGGCCCCTGGCGGTGTTCCGCACCAGCCCCCTCCCCGTGCCCGAGGCGCTGCGCCGAGCGGTGCAGGAGGACCTGGCGGGGCTCAGCGCCGACGCCCTCGACCTGCTCACCGCGCTCGTGCTCCTCGACCGGGCGGCGCCTGCGGACACCCTGCTGCTCTGCGCCGGGCTGGGCGAGGACGACCGCGGCCTGTTCGACGAGCTCGCCGCGGTGGGCTGCGTGCACGCGGAGGGGGACGAGAGCGAGCGCTGCGTGCTCTCCAACCCCTCGGTGGGGATGGTGCTGCGGGAGCACCTGGACCCGGCGCTCACCAGGGAGGTCCACCAGCGGATCGCCCTCACCCTGGGGGGGAGGCGCAGGCGCCAGACCAACCCCGAGGTGGCACACCACCTGGTGCTGGCCGGGCAGCCAGACCAGGCCTGGCCCATCTACCTGCAGGCGGCCAAGCGGGCGCTGCGGGCCAGGGAGTCGATCCAGGCAGCGGAATTCTTGGAGCGCGCCACCGCGCTCTGCCCGGTGCCCGAGGCCCTTGAGGCGTCGCCGCAGCCAGACACCGCCCGCCTGTGGCTGTTCCTCCTGCGCGGCGAGGCCCTCGCGGAGCGGGGCAAGCACGAGGAGGCGCTCCCCTTCCTGCAGGCGGCAGAGTCCCTGGCGCGGGTAGAGGGCGACACAGTCACCCTCGGCAGGGCCCTGGCTGCCCTGGGCCAGACCCTCCACGCGGAGGGCGACCGCGACGGTGCCCTCGCCGTGCTGGTGGAGAGCACGGACTACCTGGAGCCAGGCGCCCCCGAGTGGGACCCGGCCACCAGAGCGCTGGGGGAGCTCCGCCTCCACCGGGGCGAGCTGGACCTAGCCGCGCCCCTCTGGAAGAGCGTGCTCGACCGCTCCACCTCGATCGGGTCGGTCGAGGGCGAGGCCCACGCCACCCTGGGCCTCGCCCGCCTCAGCCTGGCCAGGGGCCAGCTCGGCGACGCCGACCGCTACCTGGTGCGTGCCAGATCCCTCGGCGAGTCCCTCGACAGCGCCGTGATCCTCTCGGAGTCCCTGGCGATCACCCTGCGCCTGGACCTGATCCGGGGCCGCTACGCCAAGGGCGTGTCCCGCGCGGAGACCGTGCTCGACCTGCTCCACGAGCGCGAGATCTCCGAGCCCCTGGCGATGGTGATGGCCCTGCAGGGCGCGCTGCTCCTCCGTTCGGGCGACACGGAGGGCGCGCAGCTGGTGACCCAGAGCGCGCTCGCGTGGCGGGTCGAGGGCCGCGACTGGCGCGCCTCGCTCCTGATCGCGCGGACCCTCTGCCAGCTCGGACGGCTGGAGGAGGCGCTCGCCGCGCTCCCCGCGGTGGATGACCTCCCCGACGAGCCCCTCACCGACCCCAAGGGGCAGCGGGCGGCGATCGAGGCCTGGACCCTCGCCCAAGCCCACCCGGTCCACGCCCGCGAGCTGGCCCGCTGGGCGGTGGTGCGCCAGCGCGCTGTCTCGCCGATCGAGGCGGCGGAGCTCTACCACACCGCGGCCCGCGCCCTGCTCCTGGCTCAGGACCCCGACTCGGCGCGCGACGCCATCAAGCGGGCCCTGAAGCTGCTGGGAAACGAGGAGGCGCACGGGCACAGGCTGGAGGCGCTGGTCACCCTGTACCTCGCGGTGCCCGACCCGCGGGTGGTCCAGGCGATAGGGCAGCTCGCGCGCGCCATCGCGAAGGTGATGCCGGAGGAGGTCGAGGCGCGTTTCAAGGAAAGACCGCACATCCGGGCAGCGCTGGACAAGATCCGGTAGACTCCCCCCCGAGGTCGCACAGCCTGGGTGAGTCATGAATCCAATGTCCCGAAAGCGCACGGAAGGGCCCATCGAGATGGGGGGGGTGCTCCTGCAGCCCCACGCCCGCATCGGCTCGTACATCTTCCTGCGGGAGATCGGGAGCGGTGGGATGGCGCGCGTGCTCCTCGCCCGCAGCCCCTCCGGAGAGCTGGTCGCCCTCAAGGTGCTGCGTGAGAACCGGTTCAAGACCGGGATGGTGCGCTTCCGCCGGGAGTTCCACGCGCTCTCACGCATCCACCACCCCAACGTGGTGCGGGTCGAGTCCTACGGCGACCTGTTCGGGCACCCGTATTTCGCCATGGAGTACGTCGACGGGCCAGACCTCCACACCCTGATCCGCTCGTTCCGCACCTGGGACCCCGCGAAGCGCTGGAAGCGAGTGGAGGAGGTGCTGATCGACCTCTCGCGGGCGCTGTCGGCGATCCACCGGTGGGGCTTCGTCCACCGGGACCTCAAGCCCTCGAACGTGCTCATCGACCGAGACGGCACCTGCAAGCTGTCCGACTTCGGCATCGTCAAGGACCTGGACCCCTCCCGCGATCCCCACAAGAGCACCACCCTGGTCGGCACCTGGGCCTACGCCTCGCCGGAGCAGATCTCAGGCGAGGCGATCGACCACCGGTCCGACCTCTACTCCCTGGGCGTTATCCTCTTCGCGGCGCTCACCGGCAAGCGCCCCTTCGTGGCCAAGGACATGGCCGGCTACCTGGAGCTGCACCGCGACCGCCCCGCGCCGGCCCCCCGCGCCGTCAACCGGGACATCCCCGCCCACCTCGACGAGATCTGCCGGCGCCTGCTCCAGAAGGCCCCCAGGGACCGCTACCAGTCGGCGCAGGAGATCCTCTACCGGCTGGAGGCCCACGACCAGCCGGCGCGCGCCCCGTCTCCAGTGGCGGAGTGGGAGCCGCACCTGCTGGGGCGCACCCTCGAGATGGAGGTCATCACCGACAAGATCGCGGCCCTCACCCGCAGGGAGGCGGGGCTGATCGTGCTGGAGGGCGACGACGGCTCGGGCAAGTCGCGCCTGCTGGAGGTGGCGGCGGACAGGGCCAGAGAGCTCGGTTTCCCGCTCCACAGCCTCACCTTCGACAACACCTCGCCGGTGTACTCGACCATGCTCACCTTCGCCCGGGCCCTCTCGCTGGACCTGGGCGAGAACGCCCCCCCGGAGCTCAACGCCGCGATCGAGCTGTTCTCCAAGGGTGACGTGGCCCCCAGCGGCCCCACCAGGAACGCCCTCCACGACGGGCTGAGAGAGGGGCTGCACGCGGCGCTGGAGCACTCGCCGCAGGTGGTGCTCGCCGATGACCTGCACCTCGCCCACCCCCGCGAGCTGGACCTGCTCGCCTACCTCCTCCGCACCCTGGTGGGGCGCGAGCAGCTCCCGCTGCTGATGGCCTTCACCCTGCGGCCGAGGGCCAACGACACCGCCGACCGCCTGTGGCAGGACGAGCGGGTGGGGGTGGAGCCGGTGCAGATCTCGGTGGGCGTGCTCTCGCGAGAGGACCTGCAGCGGATGGTGTTCGAGCTGGTCGGAGAGACCGTCGCCAGCCGCATCCTCGCCAAGCGCCTCCACCGCGAGACCGAGGGCAACGCCTACTTCGTCACCGAGTTCCTCCGCACCCTGATGGCCAAGGGGGTGATTGTCCGCGACGAGCTGACCTGGCGCCTTACCATGGACGCGGACGAGCTGGCCACCGGGCACCTGGACATCCCCCCTGGCATACGGCAGATGATGCGCTCCCGCCTGTCGGTGCTGAAGGCCAAGGACCGCAAGGTGCTGGAGGTGCTGTCGGTGAGCGGGCGCGAGGTGGACCTCGACGTGCTCCTCGACGTGCTGATCGACTGGGAGGAGGAGGACCTGGTGCTGGCCCTCGACCACCTGCTGGGGGCGGGGATCATCCGCGAGCGCCGGAGCGGCAACCTGACCCATTACGCGGTCACCCACCGCAAATTCGCCGATGTGGTGTACCGGGACATGAACCCGGAGCAGCGCGCCAACCTCCACAAGGCCATCGCCGAGGTGCTGGAGCTGCGCTACACCCACAGCCCCGCCGCGCTGGAGGTGGTGGGGGAGCACTACCGCAGGGCGGGCGACTCCGCCCGCGCCTACCGCTACCTGGTTGCGGCCGCCCGCAGGCTCGCGGACCGCTCGCTGATGCAGGAGGCCTGGGAGCTCACCGAGAAGGCGAGCACCATGGAGGACTACGCCAGGGACAGCATGACGCGGGACGACTTCGACGGCTATCGGCGGGACATCCTCGCGGTGCGGGCCAGCGTCCACTACAACCGCGCCGAGTGGCCCGAGGCGGAGGCGGCGTGGCGCGCGGTGCTCAAGCTCGACGAGGAGCGCGAGGATCACCGCAAGGCGATCGACTCCCGGCTGGAGCTCGCGGTGGTGCTCCGACGGCGGGGAAAGCACGGGGAGAGCCGGCTGTGCGGTGAGCACGCCCTGGAGGCGAGCCGCAAGTACCAGTACCGAGAGGGCATCACCGAGGCGCTGCACGTGATGGCCGCGCTGGCCTGGGCGGAGGGGCGGCTGGAGGACTGCGAGCGCCTCGCCGAGGAGGGGCTGCAGGTGGCGAAGGGGCCGGAGCTGGCCGAGCGGCGAGCCGAGCTGCTGCTGGCGCTCACCGCGGCGCAGGCCACCAGGGGCAACCTGTCCTCCGCGACCGCCGGGCTGGCGGAGGCGGAGGGGATCTTCCGCGATCTGCGGCGCAAGCGGCCCCGCTGCCTGGCGCTCGCCAACATCGCCGAGCTGCTCACCTGGCAGGGGGAGCCGCTGAAGGCGCGGCTGCGGGCCCACACCGCGGTCAAGCTCGCCCACGAGCTGGACTACAAGCTGGGGCTGACCGGCGCCAGGCGAGCGATGTCCGTGGCGGCCCTGGACCTGGGCCTCTACGACGAGGCAGCGGAGGGGCTGGAGGAGGCCTACCAGCTCGCGCGGGAGATCAAGCTGCCAGAGGAGATGATCGCCTCGCTCACCGCCCTCACCCAGTTGGCGCTGGAGCTGGACTCCCCCAAGGAGGCCCAGCGACGGGCCACCGAGGCGCTGGCGATGGCCCAGAAGCGCGATCCAGAGCGCTACGGCCCGCTGATCCGGGCCCTGTTGTCCCGCGCGCTGGCGTCGAGCGTCCCGATGGACGCAGAGAGCCTCGCCAACGAGGCGGAGGACGCCCTGGCGGAGCTGCCGATCCCTCGGCGCACCCAGGTGCAGCTCGCCCTGGCCCGCGCGTGGCTGGCGCTGGGCAAGCGGGAGCTGGCGACCATGCGCGCTAGGCACGTCTCGCAGGTGGCCGGGAGCAGGGGCTTCGCGCTGCTCTCGCTAGAGGCCCGCGCCCTGCTGGCGGTGCTCCACGAGGGCGAGGAGGCCGCCGCCCACCGGCAGGCGGGGCAGGAGCTGGCGCGGGAGTTCGCCCGCACCCTGTCGCCGGAGATGGCCCGCCATTTCGGCCGCAGGCCCTTCCTCAAGGATCTTAACGACCCGGAGTGAGGCAGCCCGGGCGGGGCGCGCCTAGCGGCGGGGCGGGTGGCACACAGCGCCTCCCGGCCCGCGCGCAGCCGCCCCTCGGCGCGCTGGGCCTCCGGCGAGGTCCCACCGCGAGAGCGTCCGGACCGAGCACATCGTGGCAAGTTCGTCCGTGGAGCCCGAGGCCCGGCGCCGGAGGACCGCGCCTGCTGGCGCCCCCATGACGGGCGCGCCCACGGCAGAGCGCCCGGGGGCACCGGCCCATCAGCCAGGAAGTCCGGTCTGAGCGCACAACGTCGTGGAACCACCCGCTTGTCCGAGGCTCGCCATGCCCCAGCGCCCGGCGCAGAGCGTGAGGGGCGCGCCGATAAGGCTGGTTCGTTCGTGTTGGCACCAGGTCGCGACGCTCCACGGCCGTGGCGGGGGCTGCAAGGGCCTGCCGAGCCCGAGCCGAACGGTCACGATGATCGCGATGTCGCCCATAGCAACGGATCCTCCAGTCGAATCGATGGCTATCGCAAGGAGGAGACGGACGCATGGGCCGGATCTCCTGTCAGCCGGACCGTCTCGAAGGAAGGGCTTCGTCCTCCCATAGGAACGATCCGATGCAGTCGCTCGGCGAGTCTTCCAGACAGAAGACGGGCGCCGAGTCGCCAAGTGTCTCGGCGTGTGACCGGCGTTCCCTAGGGAGGACGCGTACTTTGTACGCGACGAGCGTAGGAACAGGGACACGCGTCGAGCGGCCAGCGGACCGGTGCTGGCGCAGCGCTATGGGCGACAGGGGGGCCTCGCTGCCCTGCGATCCAGCCCGCTGATCCCCGGCGCCAGGGCAGCCGCGGAGGCGGACAGCCTACTCGTCGTCGTCGTCGTAGAAGATCGACTCACGCCGCAGGGCCATGAACTCGTTGATCTTCTGCGCCACCGCGGGGGGCAGGTTGATAAATTCCACCCCCATCCCGGGGGGCGCCTCGACGAAGTCGCTGTGCTCGCGCACCCAGCGCACCACGCCCTCCACCAGCACTGAGCCCTTGCCGAGCTTGAGCTCGAACTGCATGGGCGCCCCGATGGGCAGCATGTTCATCCCCGCGATGAACACGCCCCCCTCCGAGACATCGGACGTGAAGCCGGTGTAGAAGTTGTTCTCGCTCGTCACAGACACCTCTACGGTGATCTCGACGCGCGGGCTCCTACGACGGTCCGCGGGATTGCCTTGCTGTGCCAACTGGGACTCCTTTTCGCCGAGAGGACGCCCTCCGAGAGCGCCTCGCTGCTTATCGGCCAACACCCTGCGGCCTTGAACGCCGTCTGCGCACAAGACCGAGTCCCACGATCCACCCCAGGCCGGACCCCGCCACGGGGAGCGTGGCGCCCACCGAACAGGCGCCGGCGTAGGCGCCCTCAGGGGGCCGCTCCGGGTAGCCTAGCGCGTCGGGCTCGGTGTCCGCGTCGGTGTCCGCGTCGGTGTCCGCGTCGGTGTCCGCGTCGGTGTCGGTGTCCGTGTCCGTGTCGGTGTCGGTGTCGGTGTCCGTGTCGGCCTGCGAGTGATCGGTCTGGACGTCGGGCACGTAGCCCCGGATCCAGCTCAGGTACACGTCGACCCTGGTGGCCCCAGAGCCGCCGCCCCGACAGGAGTAGTTGCTGTCGTAGTATCCAAAGACGAAGGAGTTGATCCCCGCCAGCTCATAGCCCTCCGCGGTCCACTCCAGCCCAGCCCCGCCCGAGTCGCCCTGACAGAGGTTGCGGTTGTTGCTCCCAGACTGGTCGAGGGCGTACACAAACTGAGAGTCCACGTCGTAGAACGGGATGCTCGCGGTGCGCTTGACGCCCGCGTCGTCCAGGTTGTCCCCGGTGATACCAAATCCGACGTAGGTGAGG
Source organism: Deltaproteobacteria bacterium (assembly GCA_016938035.1). Lineage (GTDB taxonomy): Bacteria > Myxococcota_A > UBA796 > UBA796 > JAFGVK01. Next base: position 7,969 of record JAFGVK010000207.1, on the reverse strand, counting down.
CTCTTGCTCGACCACCCGCTCGTGGTGATCGACTCGTCGTTCACCACCATCGGCCTCACGCCCGAGAGGGACGCCTTCAGCTCGATCACCGCCACGTCGTTGACGATCGCGGTGTCCGTGGCCGAGAAAGAGGGGTGGACGTGCCAGCTCTTCCACTCGGCGTAGTCGATCCAGGCGCTGTTGTAGAGATCGCCGCCCGCCGCCACGTAGAGGTCGTAGCCCTGATCGACGAAGTCCTCGACCACCCCGTCCACACAGTGGCCGGCGGTGACCACCCAGCGATCTGCGATCAGGGTGCCGGAGCAGAACACCGCCCCGTAGCTGCCGGACATGCCGAGCAGGGCCACCACCGGCTCGAAATCGTTGGTGGTGCTCCCGTTCACAATGCCGTGGAAGCCCTCCAGCCGCTGGCGCACCGCGTCAGGCAGCTCGTTATTGTCGGGGAGATCGTAGGAGTCCTCCCCCAGGGGGTCCATATCCCCCGCCACGGGGAGGGCGAGGGCAGGTGCGGACGCAGCGGCTGCCAGCAGGGCGATCAGGCGAATGGACATCAGCTCTCCAGGGCGATCTGGGCGCGGTCGTCATCATACCCCCGAAGCGCGCCGGCCGAGGCGCGATCTGTGGCGATTGACGTAGCGCTTACACCGATTCCACCCCAACCGGCGCGCGAGATGCGTTAGGATGACCGTCCGGTTGGGAAGCCGGATTGGGAACATGGACATTATTACACCTTTGATCCTGCTCTTTGGCGCAGGGTATTCCAACGCGTCCGAGCTCCGGATGTGGCTGGACGAGGAGCCGCTCGCGGCTCAGTACCCCGCGCTCCCCGAAGAGACCGCGCCGCTCTGTACCCCTGACCAGATCGCCGAGCCCACGCAGCTCCCCGACCTGCCGCAGCTCTACGCCCGCTGGGATCCTGCGAGATCCTGGGGAACGGCGTACACCGTGGAGGGTATCATCGCCGCCGCCGAGCAGGTGCGCCTGGACCGGCCCCAGGCGGAGCCCTTCATCATCGGTGACCTGTCCTGGGAGCACGGCGGCTTCCTCCCGGGCCACAGAGACCACCGCGAGGGGCTCGACGCCGACATCTCGCTGTATTTTGGGGACGGAGAGCAAGCCGCCTTCCAGGACGTGCCCCCCTCCAAGCTCGACGTGCGGACCACCTGGACGCTGATCGAGGCCCTGCTCGACACGGGGAGGGTGGACTACATCCTGCTCGACCCCGCGCTGATCCAGACCCTGGAGCGCTGGCTCACCTCCGAGGGCGTGCTCACCGCGGAGGAGATCACCGCGGTCTTCCCCCCAGCGAACACGCCCCGTATCTGGGAGCTCGACAGCATCGTCCGACCCGCCGCCCGCCACCGGAACCACCTGCACGTCCACTTCCGCTGCCGGCGCTACTAGGTCCGACCCCGGGAGGCGGACGGGGCGCCTGCGGTAGCTTGGCCCTCGCTGGAGCGGCGATCAGCGGCCCCCTCCCCTCTGGTGCCCTCACCCGCGGCGTAGTCCCGTGGTCGGTCCCACGCTCCAACGTGCTCCCTCGTCGTGAGCAGGGCTCCGGCCTCCACGGACGAAGCGACCTCGATGTGCGCGGTCCCGATGGCCCGTCCGACGCTCCAGGGACCCTCGGCCCCCTCCCCTCCCTCTAAACCCCTGGCTATGGCACGGGAGCGCCTCAAGCACAGGCCCGAGGCCGTCGATAGGGAGCCAGGAGGCCGCCCGTGCTGTTCCTCTCCGCTGCCCTTGCCCTCGCGGCCGTGAACCCCGAGCTCGCCAACATGAGGGGGGACTGCCAGCGCGGTGACGCTGCGGCCTGCAGGGAGCTGGCGCGGCGCTTTGAGGACGGCGACGGGCTCCCCATCGATGGAGGGGAGGCGGCGCGGTTCTACCGGCAGGCCTGCAAGAGCGGTGACCCCGAGGCCTGCGGCAGGCTGGGCCACGCCTACCACTTCGGCGACGGGGTGACGCTGAACCACCAGCGCGCCGCGGACCTGTATATGCAGGCCTGCCAGATGGGTCACAGCCCCTCCTGCCGGGCGGTAGCAGACCTGTTCATCTCCGGCGACGGGGTGGCCCCAGACGCCACCTCGGCCATGCTCTGGTATGAGCACGGGTGCGAGCTGGGAGACGGCCCGTCCTGCACCTGGGCCGGAATTTCCTGGGAGATCGGACAGGGCACCGTGGCGGACCCCCTGCGCGCCGCGGAGCTCTATCGCACCGCGTGCGCCCTGGAGGACGGCGCTGGCTGCGGTCGCCTGGCGCGGATGGTGCTCGACAGCGAGGACAGGCCGCTGGCGCTTCGCCTCGCCGCGCGCGGGTGCGCGATAGGCGACGCCACCTCCTGCGGTCTGCACGGAAGGATGACGGTGGCGCGCCGAGAGACCGTAGGCACGCAGCCGATCCGCGAGCTGCTCACCGCCTGCCATGACACCGATCTGGACGCCTGCGAGGTCGCCGCGCGCGCCCTGCGGAGAGAGGGGAGCCGCCCGTCGCTGGAGGCCGCGGCCCGTGCTTGGGAGGTGGCCTGCGCGTGTGGGGTGCGCGGCGCCTGCCACCGGGCGCGCCGGGCCCTGAACTCAGGCCGGCGCGCCTCGCCCTGAGCGGTGCTTCGCACGGGGACACCTGACGCGAGAGGAACAATCCACTCGAGTCGCCGCGCAGCGGTTGACCGGGGCTCCGGTTCCGGGGCACAATCGGCCCCGTGACCAAAGACGACGACACCACTACCGCAAGCTTTCCGATCCCTCGGACGGTGATCCCCCTCTCGCATCGGCCCTGCCATCTGCAGCTGGTGAGCGGGCCGGGTGCGCCGATGACCATCCCCCTGACCGGGGACGTGGTGGTGATCGGGAGGAGCGCCATCGCTGACCTGGTCTTCACCGACGACTCGCTCTCCAGGCAGCACGCGCGCCTGGTGCGGGTGGGTGACGAGCACAAGCTGGAGGACCTGGAGAGCCGCAACGGCGTGTTCCTCAACAGCATCCGCATCTTCTCGGCCACCCTGCGCACCGGCGACACCATCCAGCTCGGCGAGCTGATCTTCCTCTACTCCGAGGGGATCCACTCCTGAGCCCGGCGCCAGGTCAAGGGGCGCCCGGGCGGCCAGCGCCTCAAGGGCGAGCGCGCGGGCGCAGCCCTGCCCTCGTCCCAGCGACCGATCGCGCCTCCGGGCGGGTGCCGGGGCGCCCCGCGCCTGTACCCCGGTCATGCCCCCAGCGACGGCCTCACGCCGCCCACCGCCCGGTCCCCCAGGTCAGGTGCCGGGCTCCCGGTCGAGGGAGGCCCGCACCGCCTCGCTGAGCTGCGCGGTGCTGAAAGGCTTCTGGAGCAGCGCCACCCCCTCGTCGAGGGTGCCGCGCCTCATCAGGGCGTCGTTGGTGTAGCCCGAGGCGAAGAGGACCCGCATCCCCGGACGGCGCACGGCCAGCGCCGACGCCAGCTCCGGACCCGACATTCCCGGCATGATCACGTCGGTCAGCAGCAGGTCGAAGCGCAGGTCCCCGCCCGCGTCGAGGGCCAAGGCCTCGTGCCCGCTCGCCGCCGTCTGCACCCTGTACCCCGCGCCCTCCAGCACCCTCCGAATGAGGCGCGCGACCCGAGGCTCGTCCTCCACCAGCAGGATCCGCTCCCCGCCCCGCGCGCGGGGAGCCCGCTGAGGCGCCGGGTCCCCCCTCACCCCGGGGACCTCGTCGGTCAGGGGGAGGAACACAGAGAAGGCGGTGCCCCCCTCAGGCCCCGCGCCCACCACTACCTCGCCTCCGCTCTGCCGGACGATCCCCATCACCGTCGACAGGCCCAGGCCTGTCCCCGTCTCCTTGGTGGTGAAGAAGGGATCGAAGATCTGCTCGATCAGCGCTTGGGGGATCCCCTCACCGCTGTCGACCACCCGCAGCTCAGCCAGCGCCCTCGGCCGTTGGGCGCGCTGCACGCTCAGGAGCAGGCGTCCCCCGCCGGGCATGGCGTCACGGGCGTTGGTGACCAGGTTCATGATCACCTGCTCCAGCTGCCCGCGGTCCACCTTGACCGGCAGGGCGTGGGGGCAGGCCCGCAGCTCCACCGCGATGTCCTCACCGATCAGGCGCACCAGCATCTGCCGCATTCCGGTGAGCACCTGGTTGAGGTCGACCACCTCCGCCCGCAGCACCTGCTTGCGGCTGTACGAGAGCAGCTGGTCCACCAGCTCCGCCGCGCTGAGCCCGGCCTGGCGGATCTCCTGGATGCAGCTCGCCATGGGATCGTCGGGCCCCACCCGCTGCCCCAGCAGCTCCGCGTTGCCCAGGATCGCCACCAGCAGGTTGTTGAAGTCGTGGGCGACGCCCCCCGCCAGCTGCCCGAGGGCCTTCATCTTCTGCGCCTGGCGCAGCTCCCCCTCCAGCCGCGCCCGCTGGGAGATGTCCCGCCACACCGTGTGGAGGATCGCGCGGCCCCCCTGGTGGACCACGGTCAACAGGACCTCCACCGGGAAGACCTCGCCGTCCGCGCGCCGGTGCTCCCACTCGAAGCGGTGGCTTCCCTGCGCGACCGCCAGAGCGATCATGTCGTTCGCCTTCTCGTAGCTCAGGCTCCCGTCGGGCTGCCGCTCGGGGGAGAGCTCCGAGGGGTGCAGGTCTAGGACGTGCTCCCTGGAGGGGTAGCGGAGCATCTGCACCGCCGCCGCGTTGCAGGCGATGAAGCGATCTCCGTCCAGCAAGAGGTTGGCGTCCGCGGAGCGCTCGAAGAGCTCGAGAAAGATCTGCCGGTCCACGCAGCAGCCCTGGATTGTGTGGCCCCCCCCGTCGGCCTCCGTGCCCCCCTGCCCCATCGAACTCCCCTCTATCTCTATGCGAGCGCACCCCCGCGAGGCGCCAGTATACCACCGGCGCCCTCGCGGTCCTGCCCTACTTGGGGAGGCGGGTGTCCAGGTTCCGGTCTCCCCAGACGTTGTCGACCCGCGAGACCGCGGGCCAGTACTTCGCCCGGCGCGTCGCCTCGGTGGGGTATGCCGCAACAGAGCGGGGATAGGCCCGCTCCCAGCGATCCCCCGTCACCACGTGGGCGGGGTGCGGCGCCCCCTTCAAGGGGTTGTCCTCCCGGGGCAGGGCGCCGGTCTCCACCTGGCGGATCTCCTCGCGGATCGCCACCAGCGCCTCCACGAGGCGCTCGATCTCCGCGAGCGGCTCGCTCTCGGTGGGCTCCACCATCAGGGTCCCGGGCACGGGGAAGGACATGGTGGGGGAGTGGAAGCCGTAGTCCATCAGCCGCTTGGCGATGTCGTCCACCTCGACGCCAGCGCTCTGCTTGAGGGGACGGCACTCTAGGATGCACTCGTGGGCGACCTGCCCCTCCGGCCCGTGGTAGAGCACCGGGAAGTGCTCGTTCAGCCGCTTGGCGAGGTAGTTGGCCGAGAGCACCGCGGTGGCGGTGGAGCGCCTCAGGCCCTCGCCCCCGAGCATCGCGACGTAGGCCCAGGAGATCGGCAGGATCAGCGCGCTGCCGTAGGGCGCCGCGGACACGGGCCCGATGGCCTTCTCACCACCCACCGGCACCACCGGGTGCGAGGGGAGGAAGGGCGCCAGGTGAGCGCGCACCGCCACCGGCCCCACCCCCGGGCCGCCGCCACCGTGGGGGATGCCGAAGGTCTTGTGGAGGTTGAGGTGGCTCACGTCGGAGCCGATGTGACCGGGCTTGGCGTAGCCAACCATCGCGTTGAGGTTGGCGCCGTCCATATAGACCTGTCCCCCCGCCGCGTGGACCAGCTCGATCGCCTCTAGGATGCGCTCCTCGAACACCCCGTGGGTCGAGGGGTAGGTGACCATCAACGCGGCGAGCTGCGCCCCGTGGCGCTCCACCTTGAGCCGCAGGTCGTCGATGTCGATGTTGCCCATCGCGTCGCAGGCCACCTCCACCACCTTCATCCCGGCCAGCACCGCCGAGGCGGGGTTGGTGCCGTGGGCGGAGCGGGGGATCAGGCACACGTCGCGGTGGGCCTCGCCGCGGTCGCGGTGCCAGGCGCGGATCACCATCAGCCCGGTGTACTCGCCCTGGGCGCCGGAATTGGGCTGCATCGACACCGCGTCGTAGCCGGTGATCTCAGCCAGCCATCCCTCCAGCTCAGCGATCATCGCCCTGGTGCCCGCGCTCTGCTCCACCGGCGCGAAGGGGTGGAGGCGCGCGAAGCCCTCCCAGGTGATCGGCGCCATCGAGCTGGCCGAGTTGAGCTTCATGGTGCACGAGCCCAGGGGGATCATGGCGGTGTCCAGCGCCAGGTCCTTGCCCGCGAGCTGGTGCAGGTAGCGCATCATCCCGGTCTCGGACTGGTAGGCCGAGAAGGTGGGGTGCTCCAGAAAGGGGGTGGTGCGCCGCAGCGCGTCGGGCAGCGCCACCGTGTCGGCGAGCGCCACCTCACCGGAGCCGCCAAAGGCGAGGAGCAGCAGAGCCAGCTCCCCCGCCCCTGTGGTCTCGTCGAGGGAGACGCCGAGGGCGTCGCCGCCGATCACCCGGAGGTTCAGCCGCAGCTCCGCCGCGCGCTCGAGGATCGCCGCCTGGTGGGCGCCCACCCGCACCATCAGGGTGTCAAAGATCGGACCCTCCGCCACGTCGTAGCCGAGCGCGCGCAGGGCGGCGCGGAGCCCCTCCGCGCTGAGGTGGATCCGCTCGGCCATCCGCCGCAGGCCCTCGGGGCCGTGCCACACGGCGTAGAGCGCCGCGATCACCGCCAGCAGCACCTGGGCGGTGCAGACGTTGGAGGTGGCCTTCTCGCGCCGGATGTGCTGCTCGCGGGTCTGGAGCGCCATCCGGTAGGCGAGGCCGCCCTCAGCGTCGCGCGACACCCCGATGATCCGCCCGGGCATCTTGCGGAACAGGGCGTCCGTGGTGGCCATATAGCCCGCGTGGGGGCCGCCGAAGCCCATCGGCACCCCGAGGCGCTGCGCGGAGCCCACCGCGATGTCCGCCCCCCACTCGGCGGGGGGCGTGAGCAGGGTGAGGGCCAGCAGGTCGACCGCCACCGCCACCAGCACCCCGTGGGCGTGGGCCGCCTCGGTGAAGGCGCGGTGGTCGCGCACCAGGCCCAGGGTGTCGGGGTACTGCACCAGGGTCCCGAAGACCGGGGTGGCGTCGAAGTCGAAGGCGCCGGGATCTCCGGTGAGCACCTCCCAGCCCTGCGCCTCGGCCCTGGTCTGGATCACCGCGAGGGTCTGAGGGTGCACCCCGTCCGACACGAAGAAGGCCTGGGACTTGGCGCGCGAGCTGCGGCGGCAGAGACTCATCGCCTCAGCCGCGGCGGTGGCCTCGTCGAGGAGCGAGGCGTTGGACACCGCGAAGCCGGTGAGGTCCTGCACCACCTCCTGGAAGAGCATCAGCGCCTCCAACCTCCCCTGCGCCACCTCGGCCTGGTAGGGCGTGTAGGCGGTGTACCAGCTAGGGTTCTCCAGCACGTTGCGCTGGATCACCGAGGGGAGGAGGGTGTCGTAGTAGCCCATCCCGATGAAGGAGCGGAAGACCTGGTTCTCGTCGGCCAGCGCCGCCATCCTGGCCAGCGCCTCCGCCTCCTCCAGAGCCTCTGGCAGGTCCAACCCCACCGGCGTCCCCTGCAGGCTCTGCGGGAGCACCCACCGCATCAGGGCGTCGAGGGACTGGTGCCCCAGTGCGTTGAGCATGTGCTGGGTGTCGGCCTCGCTCAGGCCGACGTGACGACGAAGAAAATCACGACCCATGACAGCACCTCGGAAAGGGGGCGCAGTCTAGCCGACACAGCCCGCCGCCGCAGCGTCTGTACCCCACACTTTCTGAAGCCGGCGCGAGACCGATCCGCGCGACCGCGACACGCAGGGCCATCGCACGGTCCATCGTGCTGTCCCCACACGGTCCCTGTACGACAACACGAGGCCGACAGAGGTGTCACACAGGAACCTCGGCCAAGAGCAGGCGTCTTCACATCGCAAACGACGGTAGGAGGCGGCTTCTGGTTCTCGTGGCGCCGACCGCCAGG
>JAFGVK010000206.1 GCA_016938035.1 Deltaproteobacteria bacterium | reverse complement strand
GGCGGAGGCGAGGGCGGGGGGGGAGTTGAGGACCCTGACGGGCTCTGAGCGGACGGTGTCGCCGGAGAGATCGCCGTCGGAGGGTGTGACGGCGCAGGCGTAGGCGACGCCCTTTCGGGTCCTGTCGGCGGGGAGTGTGGGGTCGGTGTGGGGGACAGGGGCGCCGTCAGCGGTCCAGGCGTACCTAAGGGTCGGCGCGGTGCCCGTCACCTCGCAGCGCAGCGCGGCGCGGGTCGAGGGGGCCGCGGGCGTGAGCCGCACCGCCCCGATCTGTGGAGGCGTCTTCGCGGGGGAGGCGGTCTCCTGCGCTGAGCCAGAGGCGGGGAGTAGGAGGGGCAGCAGCAGCAGGATGGAGTGCGGTCTCATCACGTCCCGAGATCCTGGGTGTGGGGGGGGACACCGGTCGCGGAGTATAACGCGCCGCGCCTAGATCTTCTGGGACCTTGACGATCCGTGGGTCGGTTGGGGGGGCTTGTTCTGCGAGAGCCCTGACATAGCCGAGAATCCTTCGGAACGTCAGCTATTGTGAGGGCGTCCCCCCCCCAGGGAGCGCTCGCCGAGTGAGGTTTCGCCGTCCGGGGATCACGCGGTGGCCCGAAGGGTCAGACTGCGGCGCTGTTGTCGTGTTTTGGCTGTGCTACACTCCCGACCGCAGCACAGGACGTGGCTTGTCTTCCTCCCGAAGGTACAGAATTCAGGGCATCCTCGGCAGCGGTGGCTTCGGCACCGTGTACAAGGCGAGGCTGCTCCCCAACGGCACCGAGGCCTTCGCCATCAAGGTCCCCAACCTCGATCCGGTGCAGCACCGCGACGTTTTTCGCAGGCTGTGGAACGAGGCGCAGGTGCTCCGGCAGGTCAACCACCGGGCGGTGGTGAAGGTCGAGCACCTGGCGCTGCTGAACGACGACTGGTGCCTGATCATGGAGTACATCCCAGGCATCCCCGTGACCGAGATCATCCGGAAGCGGCCGATCCCGCCCTGGGTGGCCCTGCACATCGTGGGCGAGATCGCCGGCGCCCTCCACGTCGCCTACCACACCAAGGGAGAGGGGGACACGGCGATCCAGCTGCTCCACCGCGACGTGAAGCCGTCCAACATCATGGTGACCCCCTCCGGCGCGAGCAGGATCCTCGACTTCGGGATCGCGCGCGCCAAGCTGGAGGGCCTGGAGTACTCCACCGCCTCGATGCATTTCGGCTCCCTCGGCTACATGGCCCCCGAGCGCTTGGTGGGCGCTAGCCACCCGTCGGCGGACGTCTACAGCCTGGGGGTGGTGTTCTTCGAGATGCTCTCTCGCAAGCGCCTGGGGAAGACCTCCTCCAAGCGGCTTGTCCACGAGCAGCGGCTCCAGGTCGCGCGCAAGATGGTGGCGGCCAAGGTGGGCGAGATGAGCTCACCCTGGGGGGAGCGGGTGCTGTCGCTGATCTTCGAGATGCTGGCCTTCCACCCTAAGGAGCGCCTGACGCACCTCCAGGTCCACCAGCGCTGCGCCGCCCTGCTGGCAGAGGTCTCCGCGCCCCCGCTGCGGGACTGGTCGAGAGAGGCGCTGTCGCCCCTCCTGCGGGACCTCGAGACCCTCGCGACGCAGGAGCTGGAGGCCTCGACGGTGGATCCTATCTGGATCGAGAAGAAGGTCCTCCGCTGATCGGTTGGATTGACGAAAACAAAGGGAATAGCAGGAGTTCAGGATGATTGAGTACGCTGAGCAGGCGATCGCGCTGGCGGTGCAGCTCGAGGTGGGCCACCCGCAGCCCTACACCGAGGAGGAGGTCGCGGGGGTCAAGCGGCTGATCGTCCACGCGGCGAAGGATCTGTCAGAGCTGGCGAGCTTCCCGCAGGTGGTGGAGCTGGACCTCTTCGCGTCGGAGGGGCGCATCCCCGCCGGCCTGGTGGGGGTGAAGCGGCTGCGCGTGTCCTGCTCCAGGGTGGGCGGCGCCGACTTTGTCGCGGGTATGCCGCTGCTGGAGGAGGCGGAGCTGGCCTTCTCTGACGTGCGCTCCCTGGCGCCGATCCTGGCCCACCCCACCCTCCACCGGGGGATGCTGATCGGCCTGCCGCTCAGCGAGCGCTCGTGGACCGAGGAGCGCTCGGCCCTGCTCCACCGGGTGATGCCCGACGGGCGCAGGGCGGCGTGGATGTTCTCCCTCGATGAGGACCACGCCCTCACCATGGCGATGCAGGGGCGGGGGGTGGACCTCTGCTTCGGGCACATGGACGCCCGCTTCCCGCTGCTGGTGAGGCCCGGCGCCCCCGCCTCCAAGCGCATCGGGGTGGACTATGTGCTCGCCACCCCCGCCGCGGTGCGGGAGCAGCTCGACGACAGCGGCGACGACACCGCCACCTTCCTCAAGCGGGTGATCCGCGCGGTGATGGGCCGTTCCCCCCGCCAGGCATCCAACGTGCGGCCCGCCCGCGGGATCGGCGACTCGGTGGAGGCCCTGTGGTGGATCGAGACCTCCAAGGCGCCCGACGAGGTAAAGGCCGCGCTGGCCTCACTGGTCCACCGCTTCCGCGGTCTGACCTTCTTCCGGGAGTCTCCAGGCATGTCGAGCCTGGATCAGCAGCGCCACAGGGCCCGGCTCCCGGCCTGGTTGGTCGCGTCGCGGGGCACAGTGGCGGGGGTCTCACCCCACCTCCGTGAGCGCGACGTGGGCTGGATCCTGGACGGTGTGGACGCGCTCTTTCCGGGGATCAACGGGCAGGGCGAGCAGCGCTTCGCGCTCGGCCTGTTCGGCGCCTTCGCCCCCGAGCACCAGCGGGTGCTGGAGCAGGGCTGGTTCTGTGTCGGCTACAGGACCGAGGGACGGCCGATGGTGCTGGTGGCCAAGCTGGCGGATGATCTGGACAAGCGGGTCTACGTCTACGACCCCACCACGGTGGTCAACGGGGCGCTCCCCCACCCGCCGGCGCCGATCTTCCCCACCTGGGGGGCGCTGCTCGACAGGGTGGTCGCCATCGATCTGCCCGACGATGGGCGGATCGTCGGGGGTTAGGGCCCGCCGGCCGGTTAATGCTTGATCTCGATGCCCCGTCGGTCTCGATGTGCCGACGACACCGCGCGCATAGTCTTCGTTGGGATCTGCGAAGCTGGACTGTCGACCCCGCGGGGCACCCACGGGACTGACCCACGATCACATCTCGAAATCCACCCCTTCATGCTGGAGTTCTAGCAGTGCCCGTGCGCCGCGCACGGCGGTCAGGCGCTTCTCCAGGCCGCGCCCTAGGATGACGCATGATCCGACACATCCAATAGTTCGTCCGGTTGACATGGTTGCCCTCGGCATGGGGTCATGTGATCTCTTGGCGTCATCCGCTCGGAGGTCCCATGGTCCAGTACGTCGTGGAACCACCCGCTTGTTCGAGGCTCGGCATGACCCAGCACCGGCCGCGGGGAGCGAGGCGCGCGCCGCTAACGCGGGTTTGTTCGTGTTAGCTCCCTGCCGCGACGCTCCACGGGGGCTGCAAGGGGCTGCTGATCGCGAGCCGATCGGTCACGATTGTCACAAGGTCGTCCATAGCGCAGGAGCTATCGATGTGAATCGACGGCTATTGTGCACAGGGGACGGACGTATGGGCCGGATCTCCTGTCAGGGAGGCGAGACCCGCCGCGATCTCGGCGGCGACATGGCGCGCGTTCGAGTGTGAGGGCCTGCCCGACAGACGGGTCCGCTCGCGGACCGCTTGACACTCCGTGCGTCAGCGTACATCCTCTCCGCAGGCCCGCGTTTACCAGGCGGGATCAGGAAGGAAGGATGCTGTTCTCCACACTCGTCCATATTGCCCTTGCTACCACCCCCCCTCACTGAGTCGGCCCCCCACGGGAGCCTCGCCGAGGACGGCGACGGCAACCTGCTCCCGGTCCGCGAGCTGCGCGACCAGAGCACCACGCCGCTGCTTATCGACGACGGGTGGACCGTCTGCGCGGGCGGCGGAACCAGCGACGTCGCGGAGGACCTCCTCAACGGACCGCTGCTGAAGGAGAGCCAGGAGGACTCCGACCCCTACGCCCACCTCGGGACCTTCCCCCCTGCGGCGGGCCCGGTGTCCCCCACAAGACTCAAGCCCAACCCCGCGGCCTGTGCCTTCGCGACCGCAGAGAAGGTGCTCTACCTCTTCAGCTGGGAGAACGTGCCCACGCCGACCTTTCCCATCCAGCCAGGACTGCACCGCGCTGGCTTCCTCAACAACTTCCCCGTCCTCAGCGACTGGCGCGCGAGGCTTGAGAACGACCCGCAGTCGTACGTGATCAGCTATGATGCGAACAAGGATCACGTGCTGATCATGGGGGCCACCGACCTCGGCGCCCAGTACGGCCTGGTGAGCTTCCTCCGCGACTCGGACCACCAGGACGGCGCCTCCCCCGACAAGGACACCGTCACCTGGACGCCACGCTCTGTCCTGGACTACCCCGAGCTGCTGCTGAGGCTCACCAGCTCCAAGGACCTGAACAAGCCGTGGGAGACCAACATCCGTCCCTGGCTGAACTCGACGGTCTGGAACCGCTACTCCCACGTGAGCAACGACACCCAGGTCTTTGCCTCCCTGGCCCTCAGCTCGGGCTACCGCGAGACGGTCTTTCCCGAGCTTGCAGACTTCCTGGTGGCTCGCCACACCCGCTTCATCCCCCGTCTCCTGAGTGGGCAGACAACCATGGGCGACATGAGCGAGGGTCCGCTCTACCCATTGCCCCCTGCGAGCGACGAGCTCTTCCTCGATCTCGACCTGACCGGGCTCATTAGGGATACCTCCACCAAGTACGGCGGCCCGATCACCCGGGGAATCCACCTCACCGAGGGCATCCGGGTCGACCTAGAACCCGACACCGAGCTGACAGAGCCCACCAGGCTCGTGCCGATCCCCATGGAGCAGCTCCACCTGGCCAGGACGCACCAGTGCGTCTTCTACCAGGAGTGGCCGGGAGACGCGTGGGATCAGAGTCTTGACGCGAACGTCATGAAGCACTGCGGCACCGGTGTCCCGGAGGGGGTGGTCGACGAGAACGCCCTGCACTGGCGGGCCGAGCGCAGCATCACCCTGTGTACCCACGGCGACTGCCCCACAGTGGAGGGCGAGGCTACGGGCGGCTTGCTCATTTACCTGGACAGCGGCGGCAGCGCACTCGACCACGACGGCAACCCCAAGTACACGCTGGCGGCGAATGGCAGCGCCAACACCGACCCGTATGACTTCATGCCTGGGCACACCTACATGATGGCGATTCGCTATCGGCAACCGGAGTACTTGTCCGAGGAGGACCTAGACGAACTGTACCGCGATTCAGAGGGACGGATTGCCCCCGAACGATACGACGTTCCCAACACCAAATCACGTGCATCCCATGTCATCTTCCGCGCCGACACCGACATGCACGGGAAGGGCATGCAGACAGACGCCCAGTACCTGCCCCCCACCGGTGAGGACTATGGCTGGGCCACCTTCGTGTTCAGGATCCCCACGCCCGTCCTGGCAGAGGATCTCAACGCCGGGCCTGCGCTCACCCTTCCCCAGGCTGACACCCATGCAACCGAGCGGGACTACTTCCTGAAGATCCAGCAACGCGGCGTCGCAGAGGAGGCGCTGGTGATCTCCAACCTCGAGCTCTACGACCTCTCCGAGACCCTGGCCTACCCGGTCATGGAGACCGCTGGGCCCTCCTGCCGTGGCCTGATCCCCGAGGGGGCCCCTATCGCCAATCCGGCCTGCACCATGAACCTCGTCGGCCCCTCGTATGCGACATACCCCGACCACCTGGTGGTGTCCCACCCCGAGGCCCCACACCACGCGGTGCTGGATATCCCCTACGGGGATCACCTGGGCAGGGTAGGGGGAGGCTTCTACCACACGGTCCTCGCTCCGGGTCTCTGGCCTAGAGTCGACTTCACGTCCGACGGAACCCCGTTCGACGTGCTCTTTCCCGACGAGCTCATTGTCAGCCAGAACACCACCCGCCCAGAGTACTGGCAGCCCTACGATGTGGTGTCTGTGGACGGGAAGCCCTACCTGCGAGACGGCTTCCTGGGCGGTCAACTCCAGCAGCTCCACGCCATCCTGGCCAACGACGCGTGGCGCGGACTCCTCGATCCCAGGCTCGTGGATCACACCCACGCCTACACCGAGGGCAGGGGCTACAACAGGAGCCAGGGCTTCGGCCAGGAACCGGCCTCCATCGCCGAGCGCCTCACCGCGCTGCACTGCAGGCTCTCCATCGAGCTTGAGGCCATGGGCTACGATCGGGGCGAGGCCACCGTCGGCTATGTCGCTGGCGAGGTCCAGCAGCGCCGGGACGCCGAGGTCGGATGTCACACCGGTCTGGAGACCTCGCTGATGTACTACAGCGACGGCCTCACCGCTGTGCACAACGGTCGCGTGCAGTACAACGCCCCCCACAGCGGCGGCGCCCCCTGGAGCAGGGGCAACATGGACCCCTTCGAAGGACTCGAGCTGGACTACCGCTACGAGGACAGCTCGGTGACCCCCACCATCGCCGCCTGGTACTACTATGATGATCCAGAGTTTCTGAGAGAGCTACTCTCTCCCTTCGCCAAGCACAACCTGTCGACGGTCTTCTGGATGGGCGCCTTCTCAAAGGACAACCCCTACTATCCCCACCCCTACGACCTCAGCAGGGGCAGCCACCGGGCCCAGGCCCGCCTCGCCGCGGCCTTCCCTGAGGACGTCCTCGGCGCTGGCACCTACTACAACGGTGGCTTCTCCCTCACCCAGAAGAACATGAGCCCCGAGGAGCAGCGGGCTTGGGAGCAGGTCTCCTCCGACTGCATGTGGAACCCTCGCTGGCGCCACCTGAGCCTCCACGAGCTCAGCCGCGAGGACACCGAGGCTCTCGGTATCCCCTGTGACCAGCACCCGGACCTCGAGTGCCTCGAGTCCCCGATGTACCAAGACGCCAACACTGGGCGCTACTACGGCAACGACGCCAAGATCGGGTCTCAGGAATCGATCCTCCTCCTCGCTGGAGGGGAGGCCAGTGTCGAGCTACCTCTGCCGTCTGCGGACCAGAGCACCCACCGCTACCTGGTCCGACTGTTCGCCAAGGCCGAACACCCCGCTCCAGTGGTCGCCCAGGCGCGTGAGGACGGGGTGACACTGCCCCCGGCGACGGGCAGCCTGGAGCTCACCCTGGACGGGACGAGCGTCGAGTCTATCGCCGTCGGCGGCACGATGTTCACCGACATCGACCAGGATATCCTTCTCCCAGGGGGACAGAGCACCCTGAGCCTCAGGGTCAGGAATACAGAAGACACCAACCTTATCCTGGATGGTCTGGAGCTCCTGGTGGAGCTCCCGAACCTGGGATACGACGTCATCGACGGACAGACCCGGCCCGAGTTCCCCGCAGACTGGGACGAGCACGAGCTGGACGAGGGCTGGCACTACTGCGACGACGAGGACTGGCTCCCGCCGCCCCCGCCCCCTGAGGAGGAGTGATGCGCCTCCTCCCCCTGCTGCTGCTCCTCGCCGCCTGCGACAAGGGCGGCGACACCGGCTCACCAGACTGCACCCCCTCCGAGGAGATCTGCGACCTCCGCGACAACGACTGCGACGGCCTCGTCGACGAGGGCCTCGGCGACACCCTCCTCGACCTGTGGCCAGACGACGACGACGACGGCTACGGCGACGGCTCACGTCCAGGTCTCCACACCTGCCTGCCCCCGGGCTACGCTCGCTCCGGCGACGACTGCGACGACGACCGCCCGGACGTCCACCCCGAGGCCGAGGAGCGCTGCGATCTCCTCGACAACGACTGCAACGGCCTCATCGACGAGGGCCTCGGCGAGGAGCCCCTCCGCCAGTACCCCGACGTCGACCGCGACGGCCACGGCGATGCCTCCGCACCGGTGGACCACACCTGCGAGCTCCCCGGGCACGTCCTCCTCGGAGACGACTGCGACGACCTCCACCGCGACGCACTCCCCGGCGGCACCGAGGTCTGCGACGGCCTCGACAACGACTGCGACGGCGGCACCGACGACATCCCCCACTGGCTCGACCTCGACGGCGACGGCTTCGGTGACCCCGACCACCCCCTCGACCGCTGCCCCGCCATCCCCGCCCTCGCCGCCACCGACAACACCGACTGCGACGACCTCGACCCCAGCACCCACCCCGGCGCCGACGAGCTCTGTGACGGCAACGACCGCGACTGCGACGGGGTCCTCTGGGAGGGCGGCTACGACGACGTGGTCCACGCCTTCCCTGACGCCGACGGCGATGGCCTGGGCGAGCTCGGAGCACCCGGCGTCTGGCGCTGCGAGCCCCGCGAGGGCGAGGTGCCCCTGCTGGCCCTGGACTGTGACGACGCCGTGGAGGGAGTGGGGGGGGTGCTGGTCGAGCAGATCAGCAGCTATTGGAACTATTTGTACACTCGACCGGCTGCTTCCTCCGTGAACACCTACAGGTATGAACGGACTGACTGTGCCACTGCGGCCCTCTACACACATGCCCAAAACGATGGTATCCACCGCGATCCTTTTTCGTACTACGATGGCCTGTACACCCCATACATGCCGACTACGATTCCATTCTCCGAAGTGCGCAAGGTTTATGAGGGCGAAGAAGGAGAAACAATCCGTCGGCGAGACTACGACAGTGACTGCCGTCTAATCAAGGAAGAACTCTACCTCAATAGTGACGAGGTCGAAGACCGCATCACCACCTGGACCTACGACGACGACCTGGGCACGGTCACCAAGACCGTTGACCGGGGGCCAGACGGCACCATCGACCAGCGCACCACCGAGGCCTGGGACGACCGCGGCAACCTCGTCCTCTCCGAGGAGGACGCCGACGGCGACGGCCTCCTCGACAGCACCCTCGTCGCCCTCTACGACGACCAGGACAACCCCCTCCTCTACGAGGAGGACGAGGACGGTGACGGCATCCTCGAGACCGCCTTCCAGCGCGGCTACGACGACGGACTCCTCGTCTGGGAGGAGCGAGACACCGACGGCGACGGCACACCCGACGAGCGAACCGACTGGACATGGTGCCGCGACCCCCGCGCCGACTGGAGCCGCTCCTCTGCGCAGAGCATCCTCTCCGAGACCCTCGACAGCGACCTCGACGGTGAGCCCGACGAGATCACCTGGTGGGCACCCCGCAACGACCACAAGCTCGCCGTCTTCGAGCGCCGCGACGGTGAGCTCGTCCGCACCAGGCCCCGAGACTGCGAGGGAGACGCCCGGCAGCTCACCTGCGTCGTCAACGCCGACTCCACCGGGGAGCCCGACCAGCTCGTCCTCACCTGGGACGACCGCGGAAACCCCACCGGCTACCTCCTCGACCGCGAGCACGACGGCACCCTCGACTCCGAGTACCGCTACACCTGGAGCGACGACGACCGCCTCCTCTGGATGCTCCTCGCGCCCCAGTCCGTCCCCTTGCAGGAGGACACCTGGACCTATGACCCCCAGGGCCGTCCCCTCTCCTGGGAGCAGTGGAAGGAGAGCACAGACAGCACCACCTGGCACCGCACCGAGAGCTACTACAACGACGGCACACGGCGCGCCTCCAGCGAGGCGCACTTCGACCGCAGCGGCGACCTCGACCGACGAACCGCGACCTGGTGGAGCGAGACCGGACGCCCCTCCACCCAGGAGGTCTACCGCCACGGCCTCACCCTCCACACCCGCTACGATGACGAGGGGCGACAGCGCACCGTCCGCATCTACGACCAGGCTCACGACCTCGACCGCACCGTCGACCTCACCGACCACCGCGGCCGCTCCGGCAGCCTCGAGCTCACAGACTGGGGCTGCCTCGTCGTCCGCAGGGAGGGCAGCGGCTACGGCGCTCACGACCTCCTCCTCCACGACAGCGGCGGAGACTGCGAGGGCGACTTCCACCCCCTCCAGGGCACCACCTACGCCAGCGGCGTGCCCCGAACCTTCGGCCGCTCCTACGCCGACATCTCCGATCAGGTCGGGTACACCCTGTTCCCCAACCGCTTCCTGCGCAGGGAGTACTGGCCGGTCTCGGGAGAGCTCACCCAGGTCAGCATCGCCACAGACGGCGTCACCCACACCGTCGACCATTACGACACCATCTACAGCGACCTGCACGACACCACCGAGACAGTGTGGTCCTGCGAGTAGCGCCCTCAGCGCCACCCCCCTCAGCGCCACCCCCCTCAGCGCCACCCCCCTCAGCGCCACCCCCGTCGCCGTCTCTCCCGACGCCACCGCCTCCGGCGTCCCCGCTGCCAGGCCGCCCGCGGCCCCCCCCTCGGGGCCGAGCTCGATCAGCCAGTCCGCCTGGCCGAGGCGCTCTAGGTTGTGCTCCACCGTGATGACCGTGTGCGCCTGGTTGTTAGGGCCCGCCGGCCGGTTGATGCTTGATCTCGATGCCCCGTCGGTCTCGATGTGCTGACGACACCGCGCGCAAAATCTCCGTTGTGC
>JAFGVK010000205.1 GCA_016938035.1 Deltaproteobacteria bacterium | reverse complement strand
GCAGACAGGGGGCCTGCCGCAGGGAGTCCCCACCGGCTCGTCGAAGGGCCGACGGGTGTAGGCGTTGGCCGGTCGTCGTGGGCCCGTACCTCGGCAGACGAGGTTCCATCGCGTTCCACGCCGTGACCGGGGCATGGATCACACCCGCAAGAGATGGACACATGGGCCGGAGCTCCCATCCGGGGCTCCAGGTGCTCCGCGAGAGCACCATCGACATGGACATCGCCGGGCTGTTCCAACACGAGCACAACCTGGTCGCCCACACGGATCAGCTCGCCCACTGCGAGGGGCCGCAGCGCGCCGCCGCCGGCTAGGGCGAGGACTGCACCGCCTCCCTCACGCCCGAGGCGGGCTTCAGCGAGACGCCCCCCCGCAGGGGCGTCCACGAGGAGCTCACCCCAGCGCCACCACCTGGTCCGCCGAGGCGACCAGCGCCTCCGAGCGGGTCGCGACCCACACCGAGGCGCCGCCGTCCACCAGGCGGTGCAGGGCCGCGATCAGCCCGATGATGTCCACCTGGTGGAGGCCAGTCTCTGGCTGGTCCAGCAGGTAGACCCGCCCCTCGCCTCCCCCCGTCGCCAGCTCGCGCGCCAGGGCCAGGCGGCGGGCCTCCCCCCCCGACAGGGTGTGCCCCGGCTGCCCCAGGGGAAGGTAGCCCAGGCCAAGCTCCGACAGGGCGCGCAGCGGCTCCGCGATGCGGGGATAGGCGCCGGAGACCGCCAGCAGCTCGTCCACCGTCCGCTCCAACAGCTCGTCCGCCGACCAGCCCCGCCAGCGCACCGAGCGCAGCTCCCTGGTGAAGCGTCGCCCCCCACAGGCCTCGCACCTGCGCCACACGGGCGGCAGCACTCCAAGCTCCACCTTCACCACCCCCAGACCCCGGCAGAGCTCGCAGCGCCCGCCCG
This sequence comes from Deltaproteobacteria bacterium, assembly GCA_016938035.1. Classification (GTDB taxonomy): domain Bacteria; phylum Myxococcota_A; class UBA796; order UBA796; genus JAFGVK01. Next base: position 2,141 of record JAFGVK010000205.1, on the reverse strand, counting down.
GGGTGTTGAGCGAGAAGTCCGACGCCGACAGTCCCCTCACCGAGGCCTCGTGGCTGGCGGCCAGGAGCTGCCGGAGGTGGGTCCACACCCCCGAGTAGGTCGCAGGCATCGAGCGGCTCGTCCGGCCCGCCCCAGCGCTGGCCCAGCTCCTGGGGGACAGCCCCGCCCCCGCCGCGGCGGCCTCCGCCAGGGCGAGCAGGCGGCTCTTCCCCGCCCCCATCCCGCCGGTGATCGCCACCAGCGCCCCCACCCCCAGCCCCAGCCCGGCCACCTCCACCCTGCGCCGGATCGGCCGGGAGGCCGGCGGTCCTGGCCGCAGGGTGCCCCGCAGCCAGTCCCCGGTGGGGGTGGGTGCCACCGCGAGGGCCTCGGCGCTGCCCTCGAAGATCACCCGCCCGCCACGCGCCCCCGCGCCTGGGCCGAATTCCACGACCCAGTCCGCCGCGCGCACCACCGACAGGCGGTGGGTCCCCACGATCACCCCGCTGCCAGCCAGCACCCAGGACCGGAGCAGGTCCAGCACCGCGAGGGCCTCCACCTCGCCCAGCCCCGCCGTGGGCTCGTCCAGCAGGTAGAGCACCCCCTCCAGCGGGGCGCCGCCCAGGCGCGCCAGGCGCGCGAGCTGCACCTGCCCCCCCGACAGCTCCGAGACCCGCCGGCCCAGGGGCAGCGCCCCCAACCCCAGCCCCTCAGCCACCGCCACCCGCCGCGACAGCTCCTCCCGCACCGGGCGGCTCACCGGGCCGTCAGGGATCTGCGAGAGGGCATCGGGGAGGTCCGACAGGGCCACCGTCAGCAATTCCGACAGCCCTGTCGCACCGAGCAGCACCGCCCTTGCAGAGGCTGACAGGCCGGTGCCACCACACAAGACGCAGGGTTCTCCGGCCACCGCGCCGGTGCCACCGCAGGAGGGACAGCCCCCCTCACCGGTCCTGGGCGACAGCAAGCCCGGCTCCAGGACCGGGCGCTCCAGCCCGCACGCGGGGCAGCGGGGGCCGGTGGTAAAGGCCCGCTCCGCGCCCTCGGCCACCACCACCAGGCTCCCCTCCCCGGTGGTGGAGGCGAGGCGCACCGCCTCCTCCAGCCTGGAGCGCTTGTCCTGACGCCACACCACCCGGTCCACCACCACCCGCAGCGAGCGCACCTGGCCCCGCACCTCCTCCACCCGCAGCACCTCCCCATCGGCGCGCACCCGCGAGAAGCCCGCACGCGCGACCTCGGGCAGCACCGCCGCGGCTCCCCCCGCCCCAAGCCGCACGGGGGCCTCCAGGAACAGCCTCGCGCCCTCGGGGCTGCGCGCCACCTCGTCCACCACCTGGTCCACCCCCATCGCGCGGGAGACCTGGCCACAGGCAAGACAGCGCTGCGCGCCGAGCCTGCCGAACAGGGCCTCCACCAGGGGCAGCACCCCGATCACGTCCCCCAGCCGCTCGCGGGGATCGAGGACCCGCTCCCCCAGGCTGACCGCGGGCGGGAGGCCCCCCACCCAGTCCACGTCCGGCGAGGCCAGCCCCCCCTCCCCCCCCGCCAGGGCGTCCAGGTAGCGCCGCCGGCCCTCCGCCAGCAGGGTGTCGAGCAGCAGCGAGCTCTTGCCGGCGCCGCTCACCCCCACCAGGGCCACCAGGGCGCGCGGGGGCAGGTCCAGGTCCACCCCCCTCAGGTTGTGCTCTCGCGCGCCTCGGATCTGGAGCTGAGTCATCGGGCCTCCCCAGGGGGAGCTATCCGGCGCCACCGCCGAGGTCGGCACGGATTCGGTGGCTCCTTGACCCGAGCCCGCGCCCCCTCGGCGCGGCGGCCCCCCGCTCTGCGGCGAGGGAGCGATCCACCGTCCCCGGCAGCGACGCGCGGCCTTCCGCTGTAGGCGCTGGTTCTCTTGGGAAATACGGGGGCTTCTGCCCCACGCGCCAGCGAGGTCCCGACCAGGAGAGACCTGGATCGCGCCGCTCGCCCTGAGGCGATCGCACGCCGACCCGCCTGGGACATGATCATCGTTTGGCCCACGGTCTGCTCACCGCCTGCCGTGTTGGCGGAGGGAGAGGGTGCGGAGGCACCCTCCAGGGCGATCGCATAGTCCTCAGGCTGATGACCTGAAGGGGATCGACATTGAGGCTCCCCTGCGATCTACTCACGCTGGTAGACGT
>JAFGVK010000204.1 GCA_016938035.1 Deltaproteobacteria bacterium | reverse complement strand
TGGCGACTGTCGTCGTCGTCGCTGGCGAGGCCGCGCGGGACGCAGGGCGTGGCCGTGCGACCCGAGCCCGAGCGGCCCGCGGCCGCTCCTCGCGCCGGGAGGGCCGACGGGAGAGCGCCTCGCGGCTGCGCGCCCAGCGGTCCTCGCTCCCTCGGTGTTCGCGTCTCGGGTGCAGCAGCGGGTGTCGGGGCCAGCCATCCGCGAATTCCGCGTGGATGGCGCTCAATCGGTGGGCGTTCGGGATAGGTGCGATGGGATCGCTGCCATGGAGGTCGGATTGATCACGCTGTTGTCGCTGGGCGCCACCGCGCTCGTCGCGTCACTGGCCTGCTTGGCCTGCTGGGTCACCCTGGCGAGTGAGGAGGCGCTGGCCAGGGCGCTGCGGGTCAGCATCCGCCGGCTGGACGCCCTGCAGCTGGAGCAGGTCACCTCGGGGGAGGAGCACCACCGGGTGGGGGAGATCTTCGGGCAGCTGGGGGCGGGCTTCCCCGCGGTGTCTCGCGCCTGGCGGGATCTTAGCGCGACGATTGTGGTGGAGGAGGGGAGGCCTAGGACCACAGCCCGGCCCGGTGACGTGCTCGACCGCGAGGCGATGGTGGCTCGGCAGATCAAGTCGAGGAGGTACATCCCGTCGCCGAGGACCCTGGTGGGCGCGCCGACCAACCTCCTCCGCCTGGGGTTGGTCCTAACCCTGCTGTTGATGGTGTGGGTGGTGCTGGGCCAGAGCCCAGCGGATTCCCTCCAGGGGTGGTACGGGCTGGTGGCGCGCCTTGGGGTGGAGGGGTGGGCGACCCCGCTCCCGCTCCTGGCGGGGGGCCTGGCGGGCACGATCACCCACAGCGTTCAGGAGGTCTCCGCGCGGCGTCTGGACGACGTGCTGGCGCAGTTCGTGGCATGGTTCGAGACCCACTACCGGCGCCTGAGCACCGAGGAGCTGCTCACCAAGGTGATCGAGCAGCAGCGGGAGATCATCGCCCTGCTCGGCGCGAGGCTCGGGGCGGAGTAGGTCGAGGCCCTCCCGGCGGGTCCCTGTCCGATCGCTACCCTGAGCGGTCAGGCAGCTGGTTGCTGCGCCTCCACCCTCCGGGGCGCCCGCCTCCAAGGCCCCCGCCGCCGACCTGAGGCCCCCGGCCGCGGTGCCTCGCCGGCGGCGCGATCCCCGGGGCGTCCCGCGCAGCGTGGACCAGGTCAGGCGGCCAGCCCCCCCGGCAAGGGCCTGACGCCATCCCGAGGTCATCCGGGGGCGGTGCCTCGCGCCCGGAGGTACGCGTCGGTCGGGAGGACGCGCGGGGGGAGGCCAGAGCCCTTCCGCCTCGCCACAAGGGCGCTCAACCCGCGCGCCCCCCTCTCAGCCCCACGCGATCCGGAGCATCCATTGCCAGGGGTCTGTTCGTCTGGCGCTGTGGAAGGGCTCACCGGCTCGTCGACAGAACTGCACATACTTCCTTTGTTGTTGCGAACCAAGATCTCCGTCCAGTGAGAGGGACCCGTCTACCCCTTCACATGGTACAGGCGAGCCACCGCTGAACCACCGGTCGGATGCGCTGCCTTGGAGCCCCCACGGGGTCAGAGGGAGCCCCCCAGTACGACCGGCGAGCGATGTCCTGGGGGGATCCGCAGGGCCTGCGGGAGGTCAGTGGGTGAACTTGGACTCGCGCAGGTACTTCTCATCGGGGAAGTACGAGAACACCAGCGTGCCGCCCTTGATGGTCTCGATCACCTTGCCCGCCACTCTGGGGTCCATCGCTGGGCAGCCCTCGCTCAGGTACACCGATCCGTCCTCCTCGAAGGCCTCGCTCGACTTCTTGCCCCACCCGTGCATGATCACCTGGCGTCTGGCCATGTTGTCGTTGAACCCGGGCTCCAGCCCGTGGAGCGCCAGGTTCTTCCCATACTTTTCGCCCTCGCCCACCGCGCCGGTCCGGGACAGACCCACCGAGCTCTCGCCCGAGCCCCGCTCGTTGGAGTGGGCCAGTGGATCCGCCCCCGCGTTCTTGCCGGCCCCGTCCTGCACGTGCTCGGCGAACAGCATCTTGCCCGCCTCCAGGTCGAGCACGAACAGGCGCTTGTCGCGGCGCGGGCGGGAGTAGTCGATCACGGTGTAGAGCATCTTCTTGGTCTTGCCGGCCATCCAGGCGTTCTTGAACACCGTGAGCGCCACGGTGAGCACCTCCTGGGTCAGGCCCTCCCGCACGAAGTCGCCGGGGCGGACGTTGATCACCGGGGGCTCACCCTCGACCCACTTCTGCCCGCCCGGGGCCTTGGGCTTCTTGGCGGGGGCCTCGTGCTCGGTGTCAGCGACCTCTCTGGTGGGACCGTTCTCTCTGGTGGGCGCCGCGGGGGCGGGGGAGCCGCCGAAGGCCTGGGCGGTCCCCCTGCCGACTACGCCGTCTGCGCCCAGTCCGTTGGCGGTCTGGAACGCGATCACCGCGCGGCGGGTGCCCTTCCCGAAGTCCCCGTCCGCGGTGAGGGAGGACCCGTTCTGGTTGAGGAGGGTCTGGAGCTGCTGGACCGCCGGGCCCTTGGAGCCCAACCGGAGGGTGAGGGTGCCGCCGACGACCTGGGCCCACGCTTCGGCGCCTCCACCCTGGGGACCAGCCTTCCCGGTGGGCTGCCCTGTGGGTCCCGCTGGTGCCTTGTCGTGACCGCCGAAGACGCTCATCAGCGAGTCGAGCAGGCCACCGCCGCTGCCTCCACCCTGCGCTGGCAGGTCCTGTGCCGCGGCCTGGTTGCCGTGGGACGGCCCCTGCTGGTCGTAGGAGGGGTTCAGGATGTCGAGGTTGCTGGCTGGGCGCTGCAGGGGCTTGCGGGACTGGCTGGGCATTTTGGACTCCTGTGGGGCGCGCACCGAGGAGAGGTGCGGGGCGCCACGTCATATGTCATACCCGAAGAATATAGAACTATTCAAGAGTAAGATGCGTCGCTCGCTGCCCTGAGTGTGCGGTCTCACGGACGCCGTTCGCTGTGGGGGGCGCGGCGGCGAGGCTGTGGGCCCGCAGGCCGCGCGACGCCTGGTTGGAGGTACAGGGGGTAGCGTGCACCCCTGGGAGCGCGACCTCCTGTCGGCGCCTCGGTGAGCGGCGCGCGCGTTTTGAGGCGGGAGGGCGTCCTCTGGGGGGGGGTGTGGGGGCGTCGACGGGCGCCCAGACCTTCCACGAGGGGAGCGGGTGGCTCCTCCGGGGCCCCGGGCAAGCGCGCCGGCCGGGGGGCGCACCCCGCCCACTGGGCGGTGCGATGAGGCGGGGCTGGCCACACGGTGGTCTGGTCGCGGCGAACAGCGGTCGCGCGCCTCTCGCGCTCGCCCCACCGGCAGCGGTCGTGACACGACCTGGCTGCGTCCCGTCCGATAGCCGCCCCGCTGTCGCGCGGGTCTCCGTCGCTCCGCACCCTCAGGGCACGAGCAGGCTCCCCCCTTTTCCCTCGACAGTGACCGGATGATCGGGCATCTACCCCCCTGGGAGGTAGTCCTTGCTGCGCTTCTCGATCCTCGCCCTGATCCTCGCGAGCGCCTGCGATGGCTGCGCGGGCTGCCACTACGATGTGCCCGATGTGGTCGAGCACACCGGCGAGGTTGACTCTGGCGGCGGCGACACCGGGGTGCGTGACACAGGCCCCGAGCCCTACTCCCGCTGCGCGGTGGATGAGGTGGAGCCCAACGGGAGCCCCGCGACCGCCCAGCAGCTCCCGCTGGAGGCGCGGGCCTGTGGCGCCTTCAGCACCCCCCTGGACCTGGATTTCTGGACCTTCTTCCTCCCGCGCGCCCAGTGGCTGCGGATCGAGGTGGGGGCCCAGGGGATCGGCTCCGACGCGCGGCCGGTGCTGCTGATCTCCTCGGACGCGGGAGAGGAGGCTGCGGTGGACGCGCTGCTCAACGGTGAGGACCCCGCGCTGGTCTTCCCAGCGAGCGCCGGCGCCTGGGACCTGCTCCTGAGTGAGCACACCGGGCAGGGCGACGACACCCACTACCCCTACGAGCTGCTGATCGGGGAGTCGAAGCCCGCGGTGGACTGGAACGTAGACGAGGGCGACAACGACACCCTGGGGGGGGCGCAGGGGATCATGACGGGCGACGCGGTGTTCGGCCTGAGCGAGGACCGCTGGGACCAGGACTGGTACGCGATCCAGGTGCCCCCTGGCAAGCACGCCATCACCCTGGACGTGGACGCCTGGGCGGCTGGCTCGGCGGGGGACTACACCCTGGCGGTGTTCCACGGTGATGATCCGGACCACACCGAGGAGCTCGCGCGGCTCGCCTTCGGTGAGGAGGGCTGGGAGCCCGATCCCTGGGGGGTGCTCTCCTCTGCGGGGGGCGAGGTGCTGTGGGTGCGTGTCATCGAGCGGGCGGAGCGCTCCGGCCCCGCCTATTGGTATCGGCTCAGCGTGACGGTGGAGGAGGACTGATGCGGACATCCCTGGCGCTCACCGCGCTGCTTGCCCTCGCCGCCTGCAACGGCAGGGGGGAGGACACTGGCCCCACCCTCGACACCGGTTGGTTCGCCGACACCGGCGCCTTCAACCCCAGCACCTGCCCGCACAGGGTGCTGGACACCTGGCCGGTGAGCGGCGAGGCGGGGTGGTATTACCGAGACGCGCCGCTGCTGTGGACCGCCACGGCCTCCACCGAATTCTACCGGGCCACGCTGCTCGATGCGGCAGATCGCGAGGTGCCTGTCCACATGGAGTGGGACGCCCTGCGGGGGGCGGTGCGCCCCGACGCGCCCCTGAACCCCTCCTCGGACTACCTGCTGCTGCTGGACGACTGTACCGGCACCACCGCGCTGCCCTTCCGCACCTCTGCGCTGGGGCTGCCGCTGGAGGGCGGGCCTTCCTCCCTGGTGGGCCGCAGCTGGCTGATCCTCCTCGACGAGGCGGAGTGGGTGGAGCCCGCGGGCTTCGGGGCGCTGATGTCCCTCTACTTTACCGTTCCTGTCCTGCTCGGAGCCGACTGGGCCGACGCGTCGGTGGTCGACCTGATCGGCGCTCAGGGCTACGCAGACGACCTGGGGGTGATCCACCAGTTCCCGGGCAAGCCCACCTGGGACTACCCCATGGCCTCCTTCACCGACGCCCCCTGGTTCTTCGCCGAGGCGGAGGTGGCGACCCTCAGCTTCGACGCGGTGGAGGTGCCGGTGTACGCCTTCTCGCTAGAGGCCACCTTCTCGGCCGACGGCCGCACGGTGGGTGGGGCGGTGCTCCGGGGCAGCGCTGACACGCAAGACATGGGGGTACTGATCGGGAGGGGCGGGCAGGACGACGCGATCTGCGCCATGGCCGCCTCGATGGGGGTGAGCTGCGTGGACTGCCCAGACGGCAGCCCGTACTGCCTGGACCTCTACGTCACCGGTATCGAGGGGGTGGAGCTGGAGGGGACGACCCTGGTGACGGTGGAGTAGCGCTCCCCCAAGGGCACCCAAAACGGGCCGCTCGGCAGGGCGGGCCGCAGCCTCGTGGCGCCTGCGACCTCGCCCATAAGACGCCCACAGTCGGCGCACCGGTGCTCGGCCTGTGGCCGGGGTGAGCTCCGGTGGCCGTCGCGGCCAGTCCTTCAGCACCGGATAGGTGGGCCGCGCCGCTGAGCGCTGGCGGGAGCGCGGGCCGGCCTGCGCCAGGGGCCCGAACCTGCGCCGATCCCACGGGGCTACCCGCCGGGATGGCGCCACGCCCGCTGGTCGGCGCAGCGCTGGGGCCCCCGTCACGCCGTCTAATCTGGTGCTCGGTTGGCTGCGAATAACATTGGAGAACCCGTTGGAATCACCGCGTGCTGGGTCCGCGAGGCTGGCTGCGCACAGAGCGCGCCGCGCGCTCGTGGAGTGCCCCTCTGCTCGCGGTGGACCACGCGCCGCGCGCGGGGCGTCTCCACCCGCTGCCCCCGCCACAGGACCGTCAGGCGCTCCCTCGGCACGCTCGGCGGCTGGAGGCTTTGGGCGCGCGCGGGACCCGCTCGACGCGCTGGTGGCCGGACGGGGGCTGGGCGCGGGGTGCAACCGGGAGGACGGGGCCGTCGGGTCTTGGGGGTCCGGGGGTTGGATCGCACCGGAGGTCTGATAGAATGCTGCAAACCTCTGGAGGTACATTGCGCTCACTCTCTCTCTTCTCGCTCCTCGCCCTGTCGCTCCTCGCCTGTCGCAAGGAGGAGCCCATCGACATGGACATGGACGGCACCATCGCTGAGG
>JAFGVK010000203.1 GCA_016938035.1 Deltaproteobacteria bacterium | reverse complement strand
TGACGCCGCCGCGGCTCGCTCCGCCCAGACCCGCTGCCCGTCGCCGCGGCTCGCCCGGTCCTGCCGGACGACGCGCGGTGGGACCCCGGGACCGCGAGGCCCATCCCCCCAAGGGGAGCCGCACCCGAGAGCGGGTCGAGGTGTGGGAGCTGGCGAGGGCCTGACTCAGCGACGGGTCGCTCGGCCCCGCCGCGCTACTCGTACTGGGACTCCCAGGCCCGCTCCGCGCTCTTCCAGATAAAGCGCCGCGCGGAGCGCCGCCCCACGGTGACCACCCAGGCGCTGTCGCCCTCCCCCTTCACGGTCAGCTCGTGGCTCCCCACCGGCACCTCGACGTTGATCAGGGGCGTGGTGCCCAGCACCGCGCCGTCCATCAGCACCGTCGCGCCCAGGGGGATCGAGGTGAAGGTGACGGGGTAGGTGGGGCCCTTGACCGGGGCAGGCTCCTCGGGAGGGGGCGCGGTCTCCACAGCGGGCGCCACCACCGGCGGAGGCTGCGGCTGGCGGACGCTGACCACCCGCTCCGCGGGCGCCACCTGCCGCGCTGGTGGCGCTGCCGGCGGCGCTGCGGGGGCGCTCGCCTGCGCTGCGGGCGGCGCTGCGGGCGGCGCTGCGGGCGGCGCTGCAGCCGGCGACGGGGGCTCTGCGGGGGGCGCCTCTGGCGTGTCGACCCCCGACACCGGGGTGGGCGCGTCAGGCTGCGCGGTAGACTCCCCCTGCAGGACCACCCCGGCGCCCACCCCCAGCACCAGCAGCCCCACCGCGCCCATGCCCACCGCGCCCAGCGTCAGCAGGACCAGCAGCACCGTGGTCATCGCCGGCCGCTTCCTGGGGGCCGGGGTGACCGGGAAGCCCGACTGGGAGCGCTCGATGCTGATCCCGGTGGTGCTCTCGATCAGGGTCGCGCCGATCCGATCGTCGGCCTCCTGCGCGGGGACCGTGGGCTGGATGGTCTCCTCAGCCCAGTCCCGCAGCCAGGGGCCGGAGAACTGGGCCCGCAGCTCCCTGCACCTGCGCTCCACATCGCGCGGGCCAGGGCGCGCCTCGTGGTTCCAGCTCCGCATCTCCTCCGCCAGCTCGAAGACCGCGTTCAGCTCGGCCGAGGGCGGCCTGGGGTAGGCCCCCGAGCCCGCGTCCTCGTCGGGGAGGGAGAGCAGGTCCATGGTGGGGGTCGATTTGCCCCTGCTCGAAGGGCGGATGCCGGTGAAGAGCTCCTCCAGCACCACCCCCAGGGAGTAGATGTCCGCCGCGGGGCCCTCGATGCCCTCCATCCGCTCTGGGGCGATGTAGCCAGGGGTGCCGCCGATGTGGCGGGTGGTCTTGGCCTCGCGGTTGGCGAAGTTGGCCCGCGCGATCCCGAAGTCCAGCAGCTTGATCTGGCCGGAGGGGGTGATCTGGATGTTGGCCGGCTTGATGTCCCGGTGCACCAGCCGCAGCGGCTCGCCGTCGGGGCCGAGCTGAGTCCACACCACGTGGAGCACCCGCGCCACCTCCTCGACGATCTCTAGCGCGACGGTCACCGGCAGCAGGCGCTCCTGGAGCACGTGCTCCGCCGACACCCCGTCCACGTACTCCATCACCACCGCCCACTGGCCACCGAGGCGGGTGGGCGGGTCCACGTTCACGATGGCCCGGTCTCGGATCAGCCCAAGGATGCGCGCCTCGTCGCGGAAGCGCTCCAGCACCGTGGGGTGAAAATTCTGATCATGCAGCAGCTTGATCGCCACGTCCTTTGAGAAGCCCTCAGCCCCCTCCAGGCGGCCCCTGTAGACCTTCCCGAAGCCACCCTCTCCAAGCAGACCGATAATCCTGTATTTTCGCGACTCGATCGTTGCGGCCATTGTTCACCGGGTCCGGTCCACGCAATTCTACCGAGACCTGGGTCACATAGCCCCTTCCAGCGCTCAGCACCAACTGAGCGAGTGTCGACCTGCCTCCCGCGCCTGTGCTACCTTCCGGCCAACCGCGGGAGCTGCGCATGGTCCCCCCAACGCTGGCGAGGCAGGTCGAGCGGCGGCTCCTCGGGCTCATGGGCCCCTGGGCCGCTCCATGGGCCAGCCCCCCCGCAACCGATCCGCGCGACCGATCTACGATCTCGCGCTCAGCCGCCAGCAGGACCTCCTGCGCCCTGGCACGTCCCCTGCAAAAGCTCCCGCAACAGCCCGTGAGGACCTCATGCACCGCGCCCTGATCCCGCTCGCGCTCGCCCTGATGATCCCCCCCGCCCTGGCCGCTGAGCCCTCGGTGGTGCCCTCCCAGGTGCCCGCGCAGGGGCGGCAGGCGGCGCTGATCCACGTGGACGAATTCGGCCGCTACGCGATCACCGCCACCTCCGAGCAGGGCACGGCCCTCCAGCTTGTGGACCGGATGATCGGCCCCCGCGAGCGCGACGGGCGCCAGGGGCAGGAGGACGGGCGGCTGGACCTGTTCCTGGACCAGGGGGACTACCGCCTGCTCACCCAGGCCCACCCGCTGGGGACCGGCGAGGCGCAGCTCCAGGTGCGGCCCTTCACCGAGCTCCAGCCCGACAGCCCCCTGCTCACCGAGGACCTGCTGGTGTCCTCCGAGCTGGGCGACCTGCGCCAGCGCTCGTGGTGGGTCCACGTCCCCGAGCGGCGCTACGTGGCGATCGAGGCGGGCGGTAGGGCGCTCGCGGACCTCCGCCTGTGGCAGGACGGGTCGTGGCTGGTGGGGGTGGAGCCCTCCCTGAGCGAGGAGACCCCGGTGAAGGGCCAGCCGCTCCGGGTGGCGCGCCTCCAGACCTGGCTGGAGCCGGGGCTCTATCGCCTCACCGCCTACGGCGGGGCGCCCCTCGCCTGGAGCGAGGACCAGGGAGAGCAGCCGCTCCACCTCCGCTGGGGCGTCTCTACCCTCGGGGCGCCGGGGCAGGTCACCCGCACCATCAGCCCGCTGGGGGTCGACCGCTTCGTGGTGGAGGGCTCCGACTACTTCCAGCTCTCCCTCCCGCAGCAGGGGGGCAGCGCCGCGATGAGCCTCACCGGCTACGATCCGGGGAGCCCCTTCGCGCAGGGCGGCTACTCCCGCAAGATCGACGAGGACACCCTCCCCCCACGGGTCTCGCTCAGCGACGGCGGCGACGGCCCCCGCCTGCTCACCCTCAGGGGCCCCGCGGGCCAGCCCTACACCTTACAGCATTTCAACGCGCTCTCGGGGCAGGGCACGGTCTCCGGCAGCGGCCCCACCTGGATCTCCACCCTCCACGGGGGCGACCCCAGCGACAGCCTGGACGCCACCGGGATGCTGGTGCGCAGGAGCGGGGAGCGCGAGGAGCTGGTGAGCGCGCGCGCCCTGACCCTCGGTGGCGGACGGGGCCTGGAGCGGCGCTTCAACCTGCTCGGCCCCGCCTCGATGCTGGTGGAGATCACCGAGCTGGGCGCCTACACCGTCAAGACCGAGGGCGACGCGGTGGCTGAGCTGGCGGTGCTCCCGCTGGGGGTGGACCAGGCCCCGCCCTTCCGCCGGGCCGACGGGTCCTGGACCCTTGACCCCGGCCTCTACACCTTCACCCTCCGCCCGATGGTGGTGGAGGGCAAGGCCCGACCGGGGATCGTCACCCTCCAGATCGCGCCGCCCCGTGGGCTGCTCGACCGGGGCCCGATCCAGGCCGCCCCGCTCCAGGCGGGCCTCCAGTGGCCGCGGGTCGACCTGACCTACGGCCAGCCCCTGGCGCTGGTGTACGGGTCGCAGCCCGAGGTGCGGGTGGGGCTGATCCAGCGCCCGCTCCCCCTGGACCCCTCGCAGCCGCTCCCCCTGATCCACGCTACCGGCGAGGTGGTGGAGGTCCCCCTCCGCACCACCTCGCGCGGGCGCCTCACCGCCCTGGACCCCAGGGGGAAGCCGGTGCCGATCTCGGTGGACGGGGGCCCGTTCAAGCCCTTCTACGACCTGAGCCCCGGGGATCACGCCGCCAAGGTGATGGGCGCAGGGCAGCCCTCCTCCACCCTGAGCCTCAGCCCCCCCGAGGCCCCGCTGCCCTCCCTCCCCGCGAGCCTGAGCGGGGCGCTCCCCGACTACCCCGTGCTCGACGCCCAGATGACGACCTCCCTCGACCTCGCCCGCGACCAGCGCGCGGTCTACAAGGTGTCGGTCCAAGAGCCCGGGCTCTATCGCCTGGAGAGCGAGGGGCTGCTCGCCACCGAGGGCCAGCTCCGCACCCGCACCGATCCCCTGATCCTCTCCGACCGGGGCTCCGGCACGGGGCGCAACTTCCAGCTCCGCGCCTACCTGCAGCAGGGCGACTACCAGCTCCAGCTCCAGGCGATAGGGCAGAGCGCCGGGCACCTGGGCCTGCGCCTGGCTCCCCTCCCGATGGAGGACGGCGGCACCCTGCTCCTGGGGGTGCCGGCCCGCGCCGGGCTCGCCGCCTACCAGGGCGTCGCCTACCGCTTCACCGTCACCGAGGAGGGCGACTACCGGCTGCGCTCGCTGGGGGCGAGCCAGACCGCGCGGGTCCGGCTCGAGGACGCGGAGGGCTGGCCCCTGCGCAAGCCCGGTGAGCAAGGCGACCTGGTCGAGCACCTCACCCCCGGCGACTACCGGCTGGTGGTGCTCCCCGAGCCGGGGGCGGTGCGCAGGATCACCCAGCTGGAGCGGGTGACCGCCGCAGAGCGCTTCTCCGGCCACGGTCCCCACCCCCTCGCGGTAGGGGCCTCGGTCGGGCACACCTGGTGGGAGGCCCCCGAGGGGGAGGAGCGCCGCCCCGACGTGTGGGCCTTCAGCCTCTCGGCGCCGGTGGACCTGACCCTGAGCGCCACCGAGCAGATGCACGGGGAGCTGAGGCGAGGGGAGCAGGTGGTGGCCCGCCTGTTCCCGGACCAGCCCTGGACCGGGCCGCTGGAGGCGGGTGACTACACGGTGGAGCTGGTGAACGCCAGGCGCAACAACGGGGTGGATTACCGGCTGCAGCTCAGCGCCGCGCAGCTGGCGCCGGGCCTGTCACGCGAGGTCTACGCGCCCGCCACCCTGCCGATCTCCGTGGGCGAGCGCGCCCTGGTCGAGGTGGCCTCGTTCGGGCGCAGCGACGTGAAGGCCACCCTGCTCGACAGCAGCGGGCGGAGGGTGGCGCGCAGCGACGACCGCCCCCTGGACTGGAACTTCGCGATCCAGGAGCGGCTGGAGCCGGGCCGGTACCAGCTCCTGGTGGAGCCGGTGGGGGCCGCCCAGGCCCGCACCACCGTCTCAGTGCGGGCCCCCGCCGAGACTCAGGCGCCCGCGGCGGCGCTGCCGGTGGCCCAGACCCTCACCCTGGGAGACGGGGTGACGGTGATGCCCCTCACCCTGTCGGGGGAGCCCCGCCTGCTCACCCTGGGGCTGGACGCCACCGAGACGGTGGGCCTGAGCCTGGAGCACCTGGTGGGCGACCGCTACTACACGGTCGCCAGCGACACCGGCCTCCACCCCCGGGTCCAGGCGAGGACATCAGGCGAGGGGAGCTGGCGCCTGCGGGCGTGGTCCCTCGACCGGCGGGGGCAGCCGGTCAGCCTCCAGGGCAGCGCCGAGTCGCCGAGGCGCTCGGACGAGCGCGCCCTCGCGAGCGGGGCCAGGCTGGCGCCCCTGGGGGACGCGGTGGCGGCCCGCTTCCAGCTCAAGCGGCAGGGGACCCTCAGCCTGGAGGCGGCGGACGACGCCCTGCGCTGGTGCCCAGCCCCCGATCAGGCCTGCGTGCCGGTGCAGGACCGGACCCTCTCGCCCCTCGACGACGCGCTGTGGCTGGTCTCAGCCGCTGGCAGGGACAAGGTGCGCGCGAGCCGGACCGTCCTCAGCGAGGGAGGCCACGCCCTGGTACACGCCACGAGCGCCGCGCCGGCCAGGCTCGACCTGGACGGGGGGGACGGGGCGCTGTTGGTGGTGGCCACCGCCACCACCGGGCAGGTCGGGGTGAGCCTGGACGGCGGCACCCTGCCCGGCGCGGTGTCGAAGAGCGCGATGGTGGCGGTCTCGCTGCGGCAGCGCGGCGCGACCGCGAGCGTCTGGCCCGCGGGCGAGGAGCCCGAGGTAGAGGCCCACCTGGAGCTGGCGCGCTTCGCGCTCCCCGAGGCGATCCCCGCCCCCTGGGGGGCGCTAGAGGCGCAGCTCGCCCCCGGCGAGGCCAGGGTCTGGACCCTGCCCGGCGCCCACCGCGCCCTGCACCTGGGCCTGGAGCAGGGGCTCGTGGCGGCGCTCGCTGACGAGAAGGGCGCCCTGCTGCGGGTGCTGTGGGCCGGCGACGGCCCCGACTACACCGAGCTCGGCGACGCGCCCGCCCGCCTGTACCTGTTCAACCCCACCTCCGCCCCCGCGACCGCGGGGGGGCAGCTCACCCTGGGCAGGGTCGACGCCCCGCTCAGCGGCGCGACCCCCTGGGAGCGCACCCTGTTCACCGCGGGCACCCTGCCCCTCTCCCTCGCCGAGCTGCCTCCCCCGGGCACCGTGCTCCGGGCCGAGGGCGCGATCGCCTCGCTGACCCTCCTGCAGGACGACGGGCGGGTGCGGCGCGGGCTGGAGCTCTCCGACCCGGGGGTGGGCACCCTGCTGGTCCACCACCGCCCCGGCGCCGCCGCGGTGTGGCTGGACGCCCCCGCCGCCCCCCTCGCCCGCTGGGGGGAGGACGGGCGCGGGAAGTCTGGTGTCATCGAGCTCCCCGCGGAGCTAGACCTGCGGCGAGATGCCCGCTTCACCCTCAGCGGTGAGGGGCGGGTGGTGCACCTGCGCGCCCCCACCCCCGCGGTGCTGCGGGTGGACCGCCCCGGCGCGGGCCTGGACATCAGCGCCTTCCCCGAGCGGCTCTCGGCCGATCTGATCCTCCCCGAGGGGCAGCGCGCCGAGGTGCAGCTGCGGGGGCTGGCGGGCGGCGCCCTCCAAGGCAGCCTGTCGGCGTGGTCCTCTCCGATCAGCGCCCTCGGCGAGGGGGCTGGCCCCGCGGTGCTGCTCACCCCTGGCGCCACCAGGGTCTTCCGCTTTGACCTGCCCCGCGACGGCACGATCGGGGTGGGCGTCGCCAGCAGCGCCGCCGCCCTGGAGGCCACCCTACTCGACGCGGCGGGGAGACCGCACGGGTCCGGGGTGGTGATGATGCCCACCCTCAAGGCGGGCACCTGGTACCTCTCGCTCCACCTCCCCGACGACGCGGCCCCCGCGACCGCCCGCCCGGCCCTGGCGGGGCTGGAGCCCCCCGACACCGGGCCCCCCGAGGCGGTGATCCGCCACTACCTGTTCAACACCCCCTATGAAGACGAAGGCCCCCCCTCCGAGGACTCCCCAGAGGACTACGGCGAGGACTTCGACTACACCCCCTCTGACGACGAGGAGGCCGAATGAGCCCGCGCACCCCCCTCCGCCTGCTGGCCCTGCTGGTGATGGCGGTCGCCCTGATCGGCGGCACCCTCGCCATAGCCCAGCCCGACGCGCTCACCGCCCTCATCCGCCGCCCGGCCGGGGCGAGCGGCACGGTGGTGGTGCCGGACCACTTCCTGCGCACCTGGGACCCGGTCACCCTGTTCTTCACCAGCCCGCAGGGGAGCGGCCCCGGCGCCCCGGAGGACCACCCGGAGCGCTTCGTGACGGTGCGCCCAGCCCACCCAGGCGCCTGGACCTGGCTCGACGAGCGGACCCTCCAGTTCCGCCCCGCAGACCCCTGGCCCGCCCTGGCCGACTACACCTGGGAGGCGGGCAGCACCTCGGTGGACCTGATCACCCTCATGTCCCCTCCCCGCTCCACCCTGCCCGAGGACGGCGCAGAGGGGCTGGAGGCGGTGGACGCCATCACCCTCCGCTTCGCCGACGCCCTGCCCCCCGAGACCCTGGCTCGGATGGTGAACCTGGAGCTGCGCCCCCTCCCCGGGGTGGGCGAGGGCGACCACCGGTGGCTCACCGCCACCGATTTCACGGTGAAGGCCCTCGACCGGCCCTCGCCCGATCAGGACGCCACCTACATCCTCGAGCTATCCGAGCCGATCCCCCTGGGCACCCGCGCCATCCTCCACCTCCGCCTCTCGACCGACGACCGGGCCGACCAGAGCTTCGCGCGGGTGTCCTTCTCCACCGCCGAGCCCTTCCGCGCGGTGCGGATGGGCTGCGCCCGCACCTCCTTCCCGGTGGCCCCTGAGGGGGTCCGCTACACCGGCGAGCAGGCGCTGGGCTGCTCCGCCGGCGACCCGCTGGTGGCGGTGGACTTCTCGTCGCCCCCCGAGGCGATCGGCCCGGTGGTGGGCCGCAACCTGGTCCGCTTCGAGCCGGCGGTGGAGCACCTCAGCTTCGCCCTGCACGGGCGCCGGCTGGAGGTCCGCGGCGACTTCGACCGCGAGCAGCTCTACAAGGTGAGCCTGCACCCCACCGCGCTGCAGGACCGCAGCCAGCGCCCGCTGGAGCTCCGCGGCGCCTCGGAGCTGTGGCTCTACTTCCCCCGCCAGCCCGGCTTCCTGCGCTTCACCGAGGGGGAGGGCGTGATGGAGCGGACCGGCCCCCAGACCGTCCCCCTGCAGGGGCGCGGCCAGGCGCGGGTGGACCTGCGGGTCCAGGCCATTGACCCCCTCGACAGGTCGCTGTGGCCCTTCCCCTCCGATCCCGTGGCGGTGGACGAGCTGGCGCGCCCCCCTGGGCCCGGCGAGGCCCCCGCCCCCCACACCGACCCCAACCGCCCGATCTCTTCCGGGGCGCTCTACCAGCAGCTCCGCAGCCTGGGATCGCCCCAGGTCTCGGCCCTGGTGGACCTGCCCCTCCGCGAGGACGGGGGCGGCGCCACCTTCGGGCTGGACCTGGAGGAGCACCTGGACTGGATCGCCGGCGCGGACCAGCCCGGCACCTACCTGGTGGGCATCCGCCCCCTCGACGGCTCCACCTCCCGCGCCTGGATGAGGGTGCAGGTGACCGACCTGGCCCTCACCACGGTGGAGGAGCGGGGCGAGGTGCGGTTCCTGGTGTCCTCCCTCGCGAGCGGCAGGGCCATCCCCGGCGCCACCGTCCGGCTGGAGGGCTCCTGGGCCCAGCGCGACGCCAGCGCCGTGTGGCGCACCCTGTGGGAGGGCACCACCCTCGCCGACGGCACCGTGGTCTGGAAGGCCCCAGGCGCCACCCCCCACCAGCGGGTGCGGCTCCAGCGGATCGTCGTCCAGAGAGGCGACGACACCCTGGTGCTCGACCCCAGCAGGGCCCCTGACGCCTTCACCTCCTCGCGCTGGACCCACTCCGGCGGTGGCTGGCTGGCCTGGGCCTTCTCGGACCTCTCGCCCCGTGAGGCCGAGCGCTACACCCTCGCCCACCTGTTCACCGAGCGCCCGGTGTACCGCCCCGAGGAGGAGGTCCACATCAAGGGCTGGCTCCGCCGCCGCTTCCAGGGCGAGCTGAGCGTGCTCCGCACCAGGGGCACCCTCCAGGTGGCCGGCCCCGGCGGGCTGCGCTGGTCCTACCCGGTGCAGCTCACCGAGGCGGGGGGCTTCTACCACCGCTTCCAGGAGGACAAGCTCCCCACCGGCACCTACCAGGCCTGGCTGGAGGACAAGGATGGCGAGCGCTTCGGACACGTCGACTGGCAGGTGGACGCCTACCGCATCCCCCGCTTCAAGGTCTCGCTGAGCACCCCCGAGGTGGCGCCAATGGACGCCCCCTTCGAGGTGCAGCTCGACGCCTCCTACTTCGCGGGCGGCACGGTGGCGGCGCGGCCGATCCGCTGGCGGGTCACCCCCTACCCCTACGCCTGGACGCCCCCCTCCATCGAGGGCTTCGTCTACTCCTCCGACGGGCGCTTCTCGCGCACCAGGCGCTTTGACGGCGCCCCCCGCGACGAGACCGGCCGCACCGACGGGCAGGGGCACGCCACCCTGCTGCTGGACCCCTCGGTGGAGGCCAGCGCCGCGCCCAGGGCCTACGTCATCGAGGCCACGGTCACTGGGGACGACGACCAGACCGTCACCGCCACCCAGCGGGTGCCCGTGCTGCCCCCCTTCGTGCTGGGACTCAAGGCGCCCAGGGTGCTGGAGTCCGCCAAGGCGCTCCCGCTCCAGATCGTCGCCGCGGGGCCCAAGGGCGAGCTGATCGCCGGCCAGGAGATCAC
This sequence comes from Deltaproteobacteria bacterium, assembly GCA_016938035.1. Classification (GTDB taxonomy): domain Bacteria; phylum Myxococcota_A; class UBA796; order UBA796; genus JAFGVK01. The sequence continues at coordinate 9,510 of JAFGVK010000203.1, read as the reverse complement.
GGTGCGCCTCAAGCTGCGCCAGTGGCACTCCCACCTCCAGGCCTCGGACTTCACCTCCGGCGAGGCCCGCTACGTCACCGACGTGGTGGACGAGCCGGTGCTGGAGCGGGTGGTGCACAGCGCGGGAGAGCCCCTGTCGCTGGAGCTGCCCCTGCAGCGGGCCGGGGTGTACCTGGTCGAGCTGGAGGCGCGCGATCGCCTGGGCCGCGCCCAGGTGGTCGAGGTGGACCTGTTCGCCGCGGGCGACACCCCGGTGGCCTGGTCCAAGCCCCAGGCCGGGGTGTTCGAGGTGGGCGCGGACGCCCCCGCCTACAACCCCGGCCAGACCGCCTCCCTGGTGCTCCAGAGCCCCTGGGAGGAGGCTGAAGCCCTGGTGATCGTCGAGGCCCCCAAGGGCAACCAGTACCACCACCTCAAGGTGCGCGGAGGCCAGGCGGTGTTCCGGGTGCCGGTGGAGCAGAGCTGGGCCCCTGGCATCCCCATCCACACCGTGCTCCGCAGGGGCAGGGTGAAGGAGAGCGCCCCGGACCCGCGCGCCGCGGACCTGAGCAGGCCCCAGACCCTCGCCAACACCACCTGGATCAAGGTGGAGCCGGTCGAGAACCAGGTCACGGTCACCCTCACCCACCCCACGGTGGCGGCCCCCGGCCAGACGGTCTCGGTGGAGATCGCCGTCAACACCCCCTCCGGAGCCCCCGCCCCGGCGGAGGTCAGCCTGTGGCTTGTGGACGCCGCGGTGCTCTCGCTCGGCAAGGAGAGGCGCCTCGACCCCCTCCCCGACTACCTCCGCGAGAACACCGCCGCCCTCACCGTCCGAGACACCCGCGCCGACCTGTTCGGGCGCGTCCCCTACGAGGAGATGCCCGGCGGCGACGGGATGGAGGAGGAGGACTCCCCCCTCGACCGGGCCACGGTGCGCGAGGACTTCCGCTCGGTGCCCTACTACGAGCCCGCGCTGAGGGTGGGCCCCAGCGGGAGGCTCACCGTGCAGGTGAAGCTCCCCGACAACCTCACCACGTTCAAGGTGCGGGCCAAGGCCGCGTCGGGGCAGGACCGCTTCGGCTTCGGCACCTCCCAGATCCAGGTGCGCCTGCCCCTGCTGGTGCAGCCCTCCCTCCCCCGCTTCGTGCGCCCGGGCGACCGCTTCGTCGCCACGAGCGTCGGGCGCCTGATCGAGGGGCCCGAGGGCGCCGCCACCGCCGCGGCCAAGGGCGACGGCCTCCGCTTCGAGGGGTCGGACCGCCTGTCCACCACCCTCAGCCTGGAGGCCGCGACCCTGCTCCGCTTCCCGGTGCAGGTGGAGGACATCCCCTACGGCGACGACGGCAGCCTCACCCGGGACGCGGTCTCGCTCACCGTGGCGCTTGAGCGCGACGCGGACAAGGTGTCGGACGCCTACCGCCTGCGCCTGCCGGTCCAGCCCGACCGGGCGGTGGTGCACAAGCGGTCCCTGGCCTCCCTCGCCCCCAAGAGCGAGACCCCGCTCCCGGTGGCGGAGGACCCCAGGCCGGGCACCGTGCGGCGCACCGTGCTGCTCACCGACCAGCCCGCTGCGGTGAAGATCGCGGCGGGGTCGGACTACCTGCTCCAGTACCCCTGGGGCTGCACCGAGCAACGCGTGTCCAAGGCGCGGGCCTGGATGGCGCTCGGCGCCCTGCGGGACACGGTCCACCTGGACCAGGGCCAGGAGCGCACCAAGGCGCAGGTGGAGCAGACCCTCGCCTGGCTGCCCAGCGTGCTGGACAGCTCGGGGCTGGTGGCCTTCTGGCCGGGCTCCGACGGGTCCGTGAGCCTCACCGCCTGGTCGCTGGAGTTCCTGGTGGAGGCCCGCGAGGCGGGCTACGAGGTGGACCAGGCCCTGTTCGAGCAGCTCACCCGCACCCTGCGCGCCTCGCTGCGGTCGGACTACCGGCAGCGCGTGGGGCAGGCTGCCTTCTATGAGCGCGCCGCCGCCCTGCGGGCCCTGGCCCAGGCGGGGGACTTCCAGGAGGCCTACTACGCCGAGCTGGCCCGGTCCGCCTCCTTCCAGGACGCGGAGGCGGTGGCCGAGGTGGTGCTGGCGGGGGACCGCGCCGGCAAGGTGAAGGGCGCCACCGCCCAGAAGCTGGCCGAGGGCCTCTCGGAGCAGGTGGTGCTCCGCCTCTACCAGGGCGAGGAGATCTACGGCGGCTTCCAGGGGCAGCGGGTGCTCCCCCGCGAGGTGCTCTCGTCCGAGGCGCGCACCATGGCCACCACCGCGAGGGCCCTCGCCAGGGCCCGCCCGGAGGACCCGCGCCTCGCCGCGCTCATCGAGGCCCTGGGCGCGATGGGCGGAGAGGACGGCTGGGGCAGCACCCAGGCCAACGCCGCGGCGATGATGGCCCTCGCCGAGAACCTGCAGCGCCGGCAGGGCCCGGCCCGCAGCGGCACCCTGGTCCAGGGGGGCACGCAGCGCGTCCTCACCCTGGGCGGGGACAGCCCCACCGCGTGGCTGGTCCAGACCGAGGCCCCCGCCGCCACCCTCCGCTGGGACGAGGGGGTGACCGGCTTCCTGTGGTCCGAGCTGTCCTACCTGCCCGCCGGCGACGGCTCCACCACCCCCGCCGACACCGCCGGCTTCGTGGTGAGCCGCACCTGGGAGCTGGCGCAGGCGGGCGGCGCCCCCACCCGCAAGCTGCCCATCACCGCGCCAGGCGGCACCCTGGCGGTGCAGGTGGGGCAGGTGGTCGAGGAGCACGTCCAGCTGGTGGTGCCGGAGGACCGCTATTTCGTCGCCCTCCAGGTGCCCCTCGCGGCGGGGATGGAGCCCCTCAACCCCAACCTCGCCACCGCCCCCCCCGAGGCGCGCCCCACCGGCTCGCTCTCGCGCGCCCCCACCTACGCCTCGTACCTGGACGACCGGGTGGAGTTCTTCTACAACCACCTGCCCAAGGGCACCTACGACTTCTACTTCCGCACCAAGGCCAGCTTTGAGGGGCGCTGGATCCAGCCCGGCGCGGTGGCGGAGGACATGTACGACCGCGCGGTGCGGGGGGCCAGCCCGGGGGCAACGGTCGAGGTGACGCGCTGAGGACCTGACCGGCGCGGCCTCCTCGCCGGGGGCCGCGCCGCGCGTCCGGAGCCGCCCCGGTCGCCCGCTGTGCCAGCTACGGCTCAACGGCTCCAGCGGTCGATCCCCGCGCCTGGCGGGGGAGCCACCTGTCAGGAGGTCGGGTCCGAGCGCACCATGTCGTGGAACCACCCGCTCGCCCGGGGGTCGGCCTGCCCCAGCGCCCGGTGCGAACGAAGGGCGAGGCAGGCGTCGATAACGGTGGTTTGTTCGTGCTAGCACCATGCCACCCCGGTCCACGGGCGCGGCGCGGGCTGCAAGGGGCTGGTGGCCCCGAGCCGATCGGTCACAGCTGTTGTGGTGTCGTTTATTGCGCGGGACGTACCACGCAACGCGACGGACATCGTGAGCAGGGGTCGGACGCAGGGGCCGACGGCCCTGTCCGGCAGTTGGATTCGGTTCGGGGCGCTCCAGGGGCGGAGCTGCCACAGTCAGTCCTCACAGCTCCAGCGGTAGGAGAGCTGTCGCTCGGTGACCTGGGTGTAGTCCCAGGTCATCTCTGTGAGGTGGTAGGCCGTGCCCCAGTTCGTGAAGACGTTGCCGAGGTCGAAGGCCCCCGTCCACCACACCTGATCGCCAGAGGGGCTTTCGTCCTGTTCTGCGTATCGGATCAGCCCGCTGGGGAAGTGGAGCCAGGAGCTTATCAGGTAGGGCTCACCGCCGGTGCGCTCCACCCCCGAGGAATAGGTGGTGCCGGCATAGGGATAGTAGCTGGAGGCGCAGGCCATGCCTCCTGGGCGGAGGCCGAGCTCACGGAGGCCCCAGCCCGCGCCCTCGCGGGCGGTGTAGAGTCCTCCGCAGCGATCCCAGCGGACGGCGCCCGGAGCACCGGAGTCACTGTCGAGAGAGACGGTGACGTCGAGGTCATGCTCGGGGAGGACCAGACGGGTCTCGGTCTGGTGGCCGTCGTCGTCATACCAGATCTGCTGTGTGAGGCCGTCCCTGGTGTACTCCTCCATGGTGAGGGGGCCGTCGGAATCCCATTGCTGCTCACTTGCATACCACGGTTGGCCCGAGGCATCGCTCGTGGTGCTGGAATAGGTGGCGAGGGCGCCATTGAGATGGTAGGTCCAGCTGCCTCGCTGATTCAGTGCCCCGTCGAACAGGGTTCCCATCTCCATGAACTGCAGGCGACCATGGGTGTCATAGGTCCAGCGGACGTGGTCGTAGAGCACTCCATCGCCGTCTTCGTCCTCCTGGCGGGTCAGGATGCGCCCCTGATCATCCCAGGTGTAGGCGAGCCGGTAGTCCACGTCCCCGTCGCGATCCCGATCCCGCATCAGGGTGAGCAGGCGTCCCTGATCGTCCCAGGTGAGGGTGATGAGGCCGTCGTCATCCACACAGTGCTCGCTCGATCCGTCCTTGACGCAGTCCGCGGGCCAGGTCCGAACCAGCAGTCCGTCGTCGTCGAGGTCCTCCTCGATCGAGAGGAGCGTGTGGTCCGGGGTCCAGCGGGTCCTGGCGTCGACGAGGCCGTCAAGGGCGTCGTCGACTTCCTCCAGGACGATACTGTTGCCCAGGCCGCGGACCTGGATCGGAGTGCTGTCGATGCGAGGCGCCCAGGTCCAGTCCGTACGCCGGTCCCAGGTTCCGTCGCCGTCGAGGTCCTCGAGGAGCCAGACCTGGCGCTGGTCCTCGTAGCCGGCCTCCCAGTGGCTCTCGAAGCGGCCGTCGCCGTCCTGGTCGAGGGAGGAGGCGAGCCGGTGACCGTCGGCGTCGTACCGGGCGGTGTAGCGGTAGTCCACGAGGTGGTCGCCGTCGGTGTCCTGCTCGAGGAACCAGGTCGGGCCCTCCTCTGGGAGGAGGGCCCAGCCCTCGGTCTCGGCCTCGTCGACGGTGCCGTCGCCGTCGAGGTCGTAGGTGATGTGCCGGGTCCGCGCCCGGTCGTCCCAGGTCCACTCGGTGACGGCATCGATGACGCCGTCATCGTCGAGGTCCTCGGTGCGCCGGAGGGGGCGGCACTGGCTGTCGAGGGTCTGAGTCATGCGGAGGTCGATGTCGCCGTCGTCGTGGTAGTCCTCGGTGTGGAGGGTCCAGGGGTCGTCATCGGCCAGTCGGTAGTAGTACGGCCCGAGGGTGTCCATCGTCTCCATCGGGCTGTCGGGAGAGCAGTCGGCCCGTCCGTAGGTGTAAGAGAAGTTCCTGGCGCCGTGGTCCTGGACGGTGCGTGTGGCGCCGGCGCCGAGGCCGGGGAGTGCGTCGTCGCAGTCGAGTGCGATGTCGGGGACGCTGTCCGGTGGAGGCTCACAGGAGGGGGGCTGGTCGGGTGCGGGGACACCGAGCCCGTCGCCGTCGGCGTCCTGATACCAGGCACTCCACCAGGTCTCGTCTCCCTCCCAGAGCGCGCCGTCACAGTCGCGGTCGTGGCCGTCACAGAGCTCTTCGGCGCCGGGGTGGGTGTGGGGGTCGAGGGGGTCACAGTCTCCGCCCTGGGCGACCCAGAGGGGCTCCCAGAGTGAACAGCCGCGGGCGGTGACCCGGTCATCTCCGAAGCCATCCCCGTCGAGGTCGAGGTAGTGGACGACGTCGTCTGCGAGGCCGGAGCAGTCGTTGTCGAGGCCGTCACAGACCTCGGGGGCAGGGCGACAGGGCGCATCTGGCTCCTTGTCGCAGGCGGCGAGGAGGACGAGGAGGACGAGGCTCCGGAGGCTCATGGGACTGCCGGGAGGAAGTCCCGGTCCTGACAGTAGTGCCAGCCATCGGACAGCGCGTGCTCATCGGGATCAGATGGGAAGTTCGGACGAAGCTGGCCGTTGACCACCTCGTAGCCGAACCCGGGAAGCTCCTCGTGCAGCACGACGGCATCCAGCAAGACGCTGACTCCCGACAGGTTGGTGACTCGAACGTTGAGCCATTTGGTGTCTGCCGGGACCTCAAGCTCCTTCTGCATCGGGACAAAGCCCTGGCTGCCGACCCAGTGGAAGGAATACTGCCCGTTGATGTTCATCCTGAGGGGGACGAGCGTGTCGCTGCCCTCGTTTCTTCCGAAGGTTCGGACCAGGAATCGCCTGGGACGGTCGTCCGTGGACGCTGGCAGCATGAAGCTGATCATGGTGTCTCCATGGCCGCTGACCCTCACGGACTCCTGGGTCCCGGCCTTGCTCTCAACACCGTAGTACTTGTCCAGGGTGGCCTTGTCGTAGAGGGAGGCGTCGATGCACGCCACATCGGGATCCGTCTCACAGGAGAAGGCGAAGCGCTCGTACAGCGCGATGCGCCGCCAGCGAGGGTTCCACATGCAGTCTGCCGAGACCATCTCCCAGGCGCGCTGCTCAGCGGCCACCATGTTCCTCTTGTCCGGTGAGAAGGCCGCGTTGTAGTAGGTCCCGGCTCCGAGAATGTTCTCCGGACTCGCCGCAGCGAGAGCGCCCATCTCCTGCTGGCTGCCTCTTCCATCGTCGAAGCTGTCCCACTCGAAGTCACCCATCCAGAGAATCATCGGGAAGGCATGGGCATCGAAGAGCGAAACCAGCTCGTCGAGGAATTCCGGGTCGTCGCGGTACCACCAGGGAACGAAGGTCGGGACGGCGCTCGAGTCGGAGTAGGTGTAGCTGAAGTCCTCCAGCTCGAAGGGGTCCGCGGCGCCGGAGGTCCAGGGCGCGCCGCCACTGTACGGGGCGTTGTACTCCATGATGCCGTTGTGCGCGGGGGTGAACATGTCGGCGTAGTAGAGGAGGGAGGTATGGAGGCCTGTCAGGCAGCTACCGCCTTCGGGGCCGGGAGAGGCCCCGGGCACATAGCCCTCGGTGAGCACGCCGTCGTCATAGCCCATGGCCTCCAGCTCTTGCGAGAGACGACAGTGGAGATAGGAGATCCGCTCCATGGTGCTCGCGCGGGTGGCCAGTCGACCCTCTCCCCGGTTGAAGCCTCTAGCCTCGGTGTATGCCTGGGTGTGATCGAGGAGTCGGGGCTCCAGGAAGTCCGCGTGGTGCTCCAGAACCCATGCGAGCTCCTCAAGCTGGCCGCCCAGGTAGCCGTCGGTCAGGTAGTTCTTCCCATCGACCTCCTCCCACTGATAGGGCTCCCAGTAGCGCTGACGCTCGAAGTCCTGAGCGGGCAGCAGCTCTACGGGGTATGGGGCCTGTCGGGCGATGAGATCGGCATGGTCACCATCTTCGTCTTCATCGTCTGTGTCGGTCTCATATTCTTCGAGTCGTGGCCAGAGGCCGGGAGTGAGGACGGTGTGGTAGTACCCGCCGTCGACCTCGCCCGCGAAGGACGCCGTCGGAAGGTCCAGGGACGATGTGGGGCTGGTGTCTGTCAGGTCCACCAGCAGGTCCTCGGGATAGCGCCCGCTGAAGCGGTCGAGGCGCATGGTGCAGCCGGGATCGGCGGTGCCGGTGGCGCTGGAGACGAGCCCCCGACAGGAGGCCCGACCCAGCAGCGGCTTCTCCACCCGGGGGTAGGCGAGGGTCTGGCTCAGATCGTAGAGCTCGAGATCCTGGATCTGCAGGGCTCGCCCGCTCAGCGCCGAAGTGTTGATCTGGACCCGATAGTTGCGTGATGAGTCGTCCGCAGTGGGGAGGACGAGGTGCACGCGCTCGGAGCCGACCACCGGCTCGGGGACCCGGAACACGAAGGAGGTCCACGCAAGGGCATCACCGGTCGGGAGGAAGGCGTAGGAGAATCCTGCCTTGAGCTGGGCGTGGTCGTCCATGCCGGCCTTGAGCTCGATCGTGGCCTCGCCACTGTCTGCGGCGGAGGGCTCTGGCAAGCGGTAGCGAATGGCAAGCAGGTAGGCGTGGCCGGGCATGAAGTCGAAAGGGTCCGTCGAGAGCGTGTCTGGGGCTTGGTTGATGTCGTATGCTCGTTCCCCGTCCTCGAACAGGTAGTCACCTCCGGCGTCGAGGAAGATCTTCAGGGTCGCACCAGCGCTGGTCGCGCTGTCCAGCGTGGGGCAGTCCGCTTCGCCGCACAGGGTGATGAGCTCCAGCTCGGGATCCTCCCCTCCCGCCGCGTCTGAGGTGGCGCGGGTGCGACAGTCCGGGAGGTAGGGACTGGTCGGCTGGTTCCACGCATCGTCTGGCAGGGAGTCGTAGAAAACACACTGGGAGTGCCCACGGGCCAGGTGCAGGGCTTCCTTTTGAGTCGGTGCCAGGTTCGATGGTGGTACAAAGTCGGTTCCTGGCTCCACCCTGACGCGCATCCCCTCGGTCAGGTGGATGCCATCGGTCACGGTACATCCCTCGGGGTTGCTGTCGCAGGGGCGGGGAGGAAGCAGCGTACCGGTCAGATCGATGTCGTGCTTCGGATCCAGGAGGGGAGGAAGGATCGGACCGCCAGAGATGTCTAGCGCCGAGATAAGGGTCGCGGGGCCTGACATCAGGCGAGGGATGAAGCGGGTGTTGCGGTCGGTGAAGTAGTCGGCCAGCTCGCCGAACGAGGCGCGATAGGTCGGGTCGGTCGCGAGGGAGTTGAACACCTGGGTGTCGTTGCTGACGTGGGTGTAGCGGTTCCAGGTGGTCGCGTTCATCCAGGGACGGATCCAGTCCTCGTCGTCTCGGTTCATCTCTCTGTAGGAGGTCACCCGCAGCAGGAGCTCGGGGTAGTCGAGCACGGACTTGGGAATCCACTCAGTCTGTTCGCTCACCGGGTCGTGATCGGAGTCCCGGAGCAGGCTGACCAGGCCGTACTGGGCGCCCAGGGCGCTGCCGCCGATGACCGCGATGCGCTGAGTGGTCGTACTGTAGCTGATGGCGTACGACTGGGGATCGTGAATGAGCCGGCGCTCCCAGCCCTGGAGTGCCGGAAAGTAGCCCTTGTAGGCGGTCCGATGGTGGCCTGGCTGGAAGGGGACGGGGGGCGGGGGCACGGTAGACCAGTCCCGCACGTAGATCACCTTGCTCTGCGAGAAGGTACAAGCGTCGGGCAACTTGGCACCGATCACCTGGTGCCTGGCTTGGGGAAAGTCTCCGAGGGTCGCGTAGGGATCCTCGCTGTCACCATGACGAAGGAAGTCGCCGCTCACCAGGGCCTTTGCGACACTGAGGGTGTGCTCATCTGCGCAGATCGTCCAGCTGTCATCGATCACCATCGCCGCGCTCCCGTCACCGAGTCCGATGATCTCGCGACCTGGCAGGAGCTTCCCAGCAGGGTCATCGGCGAGACTGCCGTGCGCCGTCGACTCAGTGAGAGGGGGGGGTAACAAGGGCGATATGGGCGAGTAGCGTTGTGAACAACATCTGGACCTCCGGTGCCTTCGTGGGCAGGTCCATGGTGTCCCAAGAGGCGGCCGAGTGTCAACCGTCAGGAGATCCGACCCTCGAGGCTGGCGTATTGAATCGGGCTGACCCTCCCTCGGCGACGCGCACGGGAGCTTCGACCCGCCACAGGCGGCATTGGTGTTCGGCTAACCGACGAAGTGTCGGTTTAAGCCTCGAAGTTTGTGTAGACAGCGGCCACGGGCCGGGTGATCACTGCAT
>JAFGVK010000202.1 GCA_016938035.1 Deltaproteobacteria bacterium | reverse complement strand
CGTCGCTTCCGTCGCTTCCGTCGCTTCCGTCGCTTCCGTCGCTTCCGTCGCTTCCGTCGCTTCCGTCGCTTCCGTCGCTTCCGTCGCGGTCGTCGCGGTCGTCGCCGCCGTCGCCGCCGTCGGTGTGGTCGGTGTGGTCGGTGTCGTCACTGCCGCTCTCGTGGCGCTCCTCAGGGCCAGCGGAGTCCTCGTCACCACCCTCGCGTGCAGGAGCGCGCAGCCAGGGCCAGAGCTGCGTCGCAGCGCGGGCCGCGGCCTCCACCGCCACCAGGGGCCGACCCCGCGCCAGGCGGCGCGAGAGGGAGAGCTCCCGCCGCGCCACCCCGGTGATCACCTGCGCGAGCGGCCCCAGCTCCGCTTCGGGCGCGCCGCACATCCACGCGGCGAGGTCCCAGGCGAAGTGCTCTAGGTCTCGCTGATCTGCGGGTCCGGTGCCCACCCCCGCCAGCCGCGGGTGGGCGCACACCCCGGCCACGTCGCGGCGACAGCTCATAGGGGCCCTCGGGGGCGGGGCGGGCTCACGGGGAAGGAATCGCCGGAGGCGGCGGCAGCGCGGGCTCTTGGGCACCCCGCAGCACCGCCTCCAGGGCCTCGCGCACCTCCAGCTGCGCCCAGGGGGGCACCTGGGCGGTCAGCGCCGAGGTGGGGATCCTCCGGTCGAGCCAGTCGAGGAAGGTCACGGTCTCCAAGAACAGGGTGGCTCCCTTGCGCTGGGGGGACCGGCGCGGGGAGGGCTCCTGGTCCGAGAATTCCCGGTCCATGTCCAGGGGACGCTCCGGCCGCAGGCGCTGTCCCGCGCGGGTGAGGCACACCTCGGCGCGGGCCTCGGTGAGCACCACGCGGCACACCCTGGCGCTGGCGAAGGTCGGCTGGCTGGGCTCTGGGATCCTGGTCAGCAGCGCCCTCGCGAGCGCGTGGGGGTCCGCTAGGTCCCGGCGGTAGTCCTGTGCCACGCGGAGGATGGTCGCCAGGTCCCGGGCCACCCCGAGGTGCCCGGTGAGCAGCTCGGGGGGGATGCGATCGAGCCACGGGTGGCCCTCGCCGCGCCCCTCCAGCGCCTCGCGGTCGGAGGCGATGGCGCGCACGGTCTGGTGGTGGTGGAACAGGAAGCGGTCCAGGCTCCGTCGCCGAGTCTCCAGGCGCCGCGGCCAGGGGGTAGAGGGGGTGCAGGTCCAGGGCTCCGGGTCTACCGCGGTTGGCGCCACCAGGTCCGAGTGGAGCAGCAGCCACTGGGCGCGGAGGTCGTGTCGGGGGAGCGACGAGGGCGTCACCCTGCTCAGGAGCGCCTCGCGCACCTCGGGGTGCTCCTCGGGAGACGGTGCCAGCACCGACGCGAGCAGCAGCAGGTCCACCTTGTCGACCTCCGCCCTCCCCGCGGTGGCAGCGGCGAGCCTCAGCATGGCGACCGCCTGGCGCCAGCGCCTGTCCGACACGGACCACCCCGCCTCCCGCGCGAGGTTCCACAGGTCCACCAGCGCCTCACCGACCTCAGCGGGAACTGCGACGTGGCTGGCCGCGGCGCGGATCAGGGAGACGTCGTCCAGGGTGAGCCGGTCCCCCTCCGCGAGCGCTAGCGCCTGCACTGTGCCGGTCGCCACCCGCAGGAAGGCGTCGGGGGTCGCGATGGGGGGGACGGCCAGGCGGATGAGGAAGCGGTCGTAGAGCGCCTCTAGCCCGCCGTCCGGGTCGGGCAGCTCGTTGGACGCCCCCACCAGCCCCAGCAGCGGGGCGCGATCCCGGTGGAGCCCGTGGTGGAAGACCCGCTCGTTCATCAGGGTGAGGAGGGCGTTGAGGATGGCGGAATTGGCCTTGAAGACCTCGTCGAGGAAGCCCACCTCGACCGTGGGGAGGAAGCCCTCGGTGAGGCGCCGGTAGTCCTCCTCCTTCAGCCCTGGGATGCTCACCGGGCCGAACAGCTCGTCCGGGTGCGTGAAGCGCGACAGGAGGTACTCGAAATAGCGGGCGCCGGTGAACACCTCGCACAGGGCGCGGGCCAGCATGCTCTTGGCGGTGCCGGGAGGACCCAGCAGCAGGACGTGCTGCCCCGCGAGCAGCCCGAGCAGGCCCATGCGGACGTGCGGTCCCCGCTCAAGGAAGGCGCCGTCGAGGGCGCTGAGGACCCGGCGCAGCCGGGCGAGCAGCGCCTCGGGGAGCACCGCCTGGCGATCCGGCGCGGGGGCGCTTCGCGGAGGGGGGGGGGAGACCTGCCGCGCGCGCGCGGCCCGGGAGGGGGGGCGGATGTGCTGCATCCCCCCCTGCACCACCGCGTGGCTGTAGCGGGTCAGGGTCCCCGCGTGCTCACGCTCCACTGGCTGGGCGTGCGCCCAGGCCCCGAACCTCCGGCACAGGTCGAGGGCCGAGGTCACCGGGTGGAGCCACAGCACCCCGTCGTCGCTCCAGCGGGCCACGCGGCTCAGGGGCAGCCAGCCCGCGAGGCCCTCCAGGCGCTCGCGGGGGCACCCGGTCAGCGCCAGCGTCTCCTGGACCAGCTCGGGGAAGCGGACCTCACCCCGATCCTCCAGCGCCTCCAGCGCCTGAAAGAAGCCGACCACCGCGTCGGGATCCCGCGGGAGGTGGGGCATCCCCGCGTGCTCGGTGATACCGGGGATTTCTGGCCAGGGCGCGTTCAAGGCGACTCCGCATGTGAGGTGCAGAGATCATAGGCCGTTTGTGCAGGAGGTGTGGATGTGGTGGCTGCTGAGTGTGGCGATGGCCGCTTCGACGGGGGACGCGCCGCTGGGAGATCCCTCGCTGTGGACGGAGCGCGCGGACGCGCTGCTCGCGGGCCCTCCTGGCTGCTGGGAGCTCGTGGGCCGCGCGGTGTGGGACCACCAGGTCGGGCGCAGGGGCGGGGTGGAGGGCGCGGCGGTCTTTGTAGGGCGTCTGGAGGACGGGGTGTGGTCCGAGCTCTGGGTGCGGCCGGACGGTGAGCGGAGCTGGACCGCCAGAGACCCTGGGGAGGTCAGCTATGGGGACAGCGCGCATTTCGCTCCCCTGATCGGGGCGGGCAGGGGCGGCTCCCTGTCGGTGGGGGTGAGCGGTGAGGGGGTGCAGGTAGACGCGCAGCGGCGAGGGGACGGCGACCCGGTCAACGGGCTCCGCCACCTGCTGGAGGCGCTGGAGGGAGGCGTGGAGACCTCGGATGTGTGGAGGGATCCCGCGCGCGAGGGGGTGGTGCTCCACCGCGATTTGGCGCTCAGGAGGGGGTCAGCGCCCGCGGTGATCGAGGCCTTCTTCCCCGGTGAGGCCACTCAGCCCGCGGCGGTGGACTACCGCTTCCCCGAGCGGATGTCCGTGAACGGGGTGCCGTCTGTGGTCCTGCGCGGTGCCGAGGTGCGTCTGCGGGGCAGGGTGCAGGACGGGGTGCTGCTCCCGGTGGCGGAGGCGGTGCGGGGCACCGCCACCATGCTGGGCATGGAGCTCGCCTTCGCCCAGACGGTCACCTACCTCTCAGCGGTGGCCTGTCAGGCGCCGTAGCGGAGCCCGAGCAGGTCCAGCAGCTCGGTGAGCACGATCTCAGGGGAGCGATCGGTGTTGAGGAGGTGCAGGCGCCCGTGGCCGCGGGCGTTGTGCCAGCGGTTCAGGTTCTCGAACATCCTGCTCACCAGCGCGCCGTCGACCTCTACGTCCTTGGTGGCGCGGGCCTTCTGCCGCCGAACCGACAGCTCGATGGGGATGTCCAGGCGGAGGAACAGATCGGGGATGCGCACGTGGGGCGCGATCTTCTCGTCGTACAGGTCGAGGAAGGTGCGATCGTCGATCACCGCGGAGTAGGCCCAGTGGACCCCCATGTGGGACTCCTCCAGCACCATGCTCGCGGGGTGTTCGGCGAGCAGCCGCTCGACCTCCGCGCTCCTGGCGGGGACCGCCTCCTCCAGCATCGCGCTGAGCGGGGCCCTGTCGCGCAGGATGTTGAGCCCGTGCGCTCGGACTAGGACGGTGGTGAGCTCTGGGAGGACGATGACCTGGCCGGGGAAGTAGATCTTCAGCAGCTCGGAGACCTCGGTCTTTCCGGTGGTGGGCTTTCCCTCGAGGATGACGTGGCGGTAGTTCACTGAGCGCTCCTGATGAGGCGGAGGGTGAGTGCGGCTCCCCAGGCTGAGAGCGCGGTGGCGACGATCAGATCGACGAGGAGCCAGGAGGTCCAGGGGGGGCCAGCTCCCCGCAGGCGCTCTACGCCCTGCAGCGCGCCCTGCCCCGCGGCGGAGAGGATCCAGATCCGGCTCGGCCCGAGGTGTCCCGGGAGGTCATGCTCCCTCCAGGCGGCCCAGACCGCCCCTGAGAGGAGCCAGCCGCCCGCCAGGGCTAGCGCCGCGGGGAGCCACACAGCCCCCACCGTCGCCAAGCCGGCGCCCAGCAGGCTGACCAGCAGCAGGGAGAGAAAGTCTGTGAGCCAGTGGAACAAAGTGAACCTCGGCGGCGTCCGATTGTCGTTATGTCCTAGCCAGGAGGCAGACCATGAGCATCTCAAAGTCCGTAATCACCTTCGGCCTGTTGGCCGCGGCCCTGCTCACTGCGGGCCCGGCACATGCCCGGGGAAACAAGCTAGAGGCGGCGCAGCAGGCGGTGCTGGAGCACCCCATGGACCCTGGCGCGTGGACCCGCCTGGGGCGGCAGATGGAGCGAGCGGGGAGGCCCGGCGACGCCGCGTCCGCCTACCAGATGGCCAACCAGCTCCAGGGCGGCCTCGGTGGCGCCGAGACCTCCGCCCTGGAGGCGGCGGTGCTCCGCGAGCCAGAGAATGACGAGGCTTGGGGAGACCTGGGGGACGCGCTGGTGGCGTCGGGCCACCCTGACCGGGCGAGAGAGGCCTACCTGCTCGCCCTGAGCATCGACCCCACCGACGGGGAGTGGTGGCGCGCCCTCGCGGGGCTGCTCTCGGCAGACGAGGTGGAGGACCTGCTGGCGAGGATGGGGGGCCAGGGCGAGAACGGGGACGAGCTTGTCGGGGCGATCGCGAAGGGCCTGCGCGAGCAGGGCCGCGATCAGGAGGCCCTGAGCTGGTTCATCCGGGCGCTGCGCATGGACACCGGCGACTCTGAGTGGGCCACCGCCATCACCGAGCTGGGGGGCCCCCAGACCCTGATCGATGTGCTCAAGGAGGTGGCAGAGAGCGCTCAGAACGACGAGGTCTTCGGGGACATGGGCGACGCCTACTGGGAGCTGCAGCTCGCTCAGCAGGCCTGCGCCTCCTGGGAGCGCGCCGCCTCGATGGATCCGGGCGACGACGAGTGGCGCAACAAGCTGCGGGGCCGCTGCGGCACCGGCGAGGCCACGGTGCTCGCCCAGCAGGGGGTCGAGAGCATCGAGGACGTGCTCCGGGCGGTGCAGGGAGGGCGTCCCCTCGGAGAGCTGGCGCCAGTGGTCCGCCAGCTGCTCGACGGGGAGCCCACCCGGCAAGAGCTGCGGTGGCTGGTGGCCTCCAACGAGGGCAAGTCGGAGGTCGAGCTGCTCCAGGAGCTGGCTGGGGCCCACGCCGACAGCGACGAGGTCTATGGCGACCTGGGCGACGCGCTCTACGCCGCGGGGCGGGTTGACGAGGCGATCGACGCCTGGAAGAAAGCCTTCTCCCTGGATAGCTCGGACTCTGAGTGGACGCGCAAGCTGTGGATCGCCGCCTCGCTCAATGGGCGGACCGACGCCCTGATCGGGATCCCGGTGGAGCCCTCCGGCGGGGCTCCCGAGGGGGTGATGGGCATCCGGGGCATTGAGGGGTCGATGATGGGCGAGTAGGGCCCTGCCCCCCGGTCCGCGGTGCCTCGCCGGTCGCGGTCCCTTGGCAGGGCAGCGCGCCGCGCGCTCCTCCCGGACGCCCTAGAGGCCAGGCAGGGGGCCTCCCGCTCAGCAACAGAGGCCGGCGGGTCACCCCGTCGGCCTCTCGCACCAGCGCCCCCCGCGCTAGCTGCGGAGCTTGAACTGCGCCCCGATGAAGTCGCGGTTCATGAGGGAGATCACGTCGAGCGGCACGCCCTTCGGGCAGGCGCGCACGCACTCCTGGTGGTTCGAGCAGTGGCCGAAGCCCTCGTGCTCAAGCTGCTCGACCATGGCCTGAACCCGCTTGTAGCGCTCGGGCTGCCCCTGCGGGAGCAGGTTGAGGTGGGTGACCTTGGCGCCGGTGAACAGCATCGCCGCGGCGTTCGGGCAGGCCGCGACGCAGGCGCCACAGCCGATGCAGGCGGCGGCGTCCATCGAGCGATCCGAGAGGACCTTGGGGATGGGGGTGACGTGGGCGTCGGGGGCAGAGCCGGCCCGCACCGAGATGTACCCGCCCGCGGTGATCACCCGGTCAAAGGCCGACCGATCGACGATAAGGTCCTTGAGCACCGGGAAGGCCTTGGAGCGGAAGGGCTCCAGGGTGACGGTGTCGCCGTCCTTGAACTCCCGCATGTGGACCTGGCAGAGGGTGGCCCGGGGGGTGCTGTGGTGCGCCGCACCGTTCACCACCATCCCGCACACGCCGCAGATGCCCTCGCGGCAGTCGGACTCGAAGCCGATGGGCTCCTCGCCCTTGGACTCCAGGCCCTCGTTGACGATGTCGAGCATCTCTAGGAAGGATGCGTCGGAGGAGATGTCCCTGGCCTCGTAGGTCTTGAACTGGCCCTTGTCGGTTGGCCCGTTCTGACGCCAGACTTTGAGCGTGAGGTTCATTACTTGTAGCTCCGCTGGGTGAGGGCGACGTAGTCGAACTTGAGGTGCTCCTTGTGGAGCCGGGGCTCGTTGCCGGGGCCGGTGTACTCCCAGGCGGCGACGTAGGCGTAGTCCTCGTCGTTGCGCTGGGCCTCGCCCTCGCCGGTCTGGTGCTCCTCGCGGAAATGCCCGCCGCAGGACTCCTGCCGGTTGAGCGCGTCGTGGATCTTGACCTCGGCGAACTCGAGGAAGTCGGCCACGCGACCGGCCTTCTCCAGCGACTGGTTGAGGCCGTTGTCGTTGCCGGGCACCGACACGTTCTGCCAGAACTCCTCGCGGATCTCCCGGACCTCGGCGAGGGCGCTCTTGAGGCCCTCGGCGTTGCGCGCCATGCCCACCTTGTCGATCATCACCTTCCCGAGGGAGCGGTGGAAGTCGTCGACCGAGCGCCTGCCGTTGATGGTGAGGAGCTTGTTGAGCCGCTCCTTGGTCTCGGTGGCGGTGGCGGCGAACTCAGGCAGGGAGGTGTCCTTGGGCTGGGCGCCCTTCTTGGCCAGGTAGTGGCCGATGGTGTAGGGCAGGACGAAGTAGCCGTCCGCGAGCCCCTGCATCAGCGCCGAGGCGCCGAGGCGGTTCGCGCCGTGGTCGGAGAAGTTGGCCTCCCCGATCACGAACAGGCCCGGCACGGTGCTCATCAGGTTGTAGTCGACCCACAGGCCGCCCATGGTGTAGTGGGGCGCGGGGTAGATCTTCATCGGGGTCTTGTAGGGGTCGTCGCCGGTGATGCGCTGGTACATCTCGAAGAGGTTGCCGTAGCGCTCGCGGACGGTGTTCTCTCCCAGGCGCCCGATGGCGTCAGCGAAGTCGAGGTAGACGCCGCGGCCCTCATAGGCGATGCCCTGGCCGTTGTCGCAGACCACCTTGGCGGCGCGGGAGGCCACGTCGCGGGGCACGAGGTTCCCGAAGGTGGGGTAGCGCTCCTCCAGGTAGTAGTAGCGCTCTTTCTCGGGGATGTCCTCGGGGCGGCGCCCGACCTTGTGTGCGCCCTCATCCCAGGCGTCGGCCTTGTTGCGTGGCACCCACACCCGCCCGTCGTTGCGCAGCGACTCGGACATCAGGGTCAGCTTCGACTGGTAGTCGCCGTGCGAGGGGATGCAGGTGGGGTGGATCTGGGTGTACGCCGGGTTCGCGAACAGGGCGCCCCGCTTGGAGGCGCGCCAGGACGCGGTGACGTTGGAGCCCATCGCGTTGGTGGACAGGTAGTAGACGTTGGCGTAGCCGCCCGTCGCGAGGACCACCGCGTCGCCCGCCCAGGACTCCAGCTTCCCGGTGACCAGGTTGCGGGTGATGATCCCTCGCGCCTTTCCGTCCACCACCACGAGATCGAGCATCTCGGTGCGGGGGATGACCTTCACGGTGCCGGCGTTCACCTGCGCCATCAGGGACTGGTAGGCCCCCAGCAGCAGCTGCTGGCCGGTCTGCCCGCGGGCGTAGAAGGTGCGGCTGACCAGGGCACCGCCAAAGGAGCGGTTGGCGAGCAGCCCGCCGTACTCCCGCGCGAAGGGCACGCCCTGGGCTACGGACTGGTCGATGATGTTGTTGGCCACCTGCGCAAGGCGGTAGACGTTGGCCTCGCGGGAGCGGTAGTCGCCGCCCTTGACCGTGTCGTAGAACAGGCGCCAGACGGAGTCGCCGTCGTTCTGATAGTTCTTGGCTGCGTTGATGCCGCCCTGTGCCGCGATGGAGTGAGCGCGCCTGGCGCTGTCCTGGTAGCAGAAGGCCTGCACGTCGTAGCCCAGCTCGCCGAGGCTGGCGGCGGCTGAGGCGCCGGCGAGGCCGGTGCCGACGACGAGGACGCGGTACTTCCGCTTGTTCGCGGGGTTGACCACCTTGATGTCAAAACGGTGACGGTCCCAGGCGGTCTGGATGGGCCCAGAAGGAGCGCCGGACTCGAGCTTGTATTCCATGAGTGCTCCCTAGAGGTGGACGAGGCCGACGAGGACAGAGATGGGGATGAGGCTGTTGCCCACCGCCACCAGCGCGCCGATCGAGACGGCGGCGCCCTGCGCCAAGCGGTCATAGCGGGGATTGTCGAGGCCGAGGGTGCGGAACATGCTCCACGCCCCGTGACCGATGTGCATCCCGAGGAAGATCATCGCGACGATATAGAGGGCCGAGACCCAGACCACCGAGAAGCCGTGGACCACGTTGGCGTAGACGCCGCACTCGAGCGATGCGCTCAGGCCGTCGCCGACCGTCTTGCAGTGCTCGTAGCCCGGGGTGATCGCGGCGATGCCGTGGTCGAGGCCGAAGATCGAGGGCGAGAGGTGGAGGAGGTGCAGCACGAGGAAGAGCCCGATGGCCACCCCGCCGTAGAGCATGGTGCGCGACAGCAGAGAGGGGGCGAACCAGTACTTGCTGCGGTAGGCCACCGGGCGCGCGCCCCAGCTCCGCAGGGTCAGGATCGTGGCTGAGAGCACGTGGATCGTCAAGGCGCTCACCAGACCGAGGCGGGCCACCCAGAGGAGCTCGCCGATGTTCTGGAGGAAGCTCCCATAGCGGTCGAGGGCGTGCGCCCCGAGGAAGACCTGGAGGTTGCCAGTCATGTGGACGACGACGAACCCCAGCATCATCATGCCGCTAAGGGCCATGAGGACCTTGAGGCCGATGTTGGAGTTCAGGAACTTGGAGAGCCAGCCCATTGAACGTCTCAGGTGAAGGGTTGCGACGAAACCTCTGGGGGCCAGAGGCTCAGGGGGCGAGAGATAGCCCAGCGGGGGGATGTGTGCAACAGCGTACAAGATCTGAAATGCAGCAACGAGGCCTGAAACGGCGTGTGAGCGGTGCAAAGTTTGGTTTGCTGCGTTCGGCGCGCGCCGCTGCGGTTCATCGCTGCAACACTCTGCTCGGCGGGGGGCTCTAGGGCGCGAGGAGGTTCCCAATGGAATTCGAGATCAGCTTCCCCGGCGGCCTGAGGGTAGACGCCAACGTCTTCGGACAGGTGGTCCCCACCGATCAGCCGGTGATGGCGGGCGGCAGCGGCTCTGCCCCCGCGCCCTTCACCCTGTTCCTGGCCTCGATCGGCACCTGCGCGGGCATCTACGTGCTGCACTTCTGCAAGACCCGCGGCATCCCCACTGAGGGGGTGCGGATCCTCCAGCGCATCGCCGGCCGGCCGGACCAGACCCTCGGCGCGGTGGAGCTGGAGATCGAGGTGCCCGCCACCTTCCCAGAGAAGTACCACAGCGCTATCCTGCGGGCTGCGGACCAGTGCGCGGTGAAGAAGGTGATGGAGAACCCGCCCGCGTTCAACACCAGGGTGTCGGTGGTCTGACCGCTCGGTGCCCCCCGGTCAGAGGAGACTCCGATGAAGCTCTTTGTCGAGGGGGCGCACCGCACCGCGGGCAAGGCGGTGGCCGCTGCGGCGCGGGTGGCTGGCGTCGAGGTGCTCGCTCAGGTGCCCCCGGGGTGGGGCGGCGAGGGGACCACCCCCCTCGATTTGTCCGACATGTCCGCGTTAGACGCGGCCCTCGACGGAT
Organism: Deltaproteobacteria bacterium; assembly: GCA_016938035.1. Classification (GTDB taxonomy): domain Bacteria; phylum Myxococcota_A; class UBA796; order UBA796; genus JAFGVK01. The sequence goes on along the minus strand of JAFGVK010000202.1, from coordinate 14,590 downwards.
GTGAGGCCATCTTCATTGAGGCCATCGCCTCCCTGCGTTCGGAGCGTGACGGCCTCTCGCAGGGGGTGGAGCGCGCCCTGTCACTGGCGGAGGCGGGAGCGCGCGCGGGCGTCGGCCGCATGGTGCTCCTGAGCCGCAGGGGCGTGGAGTGGATCCCTGGCGCGGTGATCCAGGCCCGCAGGGTCTCGGAGGCGGTGGCCGTGGAGTCGGGGATGTCCTGGACTCTGCTCCGTCCCGACGGGCTGGTGCCTGGCGAGGGTGGCGGGGCGCTGCTCGCCTCCCTCCGCCCGCTGGGGGCGGACCGCCTGGGCCGGGCGGTGGTGGCGCTGCTCGAGCGGGACCTCTGCCGCGATCGCGTCGTTACCGGCGCTCAGATCGTCAGGCTCTCTCAGGGCTGACGCGGCGTGGGCGGCGGTGCGCGTCGGGCGTCCGCGCTCCCGTCTGGGCGCTCCCAGGGGCGCCGCGGGTCCTGGGCAGGGTGGTGCGCTCGGGCGCGGGGCAGCACCTCCATGGCGCCGTCCCGGAGGAGCGGGGAGGTCCCGGAGCCTGCTCCTAGCGGTCCAGGGGCCGCGCTTGGGGGCCACCCGCTCCAGGTGCTGTGACGCTTCAGCCGAGGCTTCCGCAGCGCGTCGCGAGCCCCGTGGAGGCAGGCGCCGTCTCCGGTGAGGTCGCGCCGCCGCCCGGGCCCCTGACAGGGACAAGGCCCCGCGCTGAGCCCCCGAGCCGTGGTGCGCTACGCCCTGCGGCGGCGGATGAGCCCCAGCAGGCCCAGCCCCCAGGCCCCGATGGCGCCCACCGGGAGGGTCGAGCAGCCGCCCTTGGGCTCCCAGTCGGAGGTGCCGACCTCGGCCCAGCTGTCGGACACACCCATCGGTGGCGCGAGGATCCCCGGCTGGTCACACCAGGAGCGGGTCCCGTCCGCGCACCGCGCCTGCATCTCAGCGTCGATCCAGTCGAGGTAGTGGTCGATGCGGGTGTCCACGCCGCCGGTCTGGCTGCAGTCGGTGTTGTCGTAGGCGTGGGAGGTCACCCCGATCAGGCGCATGGACTCTCGCGAGCTGCTGTCCACCTCCATGAAAGAGGGACCGCCGGAGTCGCCGTGACACTTCCGCACGTCGGACTCGATCCTGCCCACCTGGTACTCCGCCGCGTCGAGCTGGGCGATGTAGCTCGTGCCCCACTGCTTCAGGGCGAAGGTGCCTGCGGGAGGAGGATCCCAGCCCGAGGTGGCCGTCTGCTGGCCCCAGCCCACCACGTCCACCTCGTTGTTCAGCGCGATCTGGTGCGACTCCTCCTCGGTGATGAGGGTCCCAAGGGGGACGTCGAAGAGCGGCTCCTCCAGGAAGACCAGCGCCACGTCAAAGTTCTCGTGCAGGCCAACCTGTAGCGCGTTCATGTCCCAGCTGGGGTGGGTCACCCAGGCCTTGGCGTGGGCGGTGTCCGCGGGCCACCCGGAGGGGGGGGTGTCGCTGGCCCACTCGGTGAGGTCCGCCTGCCGGGTCCAGCCGTACTCAATGTCGGAGACCGTGCCCATGCCGCCGTAGGTGAGCGCGTCGGGGTCCACGCAGTGCGCGGCGAGGATCACCACGTCGGGGGCGATCAGGGTCGACGAGCACATGAAGGTGAACATGTTGCCAGCCCCGTAGCTCCCCATGTCGATGTAGCCCTTGAAGATCAGGCCGCCGGTCATGGGGTAGTTGTCGATGGTGGCGTCCTCGCCGTTGATGATCCCGTGGGCCTCTGGGCGCTCCACATCGATCCCCCCACCGTCCTTGAGATCGTCGGTGAGGGCCTCAGTGGCTTCGAAGGCGAGGGCCGCGGACAGGAGGAGGGTGATCAGCATAGTCAGCTCCGGTTGGTCAGGCAGAGTGTCCTGAGAAGGCCCTGCTCGCAAGTCATATGGCGTCAGGGATGCGCCAAGAGCGAGGGGCCGTACCCTCGGGTGCCCTGGAGGGCCCATGGATCGCCCTAGAGACCGGTGGGCTCCAGCGCCAGCGTCAGCCGTGCCCGCGAGCCGTCGACCCATACCGTCTTGGTGACGAAGCCCGGGGCGCTGAGGTCGAGCTCCCACACCTCCCCCTCCGGCAGCGCGAGGGTGAGCGGGGTCTTGCCAAGCAGATCGTAGCCTCTGGTGACCTCCGCCCCGACCGGGTCGGACACCACCGTCACCGCGCGCAGGGAGACCGCTGCCTCTGCTGGGGGTGGGGCGGCGGGGGTCTGAACTAGGTACCACGCCGCGGCCCCAGAGAGCACCGCGAAGCCCAGGCCCAGCGCCAGCATCACGAAGAGCGCGGCGCCGCTGGTCGCCACCCTGACGGGGATGACCAGGGACTGGGACAGGGTGTGGGAGAGGGTGGCGCTGCTGAGCTCGCCGGTGCGGGGCGAGGGCTCGCTGATCGCCTCCGAGGGCGGAGGCGCAGGGGGAGGCTTGTGGCCTCGCAGGTCCTCGGGGAGCACCCCGTCCGGTACCACGACCGCGCCCCCATCAAAGCTCAGGGTGAACGAGGGCACCGCGCCCCGGAGCTCTCGCTCGCAGGCCAGCAGCCCCCTGCGCAGCTCCCGCATCGAGGCGGGGCGCTGGTCTGGGGCCTTGGACATGCACTTGCGCACCAGCGCCTCCAGGTTGGCGGGCACCTTGAGGTTGGCGTCCTTCTCCGCGAAGGTCGGAGGCGGCTTGCTGGCGTGCTGCATCATCATCGCCAGGACGTTCCTGGCGCTGAAGGGGAGCTGACCCGCCAGGGCGTGGTAGAGGATCACGCCCAGGGCGTAGATGTCGGTGCGGGCGTCCACCGGCCTGGCCTCCACCTGCTCCGGGGAGATGTAGTGGGGGGAGCCCAGGACCATGTCGGTCCGGCTCAGGCCAGAGTCCTTGCCGAGGTCCTTCACCAGCCCGAAGTCGAGGAGCTTGGCGAAGTCCTCGTCGTCGCCGTTGCGGATCAGGAAGATGTTGCCGGGCTTCAGGTCGCGGTGGACCAGCCCTGCCCCGTGAGCCTCGTCCAGCGCTCCGCAGACCTGCTGGGCGATGTGGACCACCCGCAGGGGATCGAGCGGGGCAGCGGTCTTGATCACCCTGTCGAGAGAGCGCCCCTCCAGGTACTCCATCGCGATGAAGTAGAGGCCCTCCCCGGTGGCGCCGTAGTCGAAGATCCGCACCGTGTTGGAGTGGGTGAGCTTGGACGCGTGAGATGCCTCCAGGAAGAACCTCTGCTTATACTCCCCGCTGGGATCGGCCATGTTGAGGGTCTTGAGGGCCACCGTGCGCCCCAGCGGCACCTGCTCCGCGAGGTAGACCTTCCCCATCCCACCTCGGTCCAGCAGCCTCTTCACCTTGAAGCGGCCCGCCACCACCTGGCCGATCAGGGGATCTGCGGCCTCGGTGGCGTTCTGGCTGGGATCCGACGGCATGGGGCCTCCGAGGCGGGACAGGCAGAGTGTCGCGCTTTGCTGTGCCAAAGGCAAGCCGATCCCGCCGCGGAGGGGAACGGGGCGCCCCCGGCGCCCCCGCGCCCCCGCGCCCCCGTCGGTGGGGGAGGACTCCGTTAGGGGGGGCCCGCGCCCCCCTCTCGCTAGAGGCCCAGCGCCGCCTTGATCACGCTCTCCAGCTTGGGGCCAGAGCGCTCCTGAAGCGAGTAGCTGACCCTGGTGTGGGGCTTGTCGATGCGGATCAGCCGGCCGAGGTCGATCGGGGTGCCGATGATCACCGCCTCGCAGTCGGTCGCGGCGATGGTCGCCTCCAGGTCGGCGATCTGCCCCTCAGAGTATCCCATCGCCGGGAGGAGCTCGCCGATGCCGGGGTACTTGGCGAAGGTGTCGCGGATGGTCCCGGTGGTCCACGGGCGAGGATCGACCAGGGTGCAGCCGAGGGCCCTGGCCGCCACCACGCCGGCGCCGAAGGTCATCCCCCCGTGGGTCAGCGTGGGGCCGTCCTCTACCACGAGGACCCTGCGCCCGCGCACCAGCTCTGGGTGCTCCGTCGCGACAGGGCTGTCGGCGTAGATCACCGTCGCGTGCGGGTTGTGAGCCTGGACGCTCGCCTCGACCTCCTGGATGCCCGCCTCCGGGGCCGTGTCCATCTTGTTGAACAGGACCACGTCGGCGCGCTCAAGGTTTTGGCTGCCGGGGTAGTAGCTCAGCTCATGACCGGGGCGGTGGGGGTCTACGATGGTGATGTGGAGATCGGGCTTGAAGAAGGGGAGGTCGTTGTTGCCGCCGTCCCAGAGGATGACGTCCGCCTCCTCCTCTGCCTGCCGGAGTATGGCCTCATAGTCCACCCCGGCGTACACCACGGAGCCGGCCTGGATGTGAGGCTCGTACTCCTCCATCTCCTCGATCGTGCAGTGGTGGAGCTGCAGGTCCTCAAGGGTCGCGAAGCGCTGAACCGCCTGCGCGGCGAGGTCGCCGTAGGGCATGGGGTGGCGCACAGCCACTACGCGCAGGCCCTGCTGCTGCAGGATCTCCATCACCTTGCGGGTGGTCTGGGACTTACCGCAGCCCGTGCGGACGGCGCAGACCGCGATCACGGGGCGGGAGGAGGGGATCATCGTCTCCTCGATGGGGGCGGTCTCGAACGTCGCTCCCGCCGCCTCTACCAGCGCGCGTCGCGCGGCGATGTAGTCCCAGGACACGTCGGAGTAGGCGAAGACTACGTGGTCCACGCCCTCGTCTCGGATCAGCGCGGCTAGGCGCTCCTCCTCGACAATGGGGATTCCATCGGGATAGCTGTCGCCTGCGAGGGAGGCGGGATAGCGCCTCCCGTCGATCCCGGGGATCTGAGTGGCGGTGAACGCCACCACCCTGGCCTGCGCGTTCCCACGGTACACCGTGTTGAACACGTGGAAGTCCTTGCCTGCCGCTCCCATGATCACGACCTTCTGAGTCATGGACCCTCCTGTTCTTGGGACTGTGCCCCCAACGCTACGGGGAAGGGTGCAGCATAGGCTATTTCCGCGGTCACTCCAAGGGATGTGTACAGAAGCGTAAGGCCGCTGGGGGAGCCGTTGTGGCGCCCGCTGAATTGGGGCATAGTGTGCCCACGGAGAGGCCATGAGCAAGGTCGTGCTGTACCAGGTCGGGGACCAGATGGAGGGGATCCTCAGGGATCTGCTGGTGTCCGAGGGCGTGGAGGTTGTCTCGGCCTCGGAGGGTGACGCTGTCCCTTGTGGGGGCACCGAGCGGCTGCTGTTGGTGGTCAACCTGAGGGGCTCGGGCAGGGAGCAGATCCTCGCGCAGGTGAAGCGCTGGAGCGACTGTCCTCGGCAGGTGCTGGCGCTCACCGACAGCGAGCAGACGGACACCCTGGTCGAGGTGGTGTCTCTCGGGGAGTGGCTCCCGGTGCGCTCTCTGCCCGACCTGCTCGACGAGGTTGAGAGCTGGCGCGACCAGACGGTGGAGGCGCCGTTCTCGGATGGGCTGTCGGGCAGCTTCCAGCCGGTGGACACCCACCACATGCCGCAGGCGCTCCTCGACATGGCGGTGGACGTGCTCGACGCCCGCGACGCGGCGGTGCTGACGGTCAGCGACGGCGCGCTCTTCCTGCTGGTGCATGCGACGGCAGGGGAGGCAGCGCCCCAGGCTCCGTTCAGCGACGCCTGCCTTGAGGTGGTGAGCTGGGTCCTCCAGCATTTCGAGCCGGTGGTGCTCCCCGAGGAGCAGGACAAGCTCCCCGGGGTGGTGGTCAGCACGCCCCTGGTGGCGTGGCCGCTGGCGAGCCAGAGCTTCACCCACGGCGCGCTCCTCATCCGCAGGGCGCAGGGCGCCCCATCCTTCGACGACAAGCTGGCAGCTCGCATCCAGGTGCTCGCCTCGCAGCTGGTGATGGCGCTGGACAACGCGCTGCTCACCGAGAGCCTCTTCAGCCGGATGGAGGCCCTCAAGCGGGCGGAGGAGCGCCTCATCACCATGAAGCGCGACGAGGTGCTGGTCCGGCGCGCGCGCGGGATGGTGCACGAGGCCCAGGCCCCTATGGCCTACGTGCAGACGCAGGTCCGTCAGCTCCAGGAGCCGCTTGGGCAGCTCGAGCGCCTCGCGGCGGCGGCGGGGTGCCTCGGCGAGGAGGCGCTGCACGCCCTCAACGAGGTCCGCGCCCACGCTGAGTACGCGGAGTCGGGCCTCACCAGGGTGGTGCAGCTCTTCGGAGAGCTGTCGCGCTACTCCCGCGGTAGGCAGGACGTGAACTTCCAGCTCGGGGCGGCCATCAAGGCGGCGCTTGAGATGAGCCAGACCGTCAACATGGTGGAGCTGAGCCTGACGGACGTGTCCCTCACCGGCAACCCCGGGCAGATCTCCCAGCTTCTGGTGGGTCTGCTGGAGAACGCCCGCCTCGCTGTGGAGGGGCTGGACGCACCGCCCATCGCGGTGCGCTCCTGGATCGACGGCGGGCGGGTGTGGGTGGAGGTGGAGGACCGCGGCGTGGGCATCCCCGAGCACGCGCTGGGGATGGTCTTCGAGCCCTTCTTTACCCTCCGCGATCCGCCAGGCACCGGGCTGGGGCTGTCCACCGCGCGGGAGATCGCCCTGGATCACGGGGGAGAGCTGGAGCTGTACTCCCGCGAGGGGGAGGGCACCCTGATCCGCCTGGCGCTGCCGCTGCTGCAGAGCGTCGCCGAGGACCTGCTCGCCTACGGCGAGGAGTAGCGGTCAGGGGGGTGATGCTCGCGCGCTCGATCCATCACTCCGCGTTCAGGGCGGCCCGGCGCTTCCCTGGTGGGAACAGACGGGCACCGTACGGCGAGGGGGCCTCGGCCGTCAGCCTCGCCCGGGTGCAGGCTCAAGAGCGGGGGCGATCGACGGCGCAGGCAGGACCTCCGGCCGATGCGTTCACCACCTGCTCACGATAACCGTCGATTCGCATGGCAGGTGCTACGCTATGAGCGACTTCGCGATCATCGCGACCGATCGGCTCGGGCTCGGCAGCTCTGTGCAGCCCGCGCATGGGGAGCGTCGCGGCAGGGGGGCGAAACGAACGAACCATCGTTATCGACGCATATCGCGCGCTCCGCACCGGGCGCTGGGCCGGGCCGAGCCCTGGGCGAGCCGGTGCATCCACGATGTGGTGTGCTTGGACCGGATCTCCTGGCAGGGTGGTGTCCAATCCATGCCTGCAGGATCGGGTCGCGTTAGCGCGTGCCCCTAGCGCTGCGTGGGTCGGTCTTGACGTAGGAGGGGCCCCCTCTCGCCGCGGCGCTAGCTGTCAGTGTGTCGCTCGACCGAGCACGGGTAGGAGCCAATGGTTCGGGGGCGGGTGGCCGACCGACTCTGGTGCGTCACCGCCTCGGCGTCGCGGTCTGACGCTTCCTCGCGCCGTGGACCGGCCGACTGGGGGCAGGTGTCCGGGGGGTGGGGCGCTCCTGACGTGCCGCAGCGCGCCAGCGAGGCAGGCTCCAGCGAGCAGGGAGGCCACCGGAGCTCGCGCCGAGCTCCGGCCCAGCTCCCGCGCGGGGCGCACCTCGCACCGCGGCTGTGTGTCGCGCTGAGCGTTGACCGACGATCAGCGCACGCGCCTGCGCCAGAGCAGAGGTACCAGGCCGAGGAAGACGGAGAACCCCCCGATGGGTCCGGGGCTCGCGCAGCCGCAGCCAGCCCCGGTCTCCTCCCGCCAGTCCTTGCGGCTGAGCACCGCCATCTCCACCTCTAGCTCCGCGGACGCGGCGGGGGTGCCGTCGTCTACCACCCGGAGGATCACGCTGTCAGGACCCACATAGCCCCGGTCGGGCGTGTAGAGAAACTGGGTGCCAGCCTGGAATTCGAGGACCCCGTGCGCTGGGGGGGCCACCAGCTCCAGGGTGTGGGTGTCGCCCAGGTCCGGGTCGTGGGGGGCTACGGTCAGCAGGCCGGAGCGGTTGACCCGCACGTTGAGCAGCGGGGCGGTGGGCGCTGGGGCGCTGTTGCAGGTCGCCCGCTCTAGCGTCTGACCGGTCACTTGCTCGATCCAGTCGATCACCGCGTCGGGCCTAGTGTAGATGCCGCCGTCCCTGCAGGGCACGTTGACCCAGTTGTAGCCGCGGGAGGTGAGCCCCACGAGGTAGTCGCCCCTGTCGGTCAGCAGGTAGAGTGGGCCCCCCGAGTCGCCGTAGCAGGCGTCGGTGCCGTCGCCTCCTGCGCCCAGCTCACCCCCCGGGCTGACAGCGCTGTTGCACCCGTCATGGAGGTTCGAACAGTCCGCGTCGGTGATCTCTGTGAAGGCCTCGCGCAGGATGGAGTCGTACTCCCACCCGTACTGGTCGTGCGCGCCGAAGCCGACGATCGCCACGTCCGCGTGGTCCACAATCTCCTCAGCGACGCAGCCCGAGGCGATCAGGCGCGGGGGGACGGAGGCGGGGGTCTTGAGGAGGATCGCGGTGATGTCGTAGCTGTGCTCCCAGTCCGGGTAGGCGAAGGTCTGCTGAACGTCGATCACCTCGCCGCTGTCGGCCTCATAGTCCACTGTGTCCAGCTGGACCTGGGTGATCCCCCCGTCGCAGTGGCCGGCGGTCAGGACCACCCGGGGAGCGACCAGCACCCCGGAGCACTCGATGGATCCGCGGTAGGAGATCCCCGCGGCGTCTGGCCATGCCCCGGCTGCCGCTTGGTGTCCGCCCACCACGGGAGGGGGAACGAAGCTGTCCTCGGAGGCGAGGGAGGGGAGCAGTAGGGCTATCCAGAGCATCGGGACTCCTGAGCGGGGATGAGGAAGCGGATAGTATCGGGAACGGGAGGCACCATGGGTTCGTGGCGCGTCAAGACTGCGTTCGGAGAGCGGCAGCTCACCGAAGTAGAGCTGCTGGTTGCGGTGCGCCGGGGGGAGCTCACCGGGCTGGAGCCAGCCTCGGCCCCCGGCGGTGAGGTGTGGGCTCCGTTGGCCGAGCAGCCCGCCCTCGCCTCACTCTTCCCTACGGGCCTCACGGGCGCGAGGCGGACCGCGGCGCTCGCGGTGGCAGGTCACCTCGCGTTGTTCGCGCTGGTGGCGGTGTGGTCCTCGGTGGGGGAGGGGCTCCCCGCGGCGTGGATCGCCGTGTGGGGGGTGGCGGTGCTCACCCACCTGGCGTGGGCGCTGTGGCTCCTCGCGGCTCGGGGGCGGGGACCTCTCGCCTTGAGCGCCGCGGCTACCGCCGAGGGGCAGCAGGGCGCCACCCTCAAGGACCCCTACCTCGTGGCCCTGGGCCGGGCGCTGGGACAGCTCCGGGCGGCCCTGGTAGAGCCCGATGAGGCGCTGCTCGCCGAGCTGCTCGCGGTGCAGCGCGGCGCAGAGGCGGTCCACGCGAGGCGCCTCTCGCTCGCGGCGGGGGCGGGGGAGGGGGCCCGCGCTGACCTGTACGAGGAGCGGGCGGCGCTGTTGCGGCGGCACGAGCAGGAGCCGGTTTTCGCGGATCAACTCAGGGCGGTGGAGGCCCGCCTCGCGGAGCTCGACCTCCTCCGCAGTGATGCGGCGCGGCTAGAGGCACAGGAGCGCACCGCGCTGCACGAGGTGGAGGGGCTGCGGCTCAGGCTGCTGCGCGCCGAGTCCAGTGGGGACGGCCTCAGCGCCGGGTTGCGTCAGCTGGGCGCCCGGCTCTCGGCCGAGGTGGAGGTCACCTCGGTCAGCGCCGGACGGTGAGGGTTCTCAGCCTGGAGAGCGCCGCCGCGACCTCGTGGCGCCTGGGGCGGATCAGGTCCCCCGTCGGGTAGCCTCGGGACGAGAGCGCCTCCACGCCCTCGTCGTCCAGGATGGCGTCCAGGGCGCGCAGCAGCGCTGTCATGTCGCGCTCGCCGTCCACCAGCTCCTGGTAGAGGAAGCGGATCGCCTCGCCGATGGTGCTGGCGTGGGTAGCGTCGAGCACCTGCTCTACCGCGAGCAGTGAGATGTCCTCCTCCCCGTAGCGGATGGCGCGGTCGTCGCGCGCACGGACCTTCATCGGCCCTGCGTCCCGAGGCAGCGGGATCCTGGCCCGCACCTGGGGCAGGGGCCCGGGCGACGGTGGGGGTGTGGGGGCGATGGCGTGGGCCTCAGCGGTGGCCTCGCGGGCCCGCCAGCCCTCCATCACCAGCACGGTGTCGGCCACCGCGAGGAAGTCACCCACCCCGCCCACCACCAGCACCGACGAGGTCCCCCAGGTGCGGTGGACCTGCTGGATCCGCTCTACCAGCGGGGTGATGGGCTCGCTCTCGGCGGGGATCAGGGCCCGCATTCGCTCGTCGCGCACCAGCAGGTTGGTGGCCGAGGTGTCCTCGTCGAGGAAGATCAGCCGTGCCCCTGACGCTGCGGCCTCCACCAGCGCCGCCGCCTGGGAGGTGGAGCCAGAGGCGTCCTCAGTCGAGAAGGGGGCGGTGCCGGTCCCCCCAGGGAGGTCCCGCAGGAAGGGCGAGATGTCCACCGCCTCGACCCTGCGCCCGTCCTCGGCCCGGATCTTCACCCCGCTCGGCAGGCTCACCACCAGCTCCCTGCCGTCGCCTGGGATGTGGTCCAGGTGCCCGCGCTGGAGCGCCTGGAGCAGGGTGGACTTCCCGTGGAAGCCGCCGCCAGCGATCAGGGTGACGCCCTCGGGGAACCCGGTGCCGCTCACCTCGCCGGCTGGGCTCTGGAGGGTGACGCGCAGCGAGGGCGGGGAGGTCCAGGGGATCGCGTTGGGCAGCGGCGCTGCGTCCACGCCGGAGGCGCGTGGCAGCACGCTGCCATCGGCCACGAAGGCGACTAGACCCCGCTCCGAGAGCTGCCGACGGAGCGCCCGCTGCACCTGGACCGATCGCACGTGGGCCTCCAGCCCCTCGTCCCAGCGCAGCGCCCCGCACGGGGCGTCGAGGTGGCGGGTGAGCAGCTCGTAGGCCTGCCTCCCCAGCACCCTCCTGCCCTGGGCGGGGAGGCCCACCGTGAAGCGCACCTCCGCGGTGCCGTCGGGCAACAGGCGCAGGGCGGAGCGCTCCACCACCTCGGGGCCAGGCCGGTAGATCCGCAGCTCGCCCGACCTGCCAGAGCCCACCTGGCCGCTCCAGAGCGCCGCGCCGAAGCGCCTGAGGAGCCCGTCCTCAGCGGCCTCACGGGCGTCGGTATGGGCGAGGATCCGCGCGGGGACGTCGGTGGCGACCCTGAGCCTCACCCTGGAGGGGCTGGCGTAGGGGTCGCCCTGGACGTGATCGAGGATCAGGGTCCTGGAGCCGAGGCTCCAGGTGCCGGTGAGGTCGCGGTAGGCGGGGTAGGGGCGGTCGTCGATGCGCCTCAGGAGGGACTGGAGGGCTTGCTGGTCGGGCATGGGCGGGCTCTCGGTGGTGTCCTCCTGGTGTAGCCCACCAGCGGGCGCGATGTGGGCGGTGGTTGTCGCGGGCCCGGTCGGTTCACCGCCTGTGTCCGCGCGTCACCGCGGCCCCGGCCTTGTCAGAAGTCGTCGCGTCGGGCGCGATCGTCGATGATCGGTGCGCATCCTGCGTCAGGAGCCCCAGGAGGTCGCCATGCCCCGCCACGCCCGCTACGCCATCGATGAGCTGCCCCTCTTCGCCCTCCCCAGCTTCGGGGACCGCGACGCGACCCTCCGCTCGGCCCCGGTGCGCCAGGCGACCCCTACCCCGGTGGTGGGGCTGAGCTTTGGGCCGCTGCCCTCCACCGCGCCGCAGCCGCAGGGGGCTCCGGTCCAGGTGCCCCTCCGCCACCTGGTGGAGGTCACCCTCCTCGGGGTGGGGGTGGGGGCCTTCCTCGCCGCGGCGGCCGCGATCTTGATCTGACGCTGGCCGCTTGAGCGGTTCGGGGGAGCACACAGCGGAGCCGTCTACCGAAGAGCACCCTGTGGCGCAATGCCCGGGCCCTCGCGGCCCGAGCCAGCCCCCTGGGGGCGGGAGGACCTACCTGACGTAGACCGCGGTGCCAGCGGTCTTGCAGGAGGTGTCGTAGCAGGTCGTCCCGCCGTAGCGGTAGCCCAGGCTGTTGCAGGGGTAGCCTCCGGCGCAGGCCGTGGGCGTCATGGCGCTCAGCTTGGGCATCGCGTTGTCGTGGGTGATCCAGGTGCCCTGGCCGCTGGGGGTGTTTCCCAGGCCGTAGGTCCACGCGTTGGTGAACAGGAAGCCGAGGATGTTGTTCTCGTTGCCGCTCGGGAAGCAGCTCGCGTTGTTGTCCCAGGGCCGCACCACCAGACCCAGCATGTCCTCGGCTTGGGGCGAGAGCAGGTCCGACCAGTCCGCCCCGGTGTGGATGAAATCGGTGGAGCAGGCCGAGGCGTCGTACTCGGCGCTCAGGAGGCCCGCGAGGCTCTGGAGCGCGAGCGGCCCCACCATCGAGAAGGCGTACTCGCCGGTATCGACGAGCAGATCGGTGCCCTCCAGGCTGGAGAACAGCGGCGACTTGTAGTCATGCGCGACCCTGTCGTCGAGGGCGCCAAAGGTGGAGGCGTCGGTCCAGGCCGCGAGGGAATTCCAGTGGCGCGCGCCGTCGTTGACCACCGTGCCCACCAGGGTCCACCCCCCGCCGTCTGAGACCATGTCGCACCACGCCTCGTCGCTGAGGCCGTCCCCGTCAGGGTCGATCAGGTAGCGCCCCGTGCCCCGCGACAGGCCGCGGTCCAGCACGTCCGCGCAGGAGGCGCCGTCCGGGTGGACGCCGTCGCCTGGGTGGGTGGCCGGGTCTCCGTCGTCGGGGTCGGAGCCGCCGCAGGCGCTGTCCGAGTAGCCGTCCAGGTCCGCGTCGCCCCCCGGGGAGCCGTCGCAGTCCCGGTCCACCTCGTCGCATCCCTCGGCGGCGCCAGGGTGGATGTCGGGGTCCAGGTCGTCGCAGTCCTCCCCACCGTAGAGGGCGCTGGTGTACCCGTCCTCGTCGGCGTCGTAGAGGGCGTTGGAGGCGCAGCCTATGGGGGTGTTGAGCTGGCCGAGCGAGAAGCGGGTCAGCGCCTCGGTGTGGGTGAAGAAGCGGTCGACCCTGGTGGTGTCGTGCACCGGCGAGAGCAGCGAGGCGCCGTCCGGGTGGGGGCAGAGGCCCCAGCGCTTGAGCACGGTGCCGTCGGTGTGATCGTAGACCGTCGTAGCGACCTCCGTGCCCAGGTCCAGGTGGAGCAGGTCGCCCTCGGCGCCGGTGGACAGGTAGAGCCCGGCGGCCCCATCCAGCGCCAGGCCCGCAGCGGGGAGCGGCAGGGGGATGGACCTGGTGTCCCCGGTGCTGGGGCTCAGGACCAGCAGCGCAGGGGTGGACGCGAGGGAGACATAGACCTCCTCCTGTCCGGGGAGCCTGAGGGCCTGGTACGGGTTGTCGAGCCCGGCGATCAGCTCGTCCACCGCGCCGGTGGCGGGGTCAACCTCGAGCACCGCCCCCGCGCTCAGCTCGACCATCAGCAGGGTCTCGGTGGAGGCGTCCCACCAGATCAGGCGCAGCTCCCCCATCCCGGTGAGCACGTCCTCGACCCCGTCGCGGGTCTCGTTCACCAGGGCGAGCGAGCCGCCCGCGTCCTGCCTGGTGACCCAGATCCTCCCGTCCTCGGCGGTGGCGACCCCCAGCGCACCGGTGAGGCCGGGGATCGACCAGCGGTAGCGGCCGGTGTCGGCCTCGAGGGCGGTGAGGCGCGCGTGGTCGCGTGAGGCGAAATAGACCTCGGCCACGGTGTCCACGCCGTCGCAGTCCTGGTCGACCCCATCGCCGGGGATGTCCAGGCTGTCGGGACGCAGGCGTGGGGCGCCGTCGTCACAGTCGGTGTCCCAGGCCGAGAGCCCTGGCCTGAGCGCGCAGGCCGGCGCGGTGGCGGAGGGGCTCCCGTAGCCGTCGAGGTCCGCGTCCACGAACCACTCGGGCGCGTCCACCGCCGCGTCCTCGTCGATCTCTGTGTCGCAGTCGTCGTCGTAGCCGTTGCACCGCTCGTCGGCGCCAGGGTGCACCGCGCGGTCCACGTCATCGCAGTCCTCGGCGGTCAGGTACCAGCCGCTGCTGCCAGGGGCGGCGCAGGCGCGCTCCTTCACCAGGGACCCGGCGAAGCCGTCGCGGTCGAGGTCCTGGTAGTACCAGACGGCGTCGGAGGGGCTGTCGTCCACGTCCCCGTCACAGTCGTTGTCCACCCCGTCGCAGACCTCGGGGTTGGCGGGGAAGCGGTCTGCGGTGGTGTCGTCGCAGTCTCCGCCGCGGGGGGCCGAGAGCTCGGGCTGGGCGCAGGCCCTGACGGCGGTGCCGTCCAGGCCGTAGCCGTCGTCGTCCACGTCGGTGTACCAGGTGCCCGCGTCGGCGGCGTTGTCGTCTGGGGTGCCGTCGCAGTCGTTGTCGAGCCCGTCGCAGACCTCCTGGTTGCCGGGGAAGCGGTCTGCGCTGGCGTCGTCGCAGTCGGTTCCGTCGAGGATCGCCCCAGCGGGCGCGTCGCAGGACCTGGCTCCAGTGGCAGGGTCGCCGTGCCCGTCGGCGTCGGCGTCGGCGAACCACCGCAGGGCGTCCACCGCGTCGAGGTCGATGTCCCCGTCGCAGTCGTTGTCGAGCCCGTCGCAGACCTCGGTGCCGCCGGGTTTGGCGGAGGCGTGGGCGTCGTCGCAGTCGAGGGCGTTGGCGACGGTGTCGGCGGGGGCCAGGCAGGCGAGGGTCTGGGCTGCGGGGTCGCCGTAGAGGTCGCCGTCGAGGTCGGAGTACCAGGCGGTGGCGTCTACCGCGTCGAGGTCGATGTCTCCGTCGCAGTCGTTGTCGAGTCCG
>JAFGVK010000201.1 GCA_016938035.1 Deltaproteobacteria bacterium | reverse complement strand
GCGGACAAGGATCAAGCCCCCCTGGCGGTCGGCGCCACGAGAACCAGAAGCCGCCTCCTACCGTCGTTTGCGATGTGAAGACGCCTGTTCTTGGCCGAGGTTCCTGACTGTCTTTGAAGACGAGACCTTCCACCCCAGCACCTGCCTCGTGGCGATCGAGCCCGCGTCCAGCTTCCCTGCTGGAGCGCTGCGTCGAGCGCCGAGACGCGAGGACCTGGACCCGACGCTCGACGAGGCTCTGCGGGGCCTGCCCGTCCGGGTGCTACCAGCGACCAGGGCGAGGCACTCCTTCGCCACACCGAGGATCTGCAGGCCCACCACTCCCCGGACCTGTTCCACCCCCAGCACGACCTGAGCAAGGCGACGGCGCGCGCACTGGCTCAACGAGCGCGGCAGGCGGCCGAGCGTCACGAGGAGGCGGTCCGCATCAGGGAGCAGCACATCCCGGCACGCGTGGTCTGGCGCGAGCAGAGCCACGGGCCGGGGCGCCCTCCCGACTTCAAGGGTCGCATCGAGGTCGCCCAGCAGGCCGTGGAAGCTGCGCAAGAGGCGGTCGATGCCGCGCTCGCCCATCACCAGGCGTGCCGAGAGGCCATCCGCGGGCTCTCCATCGACGACCACTGCTATCGGCCCAAGGACGGCGCCGCCCACGACACCGAGCAGCCAGAGGCGCTCCTGGCTGCCCGGTTCGCGGTCATCGATCAGGTCGCCGACCGTGCCGTGCTCTCGCAGCGGTGCTGCGCCATGATCGACAGGGCCCGCCGGGTCACCGTGGACCTGGTGGCCACGATCGGCTCCGTCCACCCCGAGCTCGCCCTCCGCCTCGCGAGCCTGGACATCCCGTCCGCCCTGCGTGCAGAGATCGCCACCCGGCTGGTTTCATGCCTGTACCTCCAGCAGGTCGCCTCTCGCGACGCTGGCACAGGACCGACGCGACCTCGCAGCGACCGCCGATAGACTGCTCGCGCCCCTGCAAGCCCCCGATCACCCGATCACCCGCCGCAGCACCTCGACGCCGAGACCGCCGAGCAGCTCGACGCCGAAGTGAAGACCTGCGCCGTGCTGTTCCAGCGATCCAGCTCCTGTGTGGAGGGGCGCGACGGGCAGCTCGCCCGCTTCCACCAGGGACTGCACCGCCTCACCGAGACGAAGCGCGCGGCCCTCACGGCGGTCCACGACCTCCACAACCGACCGGACCACCCCGGCGGAGCGGTTCTTCGAGGCCGAGCACCGCGACCTCTACACCGCGCTGTGGAACGGATGCCGCAGCGCGCGAGGCCAGCGAGGAGGCGCTCGCTCAGGCCCTACAGGACCGCCGAGCGGTGCGCCTCATGCCCCCGGGGGCGAGACGACGATCAAGGCCGATCAGCGGGTCTGCCGCGTCAGAGGCCTTGTCACGCGCGCTGTGGGGGATATGCAAGTGTGTGCTCACTTCTTTTGGGGCCACCATGACGCACCAGTACGAGAACACCGAGACCCGCCGGGAGCAGATCGCAACCGCCGCCCTGGAGATCCTCTCCGAGGAGGGGATCCACAAGGTCACCACCCGCTCGATCGCGGCGCGTGTTGGGATCACCGACGGGACGATCTTCCGCCACTTCAAGGACAAGACCGAGATCCTGCTGGCCTCGATGGACCTGCTGGAGCGGCTGATGTTCTCGGCCTTCCCCGCGCCCCGGCTCCCCCCGCTGGAGCGGCTGGAGCGCTTCTTCCGGTCACGCGCCCTGCTGATCGGCGCCGCTCACTCCCTGGGGCGGCTGATCTTCTCCGAGCAGCTGCTCCACGCGGCGGGACCCGCGGGGCGCGGCAAGGTGGAGCAGTGGAAGCAGCGCAACGTGTCCTTTGTCCTCGCCTGTCTGTCGGAGCTGGAGCTGGAGGGCTCGCTCCCCGAGGGCCTGAGCGCCGAGCGGCTGCTCCCGGTGGTGCAGGGGACCCTGCTCACCTATGCGATGCTCCACCAGGCCGACAACGTCGGCCTCTCAGCGCGGGTCGACCGCGACTGGGACACCCTCTCCCGCTTGCTCAC
The DNA here is from genome assembly GCA_016938035.1 of Deltaproteobacteria bacterium. GTDB lineage: Bacteria > Myxococcota_A > UBA796 > UBA796 > JAFGVK01. The sequence continues at coordinate 29,892 of JAFGVK010000201.1, read as the reverse complement.
CCGCTGAGTCTTCTCAGGAGCCACCTTGAAAGCAATCACTTACTTCTCGTTGATCTGGCTCTCCCTCGCCGGCTGCCAGCAGCCCCCACCGGCGCCGGCGCCGATCCCGGTCCGCACCGCACAGGTGAGGGTGGGGCCGGTGGTGGAGGGGCTGCGGGCCCTGGGCACGGTGAGCCCGGCGCGATCGGTCAACCTGCTGGCCCAGGTGCAGGGGGTCGTCGCGGACCTGCCGGTCGCGGAGGGGGGCGCTGTCGAGGCGGGGGCGCCGCTGGTGCTCCTCACCTCGCCCGAGCTGGCAGCGCGCCTGAGCAGGGTCTCCGCCGAGCGGCAGCGTGCAGAGAGCGAGCGCGACCACGCCTGCGGGAGGCTGGAGGTGGACCGCAGGCTGGGAGCCGCGGGGGACGTGCCCTCGGACCGCGTGGATCAGAGCGAGCGGGCCTGCAGGGGGGCGTCCCTCGCGGCGGAGGCGGCTGCAGCAGCGGAGGACGAGGTGCGGGCGATCGCGGCCCGCAGAGCGGAGCGCGCCCCCTTCGACGGGGTGCTGCTCGACGCGCTGGTCGACGTGGGGCAGGCGGTGATGCCGGGCACCCCGCTGGCAGCCTTCGGGAGCAGGGAGCAGGTGCTGGTCGCCCACCTGTCCACCGGCGACCTGAGCAGGGGGGTAGGCCCCGGCAGCCCGGTGCGGATCGAGGTGCCTGGGGGTGCGCCGATCCGCTCCCAGGTGCTCGCGGTGGGCAGCCGCGCGGTGGGGCCAGCCAAGACGGTGGAGGTGCGGGTCGCGCTCCCGGGGGGGGGGCTGCTCACCGGCGCGCAGCGCGGGCTGCTCTTCGTCGAGCGCGAGGTGGAGGAACAGGGCGCTGTGCCCGCCGCCGCCCTGTTTGTGGAGGACGGCAGGCAGTGGATCACCGTGGTCCAGGGGGGCCACCCCTCGGCCCTGGAGGTCACCGCGGGCCCCAGGCAGGACGGCTGGGTGGCGGTGAGCCCCTCCCCCCCGGCGGGCAGCAAGGTGGTGCTGGGCCTTGGCGCCAGGCTCCCCGCGGAGCGGGAGCTGTTCACGGTGGAGGTGTCCCGATGAGCCTGACCCGCTGGTTTGTCGACCACCGCCACGCGGTGTGGGCCCTGATCCTGGCGGCGCTGCTCCTGGGCCTTGTGTCCTACCGGGACCTGCCGGTGCGCCTGTTCCCCGACACCGCCCCCCCGCTGGTCAACGTGGTCACCACCTGGCCCGGCGCTGCGGGCTCCGACGTGGCCGAGGACCTGTCCCGGGTGCTGGAGGAGGAATTTGCCTCCCTCGACGGAATGGTGAAGCTGCGGGGCGTCTCGCAGGACAACCTGTCGATGGTGACGGTGGAATTCGCCTACAACCGCGACGTGGCCCTCGCCGCGGTGGACGTGCAGAACGCCATCGCCAGGGTGTCGGGCCAGCTCCCCGACGGGACGGGACAGCCGCGCGTGCTGACCTTCTCAACCTCGGACAAGCCGATCTACTCCCTGGCGGTGAGCGCCGCGGACCCTGTAGAGGCCCGCCGCATCACCGAGGACCTGATCGCCCCCCGCCTCCAGCGGGTGCCCGGCGTGGCCGCGGTGGACGTCTTCGGCGGGGGCGTGGGCGCGGTGATCGTCGACGCAGACCCGCAGGCGCTGGAGCGCTACGGGGTGCCCCTGCCCCGGCTGGCGCAGCTGCTCCGCGAGAGCAACCTCTCGGCGCCAGCGGGCAGGGTGCGGGGCGAGGAGCAGGAGACCCTGCTCAGGGTGGACCAGCGCATCGCGTCGCCCCAGGCGCTGCTCGACCTGCCGATCCCCATGCCGGGCGGTGCGGTGCTGCACCTGCGAGACGTGGCCGAGGTGCGGCGAGGGGGGCTCGACGACGAGGCGTGGTTCTCTGTGGACGGCCAGGACGGGATCGCGGTGCAGGTGTACGGCGCTCAGGACGCCAACACCGTGGCGGTGGTCGGGGGGCTGCGCCAGGAGATCGAGGCCCTGTCCATCGCCCTCCCCTCCCTCCAGCTGGTGCCGGGGGAGGAGAGCGCCACGTTTACGGAGGACAGCGTCGCCGCCCTGCTCGACAACGTGTGGCAGGCCCTGGCCCTGGCCTCGCTGATCCTGTTCCTGTTCCTGGGGAAGGCCCGCACCGCGATGGTCACCATCCTGTCCATGCCCCTCGCCTACGCCCTCACCTTCTGGGGGATGGGGCAGGTGGGGCTGGAGCTGAACATGGTCACCCTCTCGGCGGTGATCCTGGCGGTGGGGATGGTGGTGGACGCCTCGGTGGTGGTGCTGGAGAACATCGTCCGCCTGCGCGACGAGGAGGGGCTGGACCCGCTGGAGGCGGCGGTGCGCGGCGCGGACGAGGTGCAGCTTGCGGTGCTGGCGGGGGCGGCGACCACCCTGATCGTGCTGGTGCCCCTCATGGGGATGACCGGCTTCATAGGCAAGACCTTCGGGCCGCTGGCCGAGACCCTGCTGATCGCCTTCACCGCCTCGGTGGTGGTGGCGCTGGTGGCGGTGCCGGTGCTCACCCTCTACGCCCAGGATGGCGGCAGGATCGATCAGATCGCGGGGTGGATCGCCAGCCCCTTCCAGCGGCTGATGTCCCGCACCAGGGCCCTCTATCTGCGGACCCTCGACCTGGGGCTCCGCCACAGGGCCCTCACCCTGCTGATCGCCGGCCTGAGCTTCGCCGGGGGGACGGCGGGGCTGCTGGCAGGAGGGATGAACATGCTCCCGAAGATGGACAGCGGCGCCTTCATCGTCGCGGTAGAGATGGAGTCCGGCACCTCGCTGGGGCGGACCAGGGCCACCCTGCAGGAGCTGGAGACCGCGCTCCGGGCCCTGCCGGAGGTGGTGCTGGTGCAGTCCCAGGCGGGCTTCGAGCAGGGGATGATCTTCGCGGGGGGCTCCGGCGCGATGGGCTCGACCCAGGGCCTGATCAGCGTGACGCTGAGCCCCCGCACCGAGCGGGAGGCCACCCTGTGGGAGGTGGAGGACCAGGTGCGCGGCTGGCTGGTTGGAGCGCCCGGTGTGGCGAACGCCTCGGTGACCGACGTGGGTGCCACCGCCAAAGCCAACACCCTGGCGCCGATCGTGGCCAGGCTGTCGGGGCCGGACCCGCTGGTGCTCGACGCGCTCGGCGACGCGGTGAGGGACCGGCTGGCGGGGGTCCCGGGGGTGGTGCAGCCCTATCGCCTGTGGCGGCGCGACCTGCGCCGTGTCGAGCTGGCGGTGGACGAGGAGCGCGCGGCGCAGGTGGGGATCAGCCCTAGGACCGTCGCGTTGACCCTCGCCTCGGGAGGAGAGGGGCTGCGGGTGGGGGACCTGCGCCTGCCCCTCGCCAGGCCGGAGCCGGTGGTGCTCCGGGTGGCGCGCGACGAGGCGGGGCCGCTGGACTGGACCCTCCCCCTGGGGGAGAGCGGGCAGCGCGTACGGCTGCGCGATCTGGTGTCCCCGCGCGAGGTGGTGGGGCAGGGCCTCTACACCCGCCAGGACCTGGCGAGCGTGCTGGAGGTCACCGCCCTCATCGACGGCAGGCCGCTCAATTTCGCGGTGTCCGACGCCGAGGCTGCCCTCGCCACCCTGACCCTGCCGGAGGGCTACACGCTGGAGGTGGCGGGCGAGAACGCCGATCTGGCTGACGCCCGCGGGCAGATCCTCGGAACCCTCGGGGTGAGCCTGGTGGCGGTCTACCTGCTGCTGGTGGCGCAGTTCCGCTCCTTCCTGCACCCGGTGGTGGTGATGGCGGCGATCCCCCTCTCGCTCTCCGGGGTGGCCGCGGCGCTGATCCTGTCGGGCAAGCCGGTGTCGATGCCGGTGATGGTGGGGCTGGTGCTCCTGGTGGGGACGGTGGTGAACAACGCGATCCTGCTGGTGGACGTGACCCGCGAGCAGCGCGCTGCGGGTGTGGAGCGGCGCGAGGCGCTGCGCTACGCGGTGTCGGCCCGCTTCCGGCCGATCCTGATGACCTCAGTGTCCACGGTGGTGGGGATGATCCCCCTCCACATGGAGTGGGCGCTGGGTGCGGAGCGCTTCTCGCCCCTCGCCACCGCGGTGATCGGTGGGCTGTCCGCCTCCACCCTGCTGACGCTCATCGTGATCCCTGTGCTGTACGACGCGGTGGAGTCCCTGGCGAGCTGGCGGCCTAGGGGGCTGCCTGGCGCCGGAGCGCTCGGCCTAGTGGCCCTGCTGACCCTGCCGGCGGTGTCGCGGGCGGAGCCGATCCGCACCCTCGACGAGGCGTGGGCCCTGACCCAGGATCGCCACCCCGCCGCGGGCGCCCTGGAGGATCGGGTGGAGGCGGCTGAGGCGAGGGCCCAGGCGGCCACCGGCAGGCTGCTGCCCAGCCTGTCACTCCAGGCGTCCTACGCGCAGCTCTCCGAGGTGCCCCCGGCGCTGATCCAGATCCCCCTCACCCTGCCCGACGGGAGCAGCCCCGAGCCGATGCAGCTGGGCGAGGTGATCACCGAGCGCTCCTCCCTCTCGGCCACCCTCACCCAGCCGCTCTTCGCCGGTGGCGCCCTGCACAGCGCCCGATCCGCCGCCAGGTCGGGGGTGAGCGCGAGAGAGGGCGAGCAGGTGGAGGGGCTCGGAGCGCTCCACCTGCGGCTGGCCGAGGCCTGGTACGGGCTGTGGTTGGCGCGCGAGGTGGTCGAGAGCCTGGAGCGGTCCCGCGACGCCCTGCTGGCCCGGGAGCAGCAGGCGGAGCGGGCGCTGGGCGCGGGGAGGGCCACTGCGCTAGAGCTTGCGACGGTCTCGCTGCGGCGCGCCGAGGTGGAGCTGGAGCTGGCGGGCGCGGCGTCGCGGGCACGCCTGGCGGAGGCCTCGGTGCGCGCCTTGCTGGGGGTGGGGGCGGAGGCCCCACTGGCCCCAGAGGCCCCGACCCTCGCGGCGGCGCCGCTCACCCCCAGCGCCGCGGTGGTGCGCGCCCAGAGCCCGGCGCTGCACACCGCGCGAGCCGCGGAGGCGAGCGCCCAGTCCAGGGCCAGGGCCGCGCGCGGAGCGCTAGCGCCTCAGGTCGCCCTGCGGCTGGGGGCCCAGTACGCCAACCCCAACTCCCGCTACTTCCCCGCTGTGGCCGAGTGGAACGGGTCCTGGGACGCGGGGATCGTGGCCCAGTGGAGCCTGGACACGGGGGTGGTGCTGGGCGAGGCCAGGGCCGCCGCTGCCGAGGCGCGCGCGGCGGCGGAGGGCCTCAGGCAGGCCGAGCTGGAGAGCGCGCTGCTGCGGGAGCGCACCGGCGAGGAGGAGCACCTGAGCGTGGAGCGGCTGGCCCTCTCGGAGCGCCGCCTCCAGCTCGCCGCCGCCGCGCTGGAGCAGGCACAGCGCGCCCACCAGGAGGGCAGGCTCACCGTGGCGGAGCTGCTCGACAGGGAGCGCGATCTCACCGGCGCCGCGGTGGGCAGCGCCCAGGCCCGGTACGAGGCGGCGCTGGCTCAGGAGCGGGCGGCGCGCCTCACCGGGACCCCGGTGCGCGGTCCCCGGTGAGCGGCGCCCCCTTTACCTTTCACCGCCGGTGCGCAGGTTAGGCACGGCGCGGGGTGCTCCCGCCGCCCTCCGGAGGTCCCCGTGTTCGAGAAGCTCGTGTTCCCCTGCCCCTCGTGCGGCAAGCCCAACAGGGTCCCCATCGACAAGATGACCGCCTCCCCCACCTGCGGCCACTGCAAGGCGCCCCTCAACGCCGCCCCTATCGAGGTGGACGACTACGAGCTGGGCGGGCTGATCGAGCACGCGACCGCGCCGGTGGTGGTGGATTTCTGGGCCCCCTGGTGCGGCCCCTGCAAGGCGGTGGCGCCCCACCTCGCGGACCTGGCCTCAGAGTACGCGGGGCGACTGATCGTGGCCAAGGTCGACACCGACCGGCACCAGCGCACCGCGGCCACCTTGGGGGTGCGGGCCATCCCGACCCTGGTGGTCTACAAGGGGGGCAAGGTGGTCGCGCAGCAGGCGGGCGCGCTGATGGGCGCCCAGCTCCGGGCCTACGTGACGCCATGGCTGGACTAGCCCTGCTGCTGGCGGTGGGCGCCCTCGCCTCTGAGGTGCGCCACACCCCGGTCGTAGAGGCGGTCCAGGCCGCGGCCCCCTGGGTGGTCTCGATCGAGACCGAGACCGTCAGCTCCAGCCCCTTCTCGTGGGCCGACAGCACCAGGGCCGGCGCTGGCTCTGGGGTGCTGATCGGCGACGGGCTGGTGCTCACCAACGCGCACGTGGTCGACGGCGCGCGCACCGTGAGGGTCCACACCGACGACGGGAGGGCCTGGGACGGCACGCTGCTGGGGCTGGACACCAGCCTGGATCTGGCGGTGCTCCAGGTGGACGCCGGGGCGACGGGGGCGGTCAAGCTGGGCTCCTCGGAGGACCTGCTGCTAGGCGAGACGGTGATCGCCATCGGCAACCCGTTCGGGATCGGCCAGAGCGTCACCACCGGGGTCATCTCGCGGGTGGAGCGCGAGATGGAGCTTCAGCAGGGGGTCCGGCAGGGCTACATCCAGACCGACGCCGCCATCAACCCCGGCAATTCCGGCGGCGCGCTGCTCAACCTGGACGGGGAGCTGATCGGGATCAACACCGCGATCTTCACCAAGGCGGAGGGGATCGGCTTCGCGATCCCGGTGGACCGCGCGCTCAAGGTCGCGCGGGATCTGGCCCGCTACGGCTCGGTGGACGCCCCCTGGCTCGCGGCGGATCTCGCCGACCTGTCGAGCAGGACCCTGCGCGCGATGGGACTCAGCGGCGGGGTGATGCTCACCAGGGTGTTCCCCCAGGCTGCGACCGTGCTGCAAGAGCGCGACGTGCTGCTCGAGGTCAACGGGCACGCCCTCCGCTCCCGCGCCGATCTCAACGCTCAGCTCGCGGTGCTCAAGCCGGGGGTGACGGTGGAGCTGGCGCTGCTCCGAGGGGGCTCTCGACGCACCGTCCAGTTGCCCACCTCGCGGGTACCGGCGGACCTCCCGGAGCGCATCCTGGCCGGCACCCTCGGGGTGGAGCTGGCGGTGCAGGCGGGGGTGGTGGCGGTGCGTGTCGCGTCCCCTGCGGGGGGCTGGGCGCTGGAGGGGCTGCGGCAGGGGGACGCCATCGTCGCCATCGACGGGCAGCAGGTCCACAGCGCGGAGGAGGTGCGGCAGGCGCTGGCACGCGCCAAGGCAGCCCACAGGCCGAGCGCCTCGTTCACCGTCGCCCGGGGGAGGGCCTGGGGCACGGTCAGCCTGGGGATCTGAGCGGCCCACCGGCGCGCGCAGCGCGGCCTCCCCCCCTCCAGCTCGGGAGTGGCTGCGACGGCGTCACCCAGCACCCACAGGCCTGCAACCTGGTGCGCGAGGCCTCCCGAGGGCCCCTGCCAGGACCTCCGGCCCACGCGTCCGCCCCCTGCTCACGACAGCCGCCGATTCGCCAGACGATCCTATGTGATGGACGACGCCGCGGCCATCGTGACGATCGGCTCGGGCTCAGCAGCCCCCTGCAGCCCCCGCCGCTCCCGTGATGCGTCGCGGCAGCGTGCCAGCATGAACAGACCAGCGTTATCGGCGCGTGCCTCGCGCTCCGCCCCGTGTACTGGGTCCTGCCTAGCCTCGGACAAGCGGGTGGTTCCACAACGAGATGCGCTCGTACCGGATCGCCTGCCTGCGGGGCGCTTCGTCAGACACGTCGCTTGTGGCCGATCTTCTCTTGAACGAACACCTGTGTTGGCATGTCTCCGGGGCAGCGACACGGGCCGCGTCGCGAGGACGGCGAGCCAGCATCCCCAGCGCGCCAAGCCCGGTGAGCGCCCCCCGAGAGGGCGTGGTCGGTACACGCCCAACCCCTGCGCCGGAGGCGCGCTTCCGCTGCCCCCGCGACCGCCGCAGGCGGCTACTCGGCGGTGCTCTCGCCGCAGAGCACCGTGCCGTTCTCCTCCATCTTGATCGCCTCGATATCGTCGGTGACCCACTTGTCGCGCTTGATGCGGTCCACCGTGAACGAGCCGCGCAGCAGGAGGCGCGACTGGGTCTGCTCCCCGTCGAACAGCAGGGAGAACTCACCGGTGACCGGCGCGCCGACCTCGATGCTGGCGGGAGACTGGTCGATGCGGACCCAGTTGTAGTCCAGCTCTCCCCAGGCATCGAGCCCCGAGGGGCGACCGTCGGCGGGGCGCCAGCCGTTACAGTGGACCGCGGGGCGGTACGTCACGCCGGTGAGGGCGAACTCGGCCTCCACCTGATCCGCCACCGCGTGGACCTGATCGCACATCGCCTGGAATTCCGGCGAGGTCGCGGGGTCCGTGCCCTCGGGGAGGGTGACGTAGAACAGGTCGTCACGAGAGAGCTCGGTGATCTCCTCGGACTCGAAGCGGGTGTAGGCGAAGGGGTTGCCGTAGCGAGTGGTGCGCATCACCATCTTCTCCTCGCCGAACTTGGCGTTGGCGAAGCCCGCGCGCCACTCCAGCGGCAGGGACCACACGCTGTCGAGGTTGGCGGGGTCGAACTGGTAGGAGCGGGCGTTGAGGAAGTAGACGTTGCCTTCCAGCGCGCCGTCTCCCGGCAGGGTGGTCCAGGTGGGATCGGACCAGTTGGCTACCCAGTCGCCGTCGACCGGCTCGTAGCGGGTGCCGCTCCCGTCCTCTAGCTCGGTGCACTTGTTGGGCTGGAAGCCAGGGTCGATCACGAAGGCGAAGCGCATGTCCTCGCCGCCAGTGACCTTGTGGTGGAAGGCGATCTGGAGATCGCCCTCTGAGGTCATGATCGCCTCACCCCGCCAGGGGACCAGGGGCTCCTGCTGCACGAAGTAGGCGTCGCGCGAGAACCAACCCTCCTGCGCGGGCGGCCAGAGGGGGTCAGCGCAGATGGGGAGCGCCTCCTCCAGGGCGGTCTGCCCCTCCTGCAGCTCGCGGCAGTCCACCGCCCAGTGCTGCTCCGTCCCCTGCAGATCCACCTTTCCCCCCGCCACGGTGAGGGAGGTGGTGTTGGAGAGGTAGGCGGTGAAGCTCCCGTCGACCAGCTCGGCGCTCTGAGGGGCGCATCCCCCGGTGAGGAGGAGCAGGGCGGCGAGGGAAGAGAGGCGGGTCATGCAGACTCCTGGAGGCAATACCGGCGGATTTTACCGGAAACAGAGGCTGCGGTCAACAGCGTCCGGTCAACGGCAGGACCAGAGCCCGTCGCTGCCGTCGCCGAACCACAGCTCCAGCGCGCCGTCACCGTCACTGTCGGTCACCGCCACCTGCCCCGAGAGGGGGTACTCGCCCGCGTGGAGCAGCTCGGCGGGGCCCACCCCGTCCGGGCTCTGCCTCGCCACCAGCACCCCACCCGCGATGCCCACCAGCAGGTCCTCAGCGCCGTCCCCGTCCACGTCCGCGACCGAGGCCGCGCCGCCGAAGCCAGACAAGGTCACCTCCACCCCACCCTGGGTCCAGACGGTGCCGTCCGCGTCCGAGCGCACCACGCCCCCCGCCCAGCCCACCACGCTGCAGCCCTCGACCAGGCAGGTGTGGGTCGCACCACCGCTGAGGGCCAGGTCATAGGCGCCTCCCAGCGAGAACGCCCCGCCGCTGGGGTTGCCCGCGTTGGTGAGGAGCTGACCGCTGGTGCCGCGCAGCACCGCCGCCGAGGCGCCGCTGGGGCCGTACCCACAGGCCACCCTCTCTCCCGTCACCGCGCTGTCGGGGGTCAGGCTCTCTGAGCCGCCCAGATCCTCCGGCACCCGCACCAGCCCGTCCTCGGTGAGCGCCCACAGCACCCCGTCGCACAGGTCCAGGTCCAGGAGCTGCTCTGCCCCGGTGAGGAGCAGCTGCTTCTCTACCAGCACCTGCCCAACCTCGTCCCTGACCATCCGGGCGAGGTACAGCTTGCGGCTCTGGATGACGCCGGCCACCGCCGCACCGTCGGCGCCCACCACCGGCCCCGAGAGGTCGAGCACCCCCTTGGACGCCCCCGCGGGGAGCATCGGCTGCCACCACGCGGCCTCGGGGTCCTCCTCGTCACGGAACCCCGTCCACCAGCTCCACCGCTCGCCCCCACCCACGAAGAGGTCCGGCCACCGGTCGCCGTTGAGATCAGGCACCGCGATCACCCCGTGGGGGATACCGTCCGCGACGCGCTTCTGGCGGTAGCTTCCGTCCTCCTGCCCGAGCATCACCAGCCCCTTGCCCTGCTGGAGCATCCACAGCTCCGCGAAGCCGTCGCCGTCGGCGTCTCCGAAGTCGAAGAAGCCCACGTCGGTCTCCAGCCGGAGGTACTGCGGGTTGTTGTCCGCAAGATCGTAGGCCCAGAACTGACGCGTCCCCTGCTCGACCGGCGGCCCGAACACCACCACCTGCTCGCCACCGTCGGTGTTGATGTCGTGGCTCGCGTCCACGGTGGAGCCCAGGGGGAAGTCCAGATCGATGACCGGGCCGATGGGGACGAAGCCGCCCTCGGTCTTCTCGGTGTCCTCGTAGCGCTCCCAGCCCACCGCGCCGGACAGCTCCTCGACCAGGAAGGTCACCTGCGGGGCGCCCGCTGCCGCGTTGTCACCCAGGCCCGCGGAGACCGGCTTCCCGAACAGCCCGGTGGGCTCAGTGAGGCCGAAGCGGCCCACCCCCTCCCCCCACATCACCTCGAAGAAGTGTCCGTTGACCGCGTCCTGGAAGCCGACCAGCAGGTCGGGGAGCCCGTCCTTGTCCAGGTCTCCGGCCTCCATTCCCCCGACAAATGCGCCGGGAGCGCGCAGGGCGCCCCCCAGCGACACCCCACCGCCGGGCCTGCCGAGCAGCAGGACCCCGATGTCCCCCCCCCAGACCACCGCGTCGAGCAGCCCGTCTCCGTTCAGGTGGGCCGCCTTCACGTCCTCGATCTCGAAGTCGTCAAATTGCAGCACCCTGTGGGGAGCCATGTCCGGGCTGGCGTACCACAGCGCGTGGGCATCAGAGACCACCACCCCGCCGGTGAGGTGCACCGCCTTGTTCCCCATCAGCGGCGCCTCTTGCGCGGGATCCAGCCCCAGGGGCAGCGAGGTCGCGAGGGCGTGAACCGACACCGTCTCACCGCCCGCGCTCACCTGTGAGGTGCCCGGGGCGTCCAGGCGGACCTCGCCATAGCCCCAGGCGTCGAGGGGGATCACGCGGTTCACCCCGTCGACGATCACGGTGGCCGTGTCGGCCGGCACCGGGATCCCGTAGGCGTTCACCGCACGCACCACCGCCGCCTGCGGGGCCGCGCCGACCGCGCCGCTGATCTCGACCCCCACCGCCTCGGTGAGGTCCACCCACTCCACGGGCTGGGCGTACTCCTCCACCGGCTCGTTGCAGCCGACGAGGGACAGGGCAAGCAGCACAGGCGTCATCCGAGCCTCCAGGTGCAACAGTCTACCCGCTTATTCCCGCCTACGGGAGCCCCACCACCACAGGGGAAGCAGCCACAGGGGGAGCAGCACCCTCCTCCTCCCGCAGCCCTGCCCCTCTGCCGGCGGAGGCAGGCGCGCCCGCCCCCAGCCCTCTCCCGGATCAGGCGCCTCCCACCCCGCGCGCCCACCCCAGGCGGCGCCCTCCAAGCGCTCCGCGGCCTGCCAGGGGCTCAGGTCTGGCTCCGCCGACAGCAACAGCGCGAGGGCCCCCACCACCGCGGGGGTGGAGGCGGAGGTGCCGTAGAAGCCCCGCGCGCCGTAGAAGCGCGTCGAGAGGCCGTCCGGGCCCACGATCTCGGGCTTGGCGAGGCCCGCCTTGGTGGGCCCCTGAGACGAGAAGACCTCCAGCGGCCCGTCGAGGTAGTGGGCCGCATCGGCGGCCCCCACCGTGAGCACATGGGGCGAGGTGCCGGGATCGACCACGCTGCCCTGCGGCACGGTGTCGGGGATGCGCCCGTCCTTGGCGAACAGGTCCAGCGCCAGATCCATCCGCTGCCCCCTGCGGGCGATCACCTCCACCTCGTACAGGCCGGTCTCGCGCACCAGGGCGTTGAGGCGCTCGGCGGGCTCGCACCCGTCGAGGTTCGGGTCCTGCGCCTCCTCAGAGCGCGCCACCACCCTCCCCTCGCGGTCGTAGACCAGCATGTCCAGATCCGTGGCGCCGCAGCCGCGATACTGGTCCCAAGCCAGGTAGATGGCCCCCGCCCGCCCCGCCGTCAGCTCCACCGTCAAGCGGTTGTCGCCGTCAAAGTCCAGGCGCCCGTCCCCGTCCCCATCCTGCCACCTGCCCGCCCAGTGCCCCCTGGCGTAGTTACCTGCCGAGGTCACCATCAGCACGTCGGCGTCGCGCAGCTCGTCCATCAGCTCGTTCACCGGCCCCGTCCCGTCATAGAACGAGTTGCCGAAGAAGGACAGCGACATGGAGATCAGGTCGATGTCCTCGCGGATGGCCCACGCCACCGCGTTCTCCAGCGCGGTCCGCCCGTTGACCCGCACCAGGTGGAGCTCGACGTCCGGGGCGATCGCCCGGATCACCTCTGCGCACGCCCACCCGTGCCCCCCCACCTCGCTGGCGAAGGCGGGCCGCAGTGTGTCCATCGGCACCTCACAGGAGCGGTGGGCCCAGCAGTCCCAGGTCTCGAAGGCCCCCAGCTCAGCGGGGTGGGTCTCCGCGCCAAACCACTGCACGTCGAAGACCGCCACCCTGACCCCCGCCCCGGTGCTCCCCGTGGCCTGCCAGAGGTCCGCGTTCAGGGCGTGCACCCCCTCCTCCGCCGAGGCGTCCACCTCGGGGAAGGCCTCGCGGGTCCAGGCGGTGCCGGGTGGTGGCGGCGCCGACAGCACCGCCCCCCTGTCTGAGGAGGCGATGGCGCCGGGAAAATCGGGCTCCTCAACCCGGAACAGCGCCGGAGGGAGCACCAGCGGCCCCTCCACCATCACCGCGAGGAGGAGGGGAGACACCTCAGCGCTCGCCGCGGGTCGCCTGGTCGATCAGGTGGTTGAACAGCCCGGCGAGGTCGAGCTGGAGCGGCTTGTCGCTCTCCCGCTGCGCCGCCTGCTTCGGGAAGATGGTGCCGCTCAGGGCCTTCATGAGGGCGCCTGCGAGGCGCTCACCGTTGTCCATGAGGAAGGCCTCGTCGCTGAGCAGCTCCTCCAGCGGTCGGGCCGCGACCTCCGGCGACAGCCCCTCCACCACCCGCTGCACCGTGGCGCGCAGGGCGAGGGTCGACGCCTCCTCCGTCTCCAGCGAGACGCCGGGCACCTGGCTCAGCGCCGCCCCAGACACCCTGGCCAGCTGCCGCAGCTTCTTCGCGCCGGCGGGGTCCCCTCCCTGCTCCAGCGCGTCAGAGACCAGCTTTCCGAGGGCGTCGGAGAGCTGGGTGAGGTTCTCGACCGTCTGCTGGGTCCGGAAGGTCCCCACCGTCTGCGTGTCGCCCGCCACCGGCGCGGGCAGCGCGGCCTCCAGCCCGTCGAGCAGCAGCGAGAGATCGGCGCCATGAGCCTCGCGCAGAGCCGCCATCTTCCCGTCTGCGCCGCGCTCAAAGAGCATCCACAGCTCGCGTGAGGGGCCGGAGTCCTCCGAGATCTCCACCCCGGCCATCGCCCTGTCCAGCCCCCTCAGGGCATAGCTGCCCAGGTAGCGGGTCTGGCGGGGCGCCCCCTCGGCGTAGGCCCGCAGCGCCTCGGCGCCCGGCCCCATCGGGAGAGACTCCGGCGCCAGACGCACCGCCAGGCTGCCCAGGACAGGGACGCCCGCCTTCCTGGCGAGGGCCTGCACGGCCGCGCGGGGCGCGACCCCAGCCTGCACCACAATCACGGGTGGGAAGCCGAGCTTCCCGGCGAAGAAGGGCAGCCCCTCCGCCGCGCTGTGGAGGATGACCCTGTCCCATTGCTCGCGCAGCGCGTCAAAGAGGGCGGGGATGCGCCCGAAGGCCTCACCGCTGGGAGGCAGCTTGTTGCCGCCCGGCAGGTACTCCAGGCCCGGGGTACCACCGTCGCGCACCACCTGATCGAGGGTCGCCCTCTCGTTGATGACATCGGTCAGGCCAGGCCCAGGCTCCAGCGAGCCGAAGATCGCGTGGAGCGCAGGGTTGTCGGGGTCCGCGTCGACCACCAGGGTCCGCTGCCCCAGCCCGGCGAAGACCTGCCCCAGGTGCACCGCCGCCGAGAGGGCGCCCTCCCCCCTGGTAGCCGAGGCCAACACCACGCCGCGCGGATCGCTGCCCTCCACCAACCGAGCGGCCGCGTCGCCGAAGGCGAGGCAGACGGGGTCGTCGTGGTCCAGCGCGGTGAACGAGGCAGCCCCCTCCTCGGCCCACCTGGGCACCAGGCCGAGCACCGGCACCTGGAGCAGCTCCTCCAGCTCCCCCACCGAGACCACGGCGTCCCGGCTCACAGAGGCGGCGAAATCCCTCCCCCAAGCCTCCGCCTCGGCGCTGGGAGGGAGCCTCGTCCAGTCGAGCACCGCGTCGAGCCTGCCGTCGAGGAACAGGGCCGCCTGGTGCTCAGAGCGGATCGCGGCGGCAACGCGCCAGCCCTCGTCCTCCAGCTCCAGCAGGGCCCACACCCTGACCTGCCGGTCCACCCGCTCCGGGTGGGAGATGCGGACCGGGATCACGGCGCGCTCACCCCCGAGGTAGAGGGCCCCGTCGCGCTCCAGCCTGTAGCCCTCCTCGCTGGCCCGGCCGAAGACCTGCCGCGCGGCCTCGCCGCCGATGGTCCAGCCCTGGGCGGTGCTGGCCTGCCGCGCGAGGGCCTCATCACCGAGGCGAGCGGCGTCTGCGAAGGCCTCCAGGGCCTGACCGGGATCGTCGTAGCGAAACATTGGGGTCTCCCTCTCGTCGACAGATGTACGAGGGGGGAGGGTATCACACCCTCCCCCCCAGAAGACAGCGAGGGACGCTGACGCCCCTCGCAGGTGAGGGGCCCCGCTGGGCCCCGCCGATCTACCGGGTGTACTCGAACTCGGTGGAGTCCGAGAACCAGCCCTTCTTCACGACCATCCGCCCCATCCCATTCTGGATGCAGAGCTTCTTCCAGCGGGCCTCGATGTCGTCCGACACGGAGAAGCCCATCATCTTGTCCTTGAGGGTGTCCATGCCGACGGTGGAGACCACCTGCGAGAGGGCGCCCTTGGACGCGGCCTCCTCCATCAGGGTCATCACCGAGCGCTTGTGATCGTCGCTGGTCCAGAAGTCCAGCATACGACCCGCCATGTCGGCGAGCATCTCGCCGTTGGCGAACTTGTGCTCACCGCGCTGCACCGCCTCGTGCATGCGATCGTCGCCGTTCCACCACTCGTCGAACAGGTCCACGCCCTGGGTCACGAGCTCTTGGATCTTGGCCCACCACCCCGGGAGGTAGGGAGAGATCAGCTCGTAGATGGCCTGGATGCCCTCGATGGCGTTGGTGACCGCGTCAACGAGCTTCTTCCAGGTGAATTCACCCTTAATCAGCTTGTACACCAGCCGGATGGTGAGGCCCAGGGGTCCCAGGGCCGCGGCCCAGCTCAGCAGGTCGCCGAACAGATCCGCGAGGTAGCCGATGGCCGCCACGCCCTCCGCAGCCTCCTTGATCAGGCCCATCCGCTCCTTCATCACCTCTGCGTCGCCAGGGGCCTTGTCACCGCCCACCATCTGCTCGATGCCATCGAGGCTCGGGCCTCCACCGACCGTCGCAGGCGCCCCCATCTGAGTGGCGGGCACCGCCTCAGAGGACTCGTGAACGGTCTCGGTGACCTGCGCACCGCCGGTCGCGACCGGGGTAGCGGGCTTGGGGGTCTGCCCCTGCTTGTCGCCAAACTGGTACTGCCGGCCCCAGTCGAACTTCACGATCTCGCCGAGGTCCCAATTCCAGCCTTCGAAGTCGTGTTCCCAGCGCTTGGAGAACAGGTTGGCGTACAGGAAGGGCTTGGCGGTGAAGGCTAGGCTGGCCGACAGTCCCATCGAGACGTCCAGATCGCCCCAGAAGCCCTCGGGCCCACCGTGCAGCTTGACGCCCGCGCTCGAGGTGAGAGGTACGGCCAGCTTGGCGTCGCCCTTCATCCCGCCACCGGCGGAGAGGGACGGGATGCCCAGCCCCAGCGACGCGTAAGCGCCGGCCATCGCGTCGAACTGCAGGCCCCACGGGAGCTTGGCGTCGACGTCGAAGCTCGGCACCGCGGAGCCGTCCCGCAGGGGGTGCCAGTCCGAGATCCCGATCCGCGAGTTGAGCGTCAGCGCCTGCAGCCCCATCCCGAAGCCCGCGAAGGCACCGAACTTGAGCGTGAGAGGCACGGGCCCCGCCGCGAAGGCTAGGTTCACCTCGGGGAGAATGTCCAGCTTCTTGCGGAACAGGTCCTGCGCCGGCACCAGGGTGCTGTTGAGCGCCAGATCGCCGGAGATCTTCGGGTCCAGCTTCTCGTCGACCTCCACCCCGATCTTGCCACCGAGGTCTTTGGTCAGCTTGTAGTCGAGGGCGCCCGCTACCTTGAAGTGCTCGGAGCCGTCGAAGACCAAGTCCAGATCGCCCTCTGCGGAGCGTCCCTTGTCGTCCGGCTTGATCACTACCAGGTGGATCTTCCCGGCGCCGGCGATCTTGTCGCGGTCCTCGCCCTTCTCCCAGGTCAACGCCACGCGGCCCTGCGAGTTGTTGAGCTTGGGCATGGCGATGTCCGCGGCACCGACGATCTTCTCGAGCTTGTTGTCGACGATGCTCGCCTTACCAGCGAGGTTGGAGATCTGCACCACGTCCTTGCCAAAGGGCTCGAGGACCCGGAGCAGCTTCGCAACCACGGCGGCCTGGGTCACCTTCCCAGAGGCCACGTCGAAGGTGCCCTTGCCTGCCAGACTGGCCTCTGGCTGCCCGTCCACCAGCAGCGCGGCCGACACGTCGCCCTCGATGTTGGTGAGCTTGTTATCCACGATGTTTGCCTTCCCACCGGTGCCCGGAAGGATCATCAGCTTGGCTGCACCAGCCGAGAGCAGCTCCATGTTGGACAGCAGCCGCGCGTCCACCTCGGCCTGAGTGACCTTGGCCGCGGCGACGTCGAAGGTGCCCTTGCCGGTCACACCGAACTTCGGCTGATCGCCGATCAGGAGCTGCGCCTTGACGTCTCCGTCGATGTGCTGGATCTGGTTGTCCACCAGGTCGGCCTTGCCGCCAGATCCCGCCAGGACGACGAGCTTGGAGTCACCCACCGCCAGCGCCGGCACGTCGGCGAGGAGCCGCGCCTCGACGTTGGCCTGCGCGACCTTCTCAGACGCCACGTCATAGGTGCCCTTTCCGGTCACACCAAACTTCGGCTGCCCGCCCAGGTGCAGCTCTGCCTTGATGTCGGCGTCGATGCTCTGGAGGCCGTTATCCACCAGCGTGCCCTTGCCGCCGGTACCCGGGAGCACCCGCAGCTTCGCGCCGGACGCCGCGTCGTAGTCCAGGTTTCCGAGGAGGCGGGCGTCCACCTCGCCCGCCTTGAGGGTGGCACTTGGGACATCGTAGCTGCCCTTTCCGGTGATGCCAAACCTGGGCTGGCCGTCCAAGAGCAGCGCACCTTGTAGATCGGCCGCGATGGTCTTGAGCTCGTTCTTGTCAATGCTGGCGGCCCCGCCCGTGCCTGGCTGGAGTTGCAGCGTCGAGCTGCCGGGGCCCTTGTAGTCCACGTTGCGGGCCAAGCGCAGATCGCCGGCGCCGGTAAAGGCCTCGGAGGCGAACAGGTAGCGGCCCTCCAGCTCGCCCTCGAACAGAGGCTGAGCGCCACCATCGCGGATGGCGATGGGCACCTTGCCCGACAGCTTGACCAGCTCGTTCTTGAGGAAGTTGGCCCTGGTGTTGGCCGCCCGGCCCTTGGAGATCCAGAGGCTGTACCCACCCCCCTCGCTGCCGTAGACCAGCTTGTCGCGGTTCACCCGGAACGAGGCGTCGCCGGTGTACCCACCGCCACCCTTCATATCGAGCGAGCCCTTCACACTGGCCACCCCCCACTCCGAGGCGTCCCGCACCGAGAAGGGCAGCTCGCCCGTCACCTCAGTGACGACGTTGCGATCCAGGTTGGCCTCCATCGTGCCACCCTGGGAGAACCACACCGACTGGCCCCCCATCTCGGCCAGCAGCTTGTCAGAGGTGACCGTAGCCACCGCGCCGCCGGAGAGGGTCGCCGCGTCCAGGTCGTACTTGCCCTTGACCGCCAAGCCCAGGAACGAGGTCTCACCGTCGCGCAGGTCGAGCAGCACGCCGCTGCTGATCTCTTCTAGCTCGCCATCCGCCACCTTGGCGCGCGCCTTGCTCTTCTTGGACAGGTAGAGGTTGAAGTCCCCCTGGGTCCCCAGGTGCACGTCCTCGTCGAGGGTGGCCTCTGCCGCACCAGAGAAGGCGTCCTTCTCTACGTCGTACACCACCTTCTTGGCCTGCAGCTTGAACTTGGGCATCGGCTCCCGGTCGATGACCGCGTACACGTCCGCGTCGATGGTCTTGAGGGCGTTGTCCGTCACCTGGGCGGTGCCCTCGACCTTGGTCAGCTTGATGCCTGTGGTCCCGATCGTCTTGCGCTTGGTGAGGGTGACCGTAGCCGCCCCGGCGAAGCGCTGCTTCGCCACGTCGTAAGACCCGTTGAGGTCGGCCTGCAGGTCCTGCGGGAGCAGCAGCGAGCCGGTCGCGGTGATCTGAGCCAGCTTGTTGCCCTTTACGTCCACGTGGAGGGTGCTACCGGTGACGGTGACCCCCTCCGCCAGGCCGTAGGCCTGGGTCTGCTTGAGATCGCCCGAGAAGCTCCACTGCCCTCCGCCTGGGGGGTGCAGCTCTGTGGACGTGGCCTCGCCCTGCCCCGCCTCGGCGCTGCGCGAGGTGGCCGCCTCGCTTGTGCGCGCCTGCCCGTCGATGTTCCCCTGCTCGGCGGACCCCTCCGGGGTCAGCTCCTCAGGGGAGGCCTCCTTGGGAGTGGCCTGCGTTGGAGCCGCCCCCTGCTGGGCGGGACCTCCGGCCTCCGACGGCTCACCCTGAGCGGGCGCCTCTGCCTTGCCGCCACCACCCGAGCTCGCGCCACCGCCCTCCTCGTTGACAGCCAGCGCGCCGCCGCTCGCCGCGGCGCCCGCACCAGCACCACCGGCCGGCATTTTGTAGCTCGCCGACAGGTCACCAGCGGCCCAGCCGTTCAGATCGAAGTGCACCGTTCCGGTGAGGGTCGAGCCCTTCTTACGCTCCAGCACCCCGCCCAGGGTGGCGCCGGTGAGCTTCATCCCCGCACCTAGCTCCACCGGCTGCGCGAGGCGCACGTCCAGCGAGCCGCCCAGCTCACCCTCGGTCATCGCCGCGCTGAGGGTAAAGGGCCCCACGCCGGCCACCACGCCCTCCAGGCTGCCGTCCGCCTCCAGCTTGCCCGCAGAGTCGAACACCACGTGGATCTGCCCGCCGGTGAGGGCGAAGCCCTCGCCCACGTCGACCTTGTCATAGGTGAACACCGCGTCGCCCTTGATGCCCTCAGCCGCGACCTCGAGGTCCACCTCGCCCTTCACGAAATCGCCGATCGCTACGGCGATGTCCTTGATGGCGCCCTTGATGGTCTTGTCGCGGGTGATGGTCAGGCGCACGGGGTTCTTGTCGAGCAACCCCGGCACGCTCACCTGCCCGTCCACAAAGCCGGTGGTGAAATTCCAGTCCTTGTCGAACTGCAGCTCGGCGCTGTTGAGCTTGAGCCCAGGGACCGGCTCCATGCTGAGCGGGATGACCTGCACCAGCTCCACCCCGCTGCTGTCCAGGTCGAAGGACACAGGCTTGCCCGCCAGGTCCACCGTCACCTTCTTGGGCTTGCCCGAGGCATCACCGACCTCACCAGGACGAGCCCCCTGAGCGGCGCCCTGCTGAGCGGGCCCCTGGGACTGAGCCGACGGCTCCTTGCCCGGGACCTGCTGCAACTTCTGTGCGACAACGCCAGCGTCATAGTCCTTGGCGAGCGCCCCCTCCTGTCCAGCAGGAGGCGCGCGGCGATCCCCGAGCGAGGAGACGATCGCACGCTCATTGGCGTAGGCCTCCTGCTCCAGTGGGTCTTGCTTCGAGGACACCCCTCCCTCGGAGGCGGTGCGGCCCTGCTGCCCCTGGACCACATGCGTCAGCTCGTGCGCCAACAGCTTGTCGCCCTGCGCGCTGCCGGGGTTGTACTGACCCGGCGCAAAGTGGATGTCATTTCCCTGAGTGAAAGCTGAGGCCCCCAGGCCCTCGGAGGCCTTGCCCGAGTCTCCGCCCGTGTGGACCCGCACCTGGGAGAGATCCGCCCCCAGTGCGGCGCCAAACCGAGCCTGCTGATCACCGCTGAGCGCGGACCCGGTTCCCGACGGACCGGCTCCCTGTGGCGCAGCGCCACCGCCGGCGCCCTCCTCCTCGCGGAGGTAGGTGAACTCCCAGGAGTCGTAGATGTAGCCCTTGTCCAGCACCCACTTGGCGAGGCCGTTCTGGACGCACAGTTTGCGCCAGCCGTCCTCGACATCCGCCGGGACAAACGTGCCCGACATCTTGCTCTTCAGGGTGCCCATCCCCACCGTGGAAATCACGGTGGAGAGCTGCCCCTTGGATGCCGCGGTGTTGAGGATCTTCAGCACCGAGCGCTTGTGCGAGTCGTCGGTCCAGAAGTCCAGCATCCGGCCTGCCATGAGCCCCAGCATCTCCGGGTTGGCGCTGAGGTGCTCGCCCCGCTGCACCGCCTCGTGCATGCGCTTGTCGCCGTTCCACCACTCGGACATCAGGTTGACGCCCTTCTCGGCGAGTTCCTTGATCTTTGCCCACCAGTCCGGCAGGTAGGGGGCGATCAGGTCGTAGATCGCCTTGGCGCCCGCGATGGCGTTCTTGACCGAGGTGACCAGCTTCTCCCAGCTGAACTCACCCTTGATCAGCTTGTAGACCAGCCGGATGACCAAGCCCATCGGCCCCATCATCCCAGCCCACTTCAGCAGATCGCCGAACAGGCTGAACAGGTAGGACACCGAGGCGATTCCCTGCGCCGCGGTCCGGATCAGCTCCAGGCGCCCCTTCATCTCGTCGGCACCCTTTGCGCCGCCGGCCTTGTCGCCGAGCAGCCCGGCAACATTCGACAGATCGGGACCACCCTCGGCCTTCTTCGGCGCGGCCTTCTTGGTGTCCGGCACCGACGGCTTCTGGGTGTGGGCAGCCTTGCCCTGAGTCGCCGCAGGGGCCGCCACGGGGGTTGCCGCCCCCTCACTCTGGCCCTTCTTGTCACCGAACTGGTAGGTCGTGCCCCACTCGAACTTCGCGACCTCCCCCATGTCCATATTCCAACCCTCGAACTCGTGTTCCCACTTCTTCGAGAGGAGGTTGGCGGTGAGGAAGGGCTTCACCGCAAAGGACAGGTTGGCGGACAGGCCCATCGACACGGCCATGTCGCCCCAGAAGCCCTCTGGGCCGCCGTGCAGCTTCACACCGACCGAGGTGGTCAGCGGCGCAGCGATCTTGGCCTCACCCTTGACGCCCGCGCCAACCGAGAGGGCGGACATTCCGATCCCCAGGGACACCCAGGCCGCAGCGAGCGCGTCGAACTTCAGGCCCCAGCCAAGCTTGGCGTCCGCGTCGAAGGTGGGCACCGCCGACTTGTCAGTCAGCGGGTGCCAGTCCGAGATCCCGATCTTCGAGTCGAGCGCCAGGGCGTTCATCCCCATCCCGAAGCCGACCAGCGCGCCGAACTTCAGCACCAAGGGCACCGGCCCTGCGGCGAACTGGATGGCTTGCTCAGGGATCACGTCGAGCTTCTGCCGGAACAGATCCTGAGCGGGTACCAAGGTGCTGTTCAGCGCCAGCTCACCCGACACCTTGGGATCGAGCGTCTCGTCCAGCTCGACGCCGATCTTGCCGCCAATGCCCTTGGACAGCTTGTAGTCCAGATCTCCCTTGGCCTTGAACTTCTCGGTGCCGTCGAAGGCCAGCTCGATGTCGCCCTCGGCCGAGCGGCCGTTGGCGTCGGCCTTGATCAGGACCATGTGGACCTTGCCGGAGCCGGTGACCTTGTCCTTCCCGTCCACCTTCTCCCAGGTGACCTCGAAGCGCCCCTTGGAGTCGTTGATGCTGGGGATCTTCACGTCCACCGCGCCGGTGATCTTCTCCAGCTTGTTGTCCTTGATCTTGGCGGTGCCGGTCAGCCCTGAGAGCTCAACCACACCCTCTCCGAAGGGCTTGAGGGTGCGCAGCAGCGTCGCGGTGACCTCCGCCTCGGTGACCTTGCCTGCGGCCACATCGAAGGTGCCCTTGCCCGTCAGGTCCAGCTCGGGCTGCTGATCGACCGACACGCTCGCGACGATCGCTCCCTCGATGGTCTGGACCTGGTTGGCGGCCATTGAACCTTTACCCTTGGTCCCAGTCTTCAGCTGGAGCGAGGCGCTGCCCCCCAGCGGGAAATCCAGGGCCTTGAGCAGCGAGACCTCGACCTCGCCCTGCTTGACCTGCTTGGCCTGCACGTCCCAGGTGCCCTTCCCTTCGATCCCGTAGCGGGCCTCGCCGTCCACCAGGAGGGCCGCCTTGACGTTCCCCTCAAGGCTCTTGAGCTCGTTGGACTTGATCTCACCTTCACCCCCAGTACCCGGCCGCAGCTGCAGCGTGAGGGCGGAGCCCAAGGCATAGTCCACGTTCCTCGCCAGCTCGAGCTTGCCAGCTCCGGAGAGGTTGGCGCTGGAGAAGGTGTAGGAGCCCTCCACCTCGCCGGTGAGCAGCGGCTCGGTCTTCTCGTCGCGGATGGCGAACGGGACCTTCCCCGACAGCTTGGTGATGGCGCTGTTCTCGAAGTGCGCGCGGGTGTTTGCGGCGCGCCCCTTGGCGATCCACAGGCTGTACCCAGAGCCCTCCGCGCCGAACACAAGCTTGTCACGGTTGACCCGGAAATCAGCCTGCCCGTTGAAGCCCTCCTCGCCCTTGAGATCGATGTCCCCCTTGATGGAAGCCACCGCCCACTCGCTCTCGTCGCGCACAGAGAGGGGGATCTCGCCCCCCACCCGCTCCAGCGCGTTCTCCTTGACCGAGCCCTCCAGCTCGCCGCCCTTGGTGAACCACACCGACTCGGTGCCCACGGTCGAGAGCTTGCGGTCCGACTGGAGGGTGGCCGTGGCCTTCCCGCTCAGGGAGCCCTTCTCCAGGTCGAACTTGGAGGTGACCTTCGCCTCGATAAACGGCGTCTCACCCTCGCGCAGGTCAAGGATCACCGTCCCGCCCACGTCCGTGAGGTTGCTGTCCTCCACCTTGGCGACCGCCTTGGTCTTCTTGGCGAGGTAGAGGTTGTAGCTCCCTTGGGCGCCGAGGAGCTGATCCTCAGCCAGGGTGGCGTCCGCAGCCCCCGAGAACTTGTCAGAGGCCATGTCGTAGACGACGTTCTTGGCCTGTAGCTTGAACTTGGGCAGCGGATCGCGGTCGATCACCGCATACACATCGCCTGTCAAGGTCTTGAGCTTGTTATCAGCGACATCCGCCGCGCCCTCGACCTTGGTGAGCTTGATCCCTGTGGTGCCGATCTCCTTGCGCTTGGTGAGGGCGACCTTGGCAGACCCGGAGAAGCTCTTCTTCTGGACGTCGTAGTCGCCCTTCAGGTCGGCCTGCACATCCTCTGGCAGCTTGAGGGTCGAGGTGGCCTTCACCGCCTGGAGGGTGTTCTTCTGCACCGAGATGTCGAGGGTGCTGCCGGTGACGGTAACGCCCTCACCGAGCTGGAGGTCTTTGGTTTGGGAGATCTGTCCCTTGAACGTCCACTGTCCCGCACCTGGGACCTTGAGCAGAGCCGGACCACCAGCGGCTTGCGCGTCGCCCTGGGCCTGCTGTGCCCCCTGCGCCTGGGCCTGCTGCCCTCCTAGGCCTTCGCCCTCGAGCACCTCCTCGTCCTGACCCGCGGCGGCCTCCTGACCGCCCGCTGCCTCCTGACCGCCCGCCTCGCCACCGCCCTGGGCAGGAGGAGCCTCAACCTTGGGCTCTGCCCGCTGGGCGCGCTCGCCGCCCTCGGTCTCCTCGGTCACGTCCGAGGCAGCCTGCGGCTCGGCGGCCAGCTCCTGCTCCAGGCCGCCAGCGTCCCCTCCCGCTGCGGCGGTGCCCCCGCCCTGGGGGAACACATAGCTCGCCTCTAGCGAGCCAGAGGCCCAGCCGTTGAGGTCGAAGTTGACCGAGCCGTTGACGGTGCTACCGCCGTCCTTGACATACCGCCCGCCCAGCTTCGCGCCGGTGAGCTTGACCCCGTGCCCCATCTCGACCGGATCTTTCAGCGTGATGGTCAGGGTTCCACCGACCTCCCCATCCACCAGCTCCGCGGCGAGCTCAAAGGGACCGATCCCATCGACCGTCCCGCCCAGCTTGCCCTCAGTCTCGATCTTGCCCGACGAGTCAAATTGGATGGACATCGCGCCGTCGGTCAGCGAGAAGCCCGCGCCGAGCTGGATCTGCTCATGGGAAAATTTCGCCTTGGCGCCAAACGAGTCCTGCGCCAATTCCAGGTCCACAGTCCCGGCGAGGAAGGTCCCGAGCTGGACCTTGACACCCTTCACCTTCCCCTTGACGCGGCCCTTCTTGTCGATGGCGAGCTGCAGCGGGGTCTGGTCAAGGATCCCCGCGATGGTGGCCGTCGCGTCGATGGACCCACCGGTCACGTTCCAATTCTTGTCGAACTGGACGGTCGCCTGGGTGAGCGCGAGGCCTGGGATCGGCTCTAGGGACAGTGGCACGGTCTGGACCAGCTCGTCACCCGCCGCAGAGAGGTCGAACACCACCTCCTTGCCTGCGATCGAGACCCGAACATCCTTCGGCTTGGCCTGTGCGCCCTCCTTCTTGTCGGACGAGGTAGAGCTCTCGTGCTCCTCTCGCAGCGCCTGGTCCGCACCTGGATCACCGGGAAGGGCGGCGCTGGCCTGGCCCCCCACGCCAAGCGCCACGCCGGGAGCGATCTCCTGCTCCTCTCCATGGCGCTCACCGCCAGCCTCCGCGGCCTCGGAGAAATGGTCCGCCCACAGGCCGCCCGTCGACTCAGTCTCCAGCGAGGGTCCAGAGGCGTCCACGTCTCGCAGGCGCGCCATCATCGGCGCCTCGTTGGCGTAGGCCTCCTGCTCCAGCGGATCGTTGGGGCTCGACACGCCCTTGCCGCTCGCGGGGATCCGGCCCTCGTCGCTCTGTACCACGTGGGTCAGCTCGTGGGCGAGCAGCCGGTCGGTGGAGGCGGAGCCGGGCTGGTACTCCCCAGGGCCCATGTAGATGTGGGAGCCCATCGCGAAGGCGTGGGCGTAGAGCGCCTGTGAGGCCTGGGCCGCCGCGTAGTCGGTGTGCAGCGTGACGTGGGAGAAGTCATGCCCGAAGGCCGCGTTGAACCGGGTGAGCAGCTTGTTGGGGAGCTTGTGTCCTCCGGACGAGGAGACCTTCTTGAGCGCGGGCTCCTCCCAGTTCACGCGCTCGTCGCGCATCGCCTTCATCATCGCGGCGTTGGAGGACAGGGCCGAGTCCACCTGCCCAGGCGCCTCCAGCGACCACGCGAGCTCAGCGGCGAGGGGCGCCGCGAAGGCACCGAGGTGATCCTCACCGCCCAACGCCCCGAGTACCACGGCGTTGCCAAGCTGATCGTGCATCATCCCCGAGAGCACAGCCTCTGCGCTGGGGCCCGCGTCCCCCGCCAGGTGCTCTGCGGCCACAGCCTCGAGCGCCCCTAGACGCTGCTCTTCCGACCGCTCGCGGTCGCCAGATGGGCGCGCGGGACGGCGCTCGGTTTCGTACGAGAATTCAGGTCGGCCCGACCGATTCTTGCCGTGAAGTTGGGGCTTGGCCAAGGGTGCCTCCGAGGAGAAGAGACGAGATCGATAGATCAAAACAGAGCATGGCGACGATAGGTCGTCATCATCTTACACCCTACCCCGCGGGAGTGCGAGGGGCAGCAGCCGCGCAAGCGGCATTGGTCTGCGAGAAGGAGGGAGCGCGGTGGTCTAGGGCTGTCTCCGGAACAGCGACCTCAGCGGCACGCGCGCCCCCGGTACGCCGTGCGCCGCCTGGGCAGCGTCCAGCCGCTGCTCCACAGGCCCCAGCGTCCAGCACAGGGGGTCCGGCAGCTGCTCGACGGGGACACCGCCCTCGTTCAAGGGGCAGATGTCCCGGGCCTCCACCAGCTGCCCGTCGCGCTCTGCGCCCCACCGAAGCGGCAGGCCCTGGGTGCGGCAGACGTAGGGGCGGGCGCTGTAGATCCTGCAGGCCCCCTGCGCATCGAGGAAGGCGCAGGCCCCTGGCGGGTGAGGAAGCCCCTCGGCCAGGAGCGCCGGCGCCTCGTCCAGTATTCGGTCCGCCTCCACCTGAAGGACCGACAGGTCGTCGAGGCAGCAGGCGTGACAGCCCCTCGCGCAACGCAGCCGCCCCGCGTGGGCGCGCTCCAACGGGGCGATGAGCTCGTCCACGGTGGCGTGGAGGGCGCGCAGGTAGCTGAGGGTATCGATAGGGACCTCCTTGAGGTGGGGTGCGGGGCCATCAGCTCGGTCGAGGCCGCCTAATCTACTGGGATCTCCTCGCCGACCCCCGCCCGCCACCGGAACACGTAGAGCGCGGCGCCCACCACGATCATCACCAGGCCGATCCCCTGCGAGGTGGTCACCCCGACCTGCACCGCGGCTCCCCCCGACTGGAGCTGCGCCCCAGCCTGAGCGATGCCAGGCAGGTAGAGCGCCCACTCCGAGGAGGTCTCCCACGCGAGGGCATAACCACGGTTGTCGGCCCGAAAGATCTCGATCGCGATGCGGTACAGCGGCTGCAGAATGAGCATGGTCGCGGCGATCTGACCGTCAAAGCGACGATGACGCCACATAAGCGCTAGGAGCGCCGCGAGGCCGAGGCCCCCAGCGACCGCCCACAGCTGGGTGGGGTAGAGCGGCACGTTCATCAGCTCGGCCCGAGTGACCCCCCCAGGGTGAAACTCGGTGGTCAGGTAGGGGAAGCTGCTCCCGAGGTAGATCTGCCCGAGCAGCAGCCCATCGGGCAACAGCGCCGCGGCGCCTGACACGGCTGGCGCCGCGGCCCCGTGACAGCACCCCGCAAAGAAGCAGCCCATCCGCCCGATACCCTGCCCGAGCACCAGCGCCGGGGCGGCGATGTCGGCGAACTTCCACCCTGGGATGCGCATCCAGGCCCCTACCGCCAGCACCGCGATGGCCCCGCCGATCACCCCACCGTAGTAGGCCAGCCCCCCCAGCGAGAACAGGGCGCTGGGGTCGGCCAGGATCCGCTGGGGCTCCACCGCGATGGCGTAGAGCAGCCTGGCGCCGAGGATTCCACCGAACGCCGCGGCGATGTAGACCCCCACCAGCCGATCGGGGTGGATGCCCACCTGCCTGCTGCGCTGGTGGATGAGCGAGAAGGCCACAGAGAAGGCCACCAGGATCATCAGCCCGTAGGTGTGAAGCCCGATGGTCCCGCCCTGCGGGAGCTGTATTTCGTAGAGAGTTGGCCACATGGGCGCCGCTTATCTCGATCCTACGCCCCGGTCGCCATCCCGCTCTGCCCGCTGCTCGCGGGCCAGGAGGCGGCGCAGCGCCTCGTCCGCGGGACGCCCTTGGTAGAGTATGGCGTACATCTCCTCTGTGATCGGCATCTCCACCCCCTCACGGCGGGCGAGGTCCCGCGCAGAGCGCGTGGTGACCACGCCCTCCGCCACCTCACCCAGCTCGGCCAGGATGTCCTCCAGGCTGCGCCCCTGCCCCAGCGCGAGCCCCACCCGGCGGTTTCGCGACAGATCCCCAGTGGTCGTCAGCACCAGATCCCCCATCCCGGCGAGGCCCATCATCGTGAGGGGATCGCCGCCACACGCCACCGCGAGGCGCGTGATCTCGGCCAGCCCCCTGGTGATCAGCGCCGCCCGCGCGTTGGTCCCCAGCCCCAGCCCGTCGGAGATCCCGCAGGCGATCGCCATCACGTTCTTGAGCGACCCACCGAGGCACACCCCCACAGTGTCGCGGGTGTGGTACGTCCGCAGCGCCCCCCCGTGGAAGGCGCGCGCCACCTCCTCGGCGGCAGGAGAGGGCCCGGCGATAGCCACCGCGGTAGGGTGTGCGCGCACCAGCTCCAGGGCGAAGGACGGCCCAGAGAGCACGGTAATAAGGGAATGATAGCGCTCTGGCAGCACCTCCGCAGCCACCTGTGTCGACCACCGGAGGGTGCCCTCCTCCACCCCCTTCGTGGCGACACAGATCAGCACCTCAGGCCTCAGGTAGGGCGCGGCTGAGGCGAGCACCTGCCGCAGGGCGTGTGACGGCACCACCGGCACCAGCAGCTCTGCCCCTCGCACCGCGGCCGCGAGCTCGCTCTCGGCGCGCAGCGCCACTGGCAGCGGCTCGCCCCGCAGGTAGCGAGGGTTCCTGTGGTGCTGGTTGAGGTGTGCGCACCGGTCGACATGGCGATCCCACAGCACTACCTCGTGTCCCTGCCTGCTCAGCTGCGCGGCGAGCGCCGTCCCCCAAGATCCACCACCGAGTACCGTCACCCTCGTGCTCATCCTAGCCTCCTGACCGGCGTGACCTGACCTCCAGAGGCTAGAGGATGCGCCCCGCCCTGTCCATCGCTGGCCGGCCCTTGAAAGGTTCCGGGAAACGAGTATGGGGCGGGGATGCGACTCGGAATTGCCATCCCCCGTGCCACGGCGATCACCGCCACGTGGACCACTATCCACCTCGCGCGGACGGCGCTGGCCCGTGGACACTCGGTCCGGTTCATCGAGCCCTGGGACTACGAGGTGGACCAGCACGCGAGGGTCATCGCCAGGGCCCACTCCTTCGATCCTGGCGAGATCTCCGCGGAGGAGATGGTCAGCGCGCTACACCAGCGGAGGGCGCAGCGCCGCTTCGTCGACCTGAGTCAGATCGACATCCTGCTCCTAAGGGTCGCGCCGCTCTCGCTTGGGATCCTCACCTTCGCCAGCCTGATCCGAGACCGCGGTGTGTCGGTGATCAACGACCCGGACGGGGTGATGGCGGTGAGCCACAAGTCCTGGCTCGCCGCCCTGCCCGGGGTGCCCACCCCCCTCACCCTGGTCACCAGGTCCCGTGCAGCGGCCCACGTCTTCGTCGAGGAGCTCCGGAGCGGCGCGGTGGTGAAGCCCGCGCGGGGCAGCGGCGGGCGGGGGGTCGCCCGGGTGCGACCCCGCAGCGACTACGGCCTCGACCGCGCCTTCGATGACGCGAGGCTCCGCGGCGACGGCTTCGTGGTGCTGCAGGAGTACGTCGAGGAGGCGGACGCGGGCGAGAAGCGGCTGATGTGGCTCGATGGCAAGCTGATCGGCGGCTACCTCCGCACGAGAGCGCCCGGTGACTTCCGCCACAACCTCACCAGAGGGGGCAACGCCGAGGCCCTCACCATCACCGACGCGGACCGAGCGCTGCTTGCTCCGCTCTCCCCGCACCTGATCGGGGCGGGCATCCGCTTGGCAGGCCTCGACGTGATCGGCTCGAAGATCACCGAGGTCAACGTACTGAACCCTGGGGGGACCTTCCACGCCGACCGCCTGGGAGGCCCCTCGCTCGCCAACCAGATCCTCGCGCGCCTAGAGGCCGCACCTTTCTACTCTGGAGATCCCCATGGGCACGCCCCGCCCCCTGAGCCGAAAGCAGATCCAGGACATTCTCTCTCGCGGTGAGCCCCTAGAGGGCGCGGACATGCGCGGGCTGGACCTCTCGGAGATGAACTTCGACGGGGCGATGCTCGCCTGGGCCAAGCTGGCGGACGCCAACCTCACGCGCTGCACCTTCCGAGACGCGGACCTGCGGAACGCCTCCCTGTGGCACGCGGAGTGCACCGGCGCCTGCTTCGACGGGGCCCAACTCGACGAGGCAGACATGGACCTCGCCATCGTCGAGGGCGCGACCTTCAAGGGGGCCAAGATGCGCAAGACCATCCTCCCCTTCCCCCGCACCTCGCTCACCCGCTTCCAGGACTGCGTGAAGTCCGGCGCCCCGGTGAGCATGGACCGGCTCACCAGGGGCCGATGAGCCGGCGCGTGGAACCGCATTGGTGTTCGGCTAACCGACGAAGTGTCGGTTTAAGCCTCGAAGTTTGTGTAGACAGCGGCCACGGGCCGGGTGATCACTGCAT
>JAFGVK010000200.1 GCA_016938035.1 Deltaproteobacteria bacterium | reverse complement strand
CGCACACGACAACGCCCTCGCGTCGAGGGGGCCAGCGATCCAACCGTGGGGTCAGTGGCCTCGCATCAGCTGACAGAAGACCTGCGACCGGAGCACCACCGACCGCTCCGAGCCCAGCCCCCGCTCCTGCAGCACCCCCGCCCTGCGGAGCGGCAGGTCCAGCTCTGGGTCCGGCCTGACCTGTCCCCGCGCTGCCACCACCTCCAGCCGCTCGGCGAGGCGATCGTCCGCGTGGAGGATCGACACCGCCGCCCGGAGCTCGTCGGACACAGGGCCGAGCACCCGCCACAGCTCGTCCATCCGCTGGACCAGCACCCCGGTCTCCATCGCGTGCCGCCCGACCACATCGAGCAAGGTGGGCACCCCCCCGACCAGGCGGACCGCCTGGGCCAGCTCCTCCTCCGGGCGCTCCACACCCAGCTCGGCGAGGGCCGAGGTGGCCTCCTCCTCCGCGTAGTCCACCAGGGTGAGGTGACGGGCCATGTCCAGCTCGAAGGAGCCGGCCTCCAGCGCGCCCGCGAACACGAAGTTCACCCGCCGCCCAAGGCCTGTCGCCTTGGCGAACGCGCGGAACACCTCGGCGAGGTCCTGCCGGACCTCGACGTTCATATGCTCCACCCCGTGCATGAGCAGGGCGCGGGCCTGCCCGTGGTTGGCCGCCTCCAGCACCTCGCGCACCATGGTGCGGAAGCCCGCAGGGCCCACCGCCTGCACCGCGGGGCCCTCCAGGTGCTGACCGAAGAACTCCATCAGCCCCTGCATCAGCCAGCGCCTGGTGTCGTGGGCGTTGCGCCCGTGGAGCGGCTGGAGCGAGAAGGTCCGAGCCTGGATCTGCGGCTCGCCGATCTCCAGGTCGGGGATGAGGTCCGCCAGGAAGCGCTGGGACTCGCTCCAGCGCGGGGTGTAGAGCACCACCGGGACCCCGGAACGCAGGAGCGTCCGCAGCTTCCTAGAAACGGTCCCGCGGACGGCGCGCTCCAGGTAATACTGCTCGGAGCTGAAGGCCCCCTCGCGCTTCCCCTGAAGAAAGTATTTCCGACGCTCGAACCTGTTCATCACGGACCCCGCGGGTTCATCCTTCCACGGACGAGGATAACGAATACAATCTTGCCGCGTCAAGGGATATTCCTTCAGGTGACTTCGAGAATTCTCCGCTCCCTACAGGATCGCTCATGTCTCTCCCAAACGCCAATTCCCCGGGTCTCCTCACGCGCCTGCTCGAGACGGTGGGGCGAGGGGTGCGCTCCACCAGGGGCCTTCAGGAGAGCCTCGGGGTGCGCGCCCGCACGGTGCAGTACTACGAGCGCGCCGGGGAGTGGCTGGGCTTCCTGCTGCCCGCGCAGCTCGCCCTCTCACCGCTGGGGCTGGAGTACGTCTACGACCCCAAGCTCCGGCCCACCCTCTACGCCCAGGCGGTGTGGAGCGTCCCCTTCGCCCGCGAGCTGCTCGGCAGCCCCCCAGGCGCGATGCCCGACATCGACACCATCGCCAGGGCGGTGGCCCTGGAGGACCCCTCCCTGGCCCCCTCCACCGTCCGCCGCAGGGCGAGCGCGCTCAAGACCCTCCTGGAGCCTGCGGTGGGGCTGGAGCCCAGGCGCCAGAGCGCGGGCCGTCAGCTCTCGCTCCCCCTGCTCCCCGCCCCGCCCCCTCCCCCCCGCCTCGCCGCCCCGCTGGTGCTGCGCGAGCACGATCCCGACGTGTACCGGGCGGTGCTGTCAGGCCTGCTGGACTACGGAGAGCTGGGCCTGGGCGGGCTGCGCGCCCTGCTCGACCGCACCGGGGTCAGAGACCTTCCGCTCGGCGGCTATGTGGACCTCGCCCTGTCGCGGGGGGACGCGGAGCGCGTGGGCGAGCGCCTGGTTGTCACCCCCTCCGCCCTGCTCCACCCCGAGGCCTGCGAGAGCGCCGCCGCGGTGATCCTCACCGACAGAGGCTTCCGGCGCCACCTGGAGGACCTGCGCGCGGCGGGGAGGGGTGACGGCACCGCCAGGGTGCGGCGGGACACGGCGCGGGCCCACCTGCCCCACTGGGAGCGCCACCTGTTCGGCCACCCCGCAGACCCCACCACCCTGGAGCAGGACCTCGCCCGCCTGGCGGTGGACCGCAGGCCGTGGACGCCGCCGCCCCTGAGCGACACCCCCGCGCCGGTGGTGGCCCCCTTCCTGTCGGTGTGGGAGCGGGAGGACCTGGTGGTGGCGGCGCCCCCCTCCCTGTCGGCGCTAGAGGGGGGCCTGGACGCGGTCAACGCGGCGCTGGCCCGCGCCCGGAGCCACCCCACCGCCGCCAGGATGCCTGACCTAGCCGCCAGGCCCGCGGTGGTACACGGCGGCCTGTTCCACCCCGGCGAGGACTGGGTGAGGGTCATCCCCGACGCGCGCTCGCTGCGCCTTCGCCTGCTGAGCCGCACCCCCTACGCCGCCCTGACCGCCGCGCTGCTCCTGCTGGCGCGCCGCCGCCCGGAGGGCGTGAGCGTCTCCAAGCACAGGGGGGACTGGTGGGTACGGCGCGAGGGCCGCCTGCTGGGGGCGCTGCTGCCCGTCCTCGACCGCTTCGCCACCTCGCGGGGGTGGGTGGTGTCTCGCGCCCCGAGGAGCGGCCTGCGCGGCGACGCCCTGCTGAGGGGGCTGCAAGCGGTGGGGCTGGTCTACACCACCGCGCGGGTGGCGGTGCTCGCAGAGCCGCTGTTCGCGGCGCTCAGCGAGGAGATCGACGAGGCCGAGCTCTACGAGTCCCTGCAGGACGTGGTGGAGGCGCTGGAGGGCTGGCTGCAGGGCTCGGACGGCCTCCGATGAGCCTCCCCCTGTTCGACTACGGCCAGCTGTCCGATCACTGCCCCCTCGCGGGGCTGATCGCCCCCCTCCTCGCCCACCCCGCCACGGTGCAGGGCCGCCTGTTCCGCACCCCATCGGGTCAGCCCACCCTGCTGCTGGGTGGCCGCGGCGAGGTGCACGGGCGCCTGCTGGAGGGCCTCCCCGACCGCACCCTGCCCCTCCTCGACGCGGTGCTGGGGGTTCACCAGGGCACCGCGCGCAGGGTGGAGGTCCGGGCGGTGCACGGGCTCCGGGCGGTGAGCGCCTGGACCTGGATCAGCGTCGACGCACGCCCTGGCACCCTCGTCAAAGACGGGGTGTGGCGCGGCCCCGTCCGGCGATAGGGGTCCCGCTCCGAGGTGCCTCGGGGGTGCTGGTGGTTGGGGGCCACCTGCCACGGGAGCCGCTGGACCACGAGGTCGATCAGGGCATGGAGCTCATCCCTACAGGGAGCGGGTGCGTGGGCGGGCCTTCGCCCGGGCGCTGCGGGCGGAACGATCGCCGAGGGGGCCGCCGCAGGCGCCGAGGAGCTCCTCCACCGCCCGCCAGGCCAGCCAGCCGATCTCAGTCAGGATGGGGGGCTCCCGTGGGGGGAGCGACTCCGATGGGAGCGGACGCGGCAGCGCGCCACCGCCTCCCTCCGGTCGCGCCGCCCGCGATCCCGCCACGGCCTGCCTCCTCGTGATCACCCCTTGACAGCTCTCCCGGTGCCTTGGGAAGCTCTCCTCGTGGAGCCCGACGCTCCCCGCTGTGAGGGAAATCATGTACGAGCGAACCCGCGCCCCCCAGGGTCCGGGACCGGCTGTGGCGCCGGTCGGACCCGCTGTGTCTGGACCCCAGCCCGGAAACGCCGCCGCTGTCGAGGCGCTGGAGCGCCTCCAGGAGGTCGAGGCCCTCGCGGCCTGCATCGAGGACGGCGACCTGCCCGGCATCTACGCCGCCCTGGGCGGCAGCGCCCACGTCCGCCTGGG
>JAFGVK010000031.1 GCA_016938035.1 Deltaproteobacteria bacterium | reverse complement strand
CGGGGGGGATTCCCCAGGGGCTAGGACTTCTTAGCCGACGATCGCGCTGCCGGGGGTGGTTTGGTGGATCCGGCATGAGTGGGTGAAACACACCCCGCGGAACGCGGAACGGTAGACAGGGCCCGCTCACTGGACGGACCTCTCGGTTCGCAACCAGAAGGAAAGTCTGTGAGGGTAAAGAGGCGGCGCGCCTCTCCCACAGGGCCAGCCGGGCAGACCTTGACCGTTGGGTGATACTCCGGATCGAGCGGGAGAGACACCGCGACAGCGGCGGGACAGCGTCCCCAGCGGGACCTCAGCGCATCGGACGGGGAGCGCCCCTCCCTGCCGATCCTCTGTGACGCCCGCGCAGGCCGGACCGCGATCAGGGGCCGGTTGACCCGGGCGCCGCCTTCGACCGTACCCTACGGAGCCCGCGGAGCGTCCACCTGTCAGGCGGGTGCACCCAACAATCCGTCGACCGGCGTTCCGTGACAAACCCGAGCCTTCTCAAGCCATGATCTTTGAATGTGCCAGCCGCAGGGGCCTGTGAGCCCAGAGGGGGCCTCGCCCCTCGTCAACGTGGATTCTATCGTTAGTAAGTCAACTGTAGCACAAAGCAGCCCCCCGGGCGCCGCGCGCGCTCATCCCGGCGGTGCCGCAAGGTGCCCGGCTGCGTGTGGACGTACACCCACTCGGTCCGGTTCCATAAGAAACAGGTTTGCACCGTCCATCGTGCCGCACGCTACGCCACACACCCCGCTCGTCCTTTCATCCGCAGCGCCAGGGGCTCCTCCTCACGGGAACCTCTGGGGCGAGGCTTTGGACTCCTCAACACCGCGCTCCTGGACGGGGTGGGCCCAGCCAGGACGAGCCAGAGGGGGGACCCGCTTCTTTGCCGAAGATCGCCTTGCGCGGGGCATTTGGGGGGTCCGCATGAGTGGGCACATCGCCCGGCGGGACGAGCGGGCGCACCGCCGCCCCCGAACCGGTCCCACCGGGATCGGGAGGCTCCGCGGCGCCTCGGTCCGCGCGCGTTACGAGGGAGCGCAGGCAGGAGAAACGCGGCGCCAATCCGGCCGTCACTCCCACCGACGCGCGAGCCCTCACGACCCCATCCTAGCGGCAAGGGGGAGCGCTCGGCCCCGGCGAGCTCGTGGTGCGGGGCGCGGCCGACCACCGGCGTGGCGCGGGCCTGGAGAGGTGCGGAAGCGAGCCCACCCGCCACACCGCCCAGCCCTGCTCCAAGCGGCGCCGATTCGCCCTCACAAGGAGAGCACACCCAAGAAGGACCAACCAACGCGGTCCGTCTCCACACCCGCCAAGGGGCATCCCCCGCGATTTGACCTCTCCGCCCCATCCCCGGGGTTCGAGCAGGGGCGATTCCACACGACTGGTTGACAGCGCAAAAACATCGTGGATATTGGTGTGTTCTGATGGGAGGCTTCCTTCATGATCCAGGCCACATGGTGTCCTGACCAAAGACTGTTCTTCTGGCATGCCCACGAGGACATCACCGCGCCGCTGTCCGAGGCGCTCCCGGAGCTACCACTCGACAGGGGCACGCTCACCGATGTGGTGCTAGTCCACCCCTCCAACCGGTTTCGGCGACGGACCTTCCGCGGACTCGCCTTCGCGCCGCAGGACACGCTCTCCGCCCTGGCCCACCTGCCCCGGCAGCGCAGCGTCTCGGACAGCCTGCACGTCTGGTCCCTCGCCACCCTGCTGGCCATGGAGCTCGCCATCCACCACCAGGTCACCCCCGCGACGGAGCAGGGGTGCGCGAGGTGGCGCGCGACGTGGAGCCGCCCCGTCGACCGCGACCGCCTGCGCCGCCTGACCGAGGCGCTGCCGCAGTCCGCACACGCCACCCCCACGCAGGAGCGCGGGGCGCTGCTGCTGCGCGAGCCCACGGCGGTCTTGCGGGAATACATCGACACGGTGCTCGACCACCTGTTCCGCCAGGGGGTCCACCCCCTCCCCTCCAGGGGCTGGATCCACGCCATGGGGCAGGCGCTCCGCGGGGCGGACGCCACCTTCTCACACCGGGACCCCACCGCGATTGGCGCGCTGGAGCGCCTAGCAGACGTGCGGCAGGAGCACCGGCAGGCCCTTGTCCTCGGCCTGAGACTCCACACCCCCCCCACCCCCGAGGCGCCGTTCCTCCTCGAGCCGCTCGCCTGGTCCGAGGACCGCACCGCGCACGTCCGCATCGACGAGGCCTGGAGAGCCGGCAGCACCCTCACCCTCGCGGGGGTGGCCTACCACCAGCCCGCCATGACCCTGCTCGCTCACCTGGCCCGCGCCGCGAGGCGGTTTCCCCCCCTCCGAGAGATGATCCAGGGCCCGGAGCCGCACAGCCTCTCGTGGACAGCTACCCAGGCCTGGCGCTTTCTCACCGAGGGCGCCGCGGTCTTCGACGGCTCCCCCGAGATCCGCCTCGACCTCCCGCCGGAGCTGGCGGCGCGGGGCACCCGGCGGCTGGTGGCGCGCCTTCACATCCTGGGAGCGGGGGCTGGGGTCCCCAATTGGAGCGCTCCTCAGCGCTGCCAGTGGGAGGTGACCCTGGGCGACGAGGTGCTCACCGGTCCAGCGCTTGACGATCTGCTCGCGGTGGGCAGCCCGCTGGTGCTCCACCGGGGCGAGTGGGTGTTCCTCGACGAGCGGGAGCTGGAGCGGATCCGGTCCAGCAGCCAGGGCGCCGAGGAGCTGCCCGGCCTGGTGGCGCTGGTGGCGATCCTCACCGGTGAGTACCAGGGCGCGCCGGTGGTGGCCGACCACCGCATCGACGCGGTGCTGGAGGCCATCCGCCACCCCCCCCAGATCGAGGTGCCCGAGGGCTTCCAGGGGACGCTGCGCCCCTACCAACGCGAGGGCCTGTCCTGGCTCCAGACCCTTGGATCGGTGGGGCTGGGCGCCTGTCTAGCGGACGACATGGGGCTCGGAAAGACCATCCAGCTGATCGCCTACCTGCTCACCCGCCAGGGCAACGGCCCAGCGCTGGTGGTCTGCCCCGCGTCGGTGCTCGGCAACTGGCAGCGCGAGCTGCGCACCTTCGCCCCCTCCCTGCGGGCCCTCCGCTACCACGGGCTCCAGCGAGAGCTGGCGGACGTCGATCAGCTGGACGTGGTGCTCACCACCTACAGCCTGATGGCGCGAGACGTGGAGCTGCTCGCCGAGGTGAGCTGGGACACCCTCACCCTCGACGAGGCGCAGTCGATCAAGAACGCCGACTCCAAGCGGGCGGACGCGGCCAGGAAGCTGACCGCGAGGCACAGGATCGCCCTCTCCGGTACTCCTGTCGAGAATCGCCTCGATGAGCTGTGGGCGCTGTTCGACTTCCTCATCCCCGGCCTGCTCGGCTCCCGAGGGACCTTCCAGCGGACCTACGCGATCCCTATCGAGCGGTTCGCCGATGATCTCGTCGCCACCCAGCTCAAAGCCGCCGTGGGCCCGTTCCTCCTCCGTCGCAAGAAGACGGACGAGGGCATCCTCTCCGACCTGCCTGACAAGCGTGAAGCGGCACTCTACTGTGAATTGTCGCCCGAGCAGGAGGCGCTGTACCAGTCAGTGACCGAGGAGGCGCTCAGCGACATTGAGGGTGACAGCGGCTCCCAGCGCTCCCAGCGGGTGCTGACGATGCTCACCCGGCTCAAGCAGGTCTGCAACCACCCCGCACAGCTCCTCAAGGACGGCGACCTCTCCCCAGAGCGTTCCGGCAAGCTGGTGCGCGTGCTGGACCTCATCGGGCAGATCGCCGAGCGGGGGGAGCGGGCGATTTTGTTCACGCAGTACCGGGTCATGGGCGACATGCTCCAGCAGGTCCTCGCCCAGCAGCTCGGCCTCGACATCCCCTTCCTGCACGGTGGCACCCCGCTCCCCGAGCGAGACGCCATGGTCCACACCTTCCAGGAGGGACGCCTCGCGGCGCCTGTGCTGCTCATTTCCCTCCGGGCAGGCGGCACCGGGCTCAACCTCACCCGCGCGACCCACGTCATCCACTACGACCGGTGGTGGAACCCCGCGGTGGAGGACCAAGCGACGGATCGAGCCCACCGCATCGGGCAGACCCGCGAGCTGGAGGTCCACAAGCTCGTCACCCTCGGCACCCTGGAGGAGCGGATCGCCGACCTCCTGGACGCCAAGCGCTCCCTCGCGGACCGCGTCATGACCGGAGGGGAGCACTGGCTCGCCGAGCTCGACGACGCCTCGCTCCGGCAGCTCGTGTCCCTCAGCGCCACTCAGGAGACCTCCCGATGAACCCCAACGAAGGATCGTCACCGCTTGAGTTCAGGATCCGAGCCCCCGAGGACGGGCTGCTGCCCACCCCCGTCGGGAGGGGATGGCTCGCCCAGGCCTGGCTGGGTCGGCTCGACGCGGGCAAGGCCAGGAGCGAGGATCGCAGGCTGCGCGGCGCCTCGCTCGCAAAGGGTGGGAGGGTGCGCGACCTCCGGCTCTCTCCCTCGATGGTCACCGCCGAGGTGATCGACACCGAGGCGCACCAGGTGTCCATCCACCTGGACGCGCTCAGCGACCCGCAGTGGGAACTGTTCGAGCAGGAGGTGACCGCGGACATCAGCCTGCTGGGCGAGATGCTGGAGGGCACCTTCCCGAGGGAGCTCTTTGAGCGCCTGATCGCGGCGGGCCTGCCCCTGGTACCTGACCTCCGCGCGCTCAGCATGAGCTGCACCTGCTCAGACTATGTGTCCCCCTGCGCCCATCAGGTCGCCGTCTACCGGCTCACCGCCGACGCCCTGGAGGGTGACGCCTTCGTGCTCACCACCCTGATGGGCCGAGACAGAGCGGCGCTTCTGCAGCACATCCGAGAAGGCTGGGGCGATCGCGACGACTGCGGACAAGCGCCCCTCCCCGACGAGGTGCAACCCACCACGACGGTTGATTGGACCTCCCCGGCGGGAGGCCCACCCTCACTCAGTTTTTCAATCCACCATTCCAGAAGAATCACAGAGGGTATCCCTGACGAGGCCACGGATCACCCCATCCTGGCCTTGCAGCGATCCCTGGTTCCGCTGTACCTTGCGGGACAGCGCGCTGCGCAGGCGCTAGCCGTCGAGGAGGTGGGAGTCGTGACACAGCAGTCCTCTTCACAGGTAGAATACGTCCTTCAAGACGGGGAGCGGGATCAGCGCGCTCACAAGGATCCGGTGCCCTCTGTGAAGCTGCCGACTGTCGAGGTGGACGAAGAGGAGGCGCCACTCGAGGCGCAGCCAGAGGGCGGGGCGGAGGACGGATCAGACGACCGTCCAACCGACACCGTAGGAGACGAGCTGGCGGACATCATCCGCAGGGCGATTGACCACATGGCCGCAGCGCCAGGGTCCAGCGCAGCGAACCTCGCCAGGCACCTCAACGTGGACAAGCTGGTGCTGCGGCGCGAGCTGCACGCCCTCGAAGAGCTGGGCCTCGTGTACCGCACCGGCCAGACCCGCTCCACCAGGTGGTGGCTGGGATAGCTCGCTGAGGGCGGGCCCCCGCGAGGGTTGCGCCCCCCAGCGCCAGCGACAGCCGGGCGACGCGCGCCGATCGCGAGGCGCGGTGAGCCGTGTATCGGCTGCCCCCCATACCGCGGCTTGTTATGCCTCCCCATCAGCAGAGGGACCTCATGGCCAAGCTCTTCGTCCTCCTCCCCCCTCCCGCGGCGCACCTCACCGGTGCGGTGCTGGAAGCAGGGGGTGTTCCGGTCATCGACGGGACCAGCGGGGCCATCCCAGAGGTGCCGGACGGCGCCTGGGTGAGGACCCGTCCCGGCAGGCCCGCGCCGGGGCGAGCCGGCGTCATCCTCGCGGAGCTGGGGGCCCCTGTCCCCGACCGCGAGACCTGGCTTGAGGCGGCTGCGCCCCGCGACATCCTGCCTCCCGGCTTCGCCGGCCTGGTCCTGAAGGGGCGCGAGTCCGGCGGCTTCGCGGGGGAAGAGGACGGGTTGGAGCTGCTCGCCCGGTCGGCTGACCCCAGCAGGGTGATCCTCGACGCGGGCCTGGGCCCTCGAACCGCTGGCGCGGCGGCAGCCCTAGGGGCGGGGGGCGTGTTCCTGTCGGAGCAGCACCTGGGCCTCCCAGAGCTGGACCTCCCGGCCTCGATGCGGAGGCGCCTGGAGCTGCCTGACGAGGAGATCACCCACCTCGTCAACGGCCAGTCGCCGGTGAGGGTGGGCAACGCCGCCACCGCCCCGGTGCTCCAGAAGCTCCTCTCCGGGCAGGACCCCTGGAAGCTGGCGGAGGACCTCTGGCGGAGGGGGGACCTCTCGCGCTGCCTGTGGATGGCGGGACAGGGCCTGGCCCTCGCCACGGGGCTGGCCGAGCGCTACCCCTCGCTGCCCGCGCTCCTGGCCGCCTACCTCCAGGCGATGGCCGGCTGGCAGGCCCAGGTCCGCCTCGCGCACCCCGTGCCCAGAGCGCGCCCTGTGGGGCACGGCGCGGCCCTGGCCGAGGAGGGCACCGCCGCCGCCTCGGGGCGCATGGTGGGCTCAGGGGTGCTGTGGGAAGAGGCCACCTGGATGGGCCGCCCGGTCGCCGGCAGCCCCCTCACCGGCGCCCTCGCCCTCGGCGTGGGCGTGATGGCCGAGGACTCCGAGATCCGAGCGCGCGTCGCCGAGCTCGCGCCCCCGCTAGACGCGGCGCCCCCCCCCCTCCCAACGGGCCCTACCCCCGACTGGATGGAGGCGATGCAGCCCGCGGTGCAGGCCCTGCTCCAGGCTGCCTGGGCTGCCACCGAGGCCACGGCCCCTCCCCCCTCCTCCTCGGCCAACGCGGCGCTCTCCGGGCTCACCAGGGCCCCCCTCGACGAGCGGGAGCTCTCGGTCCCCGCCGTGCAGGCCCTGCGGGACGCAGCCCTCCTCGCCGAGGGCGCGGAGCGGCTCCCAGAGGGCCTGAGCGGGAGGGTCGGCGCCCTGCTCGCCACCCCACGCCTCCCCGCCCGCCCAGGCGCCCTGGAGGATCTCGCCCACTCCCTCGCGATGACCGGACCCCAGGCCTACCTGGTGGGGCCCACCGCCGCCGCGCTGGCGCCACTGCAGGCCGCCGAGTGGCTGGACGCGGGCCACGCGGACCACGTGCTGCTGCTGCTCCCTGGGGAGGGTGTCACCCTGCCCACCGCGATGGTGCTGGAGGCACCGGAGCGCTGCGCCGCGCGCGGCTTGCGCCCCCTTGGGACCCCAGGCGGAGACGACCTGCCGCTAGGGGCGCAGCTCGCGGGGGTGGCGCTCCGGAGCGGCTGGACGCTGGACACCTCCGACGCGCCGCGGATCGACGAGGCGGCCCACCGCGCCTGGCGAGAGGCCCAGAGCCCCGCGCCGCGCGCGCCGGCCCCCGCGCCGCCAGAGGCCACCGGCCCCGTGACCCTGGAGGAGCTCGACGCCCTCCTCGGCGGTCCCGATGAGGAGGACTACCCGGAGGAGCTGGACGACGACAACCTCGCTGAGCTCGATGAGCTCGGAGAATTCGCGGGCCTGTTCCAGAGCGCGCCGACGACCCCAGCCGAGAACCCCTTCGACGAAGCCCCCACCTCCAAGACACCGACCAGGGCGGCGGCCCCCGACAGCCCCACCGCGGACGAGGGCCCGATGTGGGTTCAGGAGCCCTTCGAGGCTCCCCCCCAGGACCCCTTCGACCAGCTCGCCCCTGAGGCAGAGGCCAGCGCGCCCGATCCCTTCCTGAGCATCCTCGAGACCGCCGAGGAGGGCGACCACCCCTTCGAACTGCCCGTGACCGCCAGGGACAGGGTGCCGGCGCCGCCAGAGGAGCCCGGCCTGAGCTGGGATGAGTTCATCGCCCAGGGCCTCCCAGAGGACCCCTCCGACGTGCCCCCCCCCAACCGCCTGTTCGCCCCCACAGCGGAGGGAGATCCTCGGCTCTCAGAGGCGCTGGAGGCTGCAGCGGCAGCGCCCCCCGCACCGCAGGCCCCGTCGGAGGCGCTAGATTTTTCAGAGGCCCCGACCCTGGCGCTGGACCAGGAGCAGCTCCACGACGCCGCGAACCTCGGCCACCTCCTCCCCCACGACGCGGCGCCCGGCACCAGGGACGACGCGCCCCGCCGATCGGGGGACGACGATCCCTCCTTCGACATGGACGCCTTCCTCGACAGCTTCGGCGCATCCGACGCGGAGGAGCAGGAGCTCCCCGCCGAGCTGGAGGCGATGCTCGATCAACTGGAGCGACAGGCCCCCACGGAGCCCGCGGAGCCCGACGCGCTGGACCGCGACCTCGACCAGCTCACCGGCGGCGAGACGCCCGACGACCCGCTGGACGAGGCAGCCCCTGTCCCCGAGCCCCCCACCGACCCCGCGCCAGTCCCGACGCCTGACGAGGGCGACGCGGCCCTCGACGAGCTCCTCTTGGGTGAGCGCCCCCCGCCCCACGAGGACGACGATCTGCCCGACGACATCCAGATCGCCCAGGAGGTCGAGGCCCTGCTCGACGCCGCCGGCGACGGCCTGCTGCGCGACCCGCCGCGCGACGACCTCCTCGGCGTCTCCGATGACTACGCACCCCTCGCAGACCTCGCTGACCCGCCAAGCGACGGCCTCCTCGGCGCCTCCGATGAC
This sequence comes from Deltaproteobacteria bacterium, assembly GCA_016938035.1. GTDB lineage: Bacteria > Myxococcota_A > UBA796 > UBA796 > JAFGVK01. The sequence continues at coordinate 101 of JAFGVK010000031.1, read as the reverse complement.
TACGCACCCCTCGCAGACCTCGCTGACCCGCCAAGCGACGGCCTCCTCGGCGCCTCCGACGACCGCGGACCCCTCGCTGACCTGCCAAGCGACGGCCTCCT
>JAFGVK010000199.1 GCA_016938035.1 Deltaproteobacteria bacterium | reverse complement strand
ATCGCCTTCCGCGCGCAGGTCGTCCTGCTGCACATCTACGAGGGGCGGAGCGTGAGCGCCACGGCGAGGCTGCTCGGGACCACGCGCTCGACGGTGACCAAGTGGAGCGGGAGGTATCGACTCGACCCAACGCTGAGGGGGCTCGCTGACGCTTCACGCTCTGGTCGGTGCAGGCGAATCACGGCGCGAGACGAGGCGGTGGTGATGGAGCTTGCCTGCCGTACGACGGAGTCCCTGGGGCGCCTCGAAGTGCGCATGACGCAGCCCCTGATCGTCGAGGAGGCAGCAAAGAGGGACGTCCATCTGAGCCGCTCTTCCGTGCAACGGATCCTCGCCCGTGCCGAGGTGAAACCTCACCGGAATCGGTACTACCTCTTCACTCCGAAGAACGAGCCGGAGTACGAGATCCGTCGGGACGCCATCTGCAACCTGTACATGGGCATGTGTGACCTGCCACCGGACGAGATCGTCGTGTGCTTGGACGAGAAGACCGGCATGCAGGCCCTCGGGAGACCGCACCCGGGTCTGCCGACCGCTCCCGGTCGAGTCCGGTTGACCGAGCACAACTACATTCGATATGGCTCACGCTCACTCGTCGCCGCCATCAGACCGGACACCGGAGAGCTGGTGGTCGGGAAACTCTACCTGCCTCGCTGCTACAAGACCGCCCAGGCCATCGAGATGCTGTTGGCGATCACCGCCGCTCTGCCTGGATACCGCGTGATCCATCTGGTGTGGGACAACGCTTCGACCCACAGGTCGAAGGAGATGCGCGCATTCCTGGGCACTGAGTTGGGCAGCCGCTTCCGGTTGTACTACACGCCCACCCATGCCTCGTGGCTCGACTTGGCGGAGAACTTCTTCTCGCGGTTCTCCAATCGGTACCATAGAGGCGGCAGATACGAGAGCTTGGTGCAGTTCGAGGAGCACATCAACGCCTGTCTGGCCGCCTACAACTCCACCGCCAAGCCGATCCAATGGCGATACAACCCCTCCGCGGACCGCATGGCCGCGTGACGCGAGACAGAGATGGCATCCGACTCCAAGTGGTTCGCTGACCTTGTTCTTCAAGAGCTTCGCGCTGCCACCCCTCGGGCGAGCAGTCTTGAGGTACGAGCACATGGGAAGACGGCAACGATCGGCTTCATGGACGGCGACGAATGGGTGCCGCTACTTCGGTTGTCCAGCCCCTCCGCTTCGTTCAACGTGATGAACCTCGATGTGCGCCATGGCTCTCGCTGGGCCCCCACCATGATCCGCGGTGTGCCGAGGGCGATCGCCGCCGAGCTCCTGGGATCCATGAGGTTCACCTGGGAGTTCGTGCTCGACATCACCGATCGCATGCCCTGAACGAACGACCTGGCCACGACGCGTCCGTTCCAGTCATCCACCAGTGCACGGGCGTCCGTCCAGGTCGCAGCAGAAGCGGCAGCGTCCGGCCTGGCTCCTCACGACAACTCGAGAGGAGCCACGCGGGCCGGTCTGCTCTGCCTCGCCGTCGGCGGCGGGCGCCAATCACAACGCGCCGCCATCGATCGACTCAGCAACTGTCTACGTATTTCCGATCCGCCGCACTAGCTCGCGGCGCCTGGGGCTCGTCGATCGGGGGTACGCGGCAGGGGGGGGGCTTGGTCCGCTCTCTTTGTCCTCTATTGCATCGCCGCCAGCGCGCTAGCGAGGCCCGTGAGCTGGCGCAGCCGCCAAGCCTCGCCGGTCTGGCTACAGACTGGGCCCGATTGCCGTCAGCCGCCAGACCTAGTGTCTGCCATCGAATCCTGACGGCTGACCGTCGGGGGGACGCAGAATCGCCCTGGCCCTGTCGGCGAGGGGGCCCTGGATCAGGGCCAGCAGCGCCTGGTGAGCCTCAAGAGACCGGCCATGCTGCCACAGCACCCGCGCGACCTCGAGCTGAGCCTCTCCGCTCACCTGCTCCAGGCGCTCCTCCAGCAGCATGAGCCAGCCTCGCGATCTGAGCGTCGCCATCGCCTCTGGCGCCCGCGTGGCCCCCAGCTCCAGCCACCGCGCCAGGTTGAGGCCGACGATGTCCTGGTCGTGTTCGGACAGTCGCTCCAGATCCTGCCGCTCTGGTAGCGGCGCGCCCTCCTGGAAGTGCGACAGGATCCCTGCGTACAAGGCGTCAGCCTCCAGCGCGCCGCTCCACGTTGTCAGACAGCGCTCGGGAGCTCCCTGACGGGCATCGTGGATCAGCGCCGGCACCTCGGAGGCCACCATCCCGTGCCCCCAACGCGACGCGAGCTGGGCCCAGCCCCTCAGGAGCCCCAGCCTGTTGCGACGCGTCAGGGCCTCCGTCAGCCCAATCCGCGACAGGATCACGTCGAAGGCGGCAGCGCAGACCTCCCCTGCGGTGTCGAGCAGCGCATCGAGCACCTGGTGGGGCACCTGGGTCCCGCTGAGGCTGAGAAGGGCTGTCGCGGCCTCCCGCCGCCCCTCGGCGGACGCGCCGGAGCTCAGCACCGACAGGGCTGTCGCGCGCAGCGCCTCGTCATCGGACGTCAGGACGTGCAGGGCGAGCGCCGCCGCGACCTTTGTCCGGTCCTGGGCCCGCTGGGTGGCGAGGCGCAAGGCGTCCACCGCCTCCACCGCGTCGAGGGCCACCAGCGCCCTCGGCACCCGGGGGTCATCGCCCGCCTCCAGCGCTTGGGTGAGCACCTCCACCGCCTGGGTGCGCTCGGATCCTAGGAGCTGCGAGGCGGCGGCCAGATCGAAGTCCTCAAGCCACTCCCTGGCGTTGCGGTGCTGGAGCGCGTCGAGGAGGGCGGTGAGCCTATCGGACATAGATCACACCTTCACCTGTGGCTTGGGTGCCTTACCCCAGTCCTCCCCCAGGCCCTCGCGCTTCGCGTAGGCTGGTGGCGCGCCGTTCATGTGGCCGCCCATCACCGCGAAGTAGGGGTTGGCCAGATCACCGTTGTTCCAGCCGTAACCTCCGATTCGAGCGACGCTGTCGAGGTCGGACCTCACCACCTCGCCCTCGGTGACCCCACTTCGGGCGGTGGTCCTGGCCCCGCCGGAGTCCTTGCCGCCGTCGTTGTCGCGGAAGTAGCGGTGCACCTCTAGGCCAGTGATCAGCCCGTCGGGAAGCTTCTTCAGCTCCTCGGTCTCGATCCGATCGAAGACGCTCCCGGGGCGGTAGCCGAACAGGGTGGCGACGGTGATCTTTCCGCTCATCCCCTTGGCGAGCACGCGGGAGATCTCCTCCCACATGGCGAAGGAATTGGTCTTGATCCCGCCCGCGAGCTGCAGGTCCACGCCGTCGAAGAGCATCCCGGCGAAGGTGGAGCCCTCCAGTGAGTCCCCGAGCTGCTTGGCCTGCGCCAGCACCGGGTCGCGGCCGGTCCAGAGGGTGCCGCGATCTCGCCGAGTGGAGAGGCCGCTGGTCGCCGGGGAGGCGCCCTCCACGTCTGGCTTGGTCTGGATCGTGCCGAGGAAGTTGGCGAGGACGGCCCCCGCCTTGGAGCGCCCCTCGTCGGTACTGCCGGCCATCGTGGCGTTGAGGAAGGTGCGGATCACCTCGTGGAGGCGGTCCCAGGTGACGTCCAGCTGCGGGTGCGCGGCGAGCGCCCGCTCGAAGTTGGCCCGGAGCTGCTCCACGGTGGGCGCGGCGAGCTCAAAGAGGTCCACGCCGCCCTGCGCTGCCTCCACCTTGACCTTGCGCTCGAGACCCCGCTGCTGCGCCAGGGCCTTGGTGGGGTTCAGGTGCGCGGGGGTGTCGAGCGCGGGTGTCTTGGGGCGCTCCTGCTGGGCGGGGTGGAGGTCGGCCGGACCGGCTGGCTGCGGCGTCCGCTCCGCGAGCGCTGGGGCCTCCTCCGCGGGGGCGGGTCGCTGTGGGTGCTGCTCTCGCCTGGGGAGGTCGGCGTTCGCGGGGAGGTCGGCGGGGGCGGTGCTGTGGGGCTGGGCGGTCTTCGCCTGGGGTTCGCGCGCTGGT
>JAFGVK010000198.1 GCA_016938035.1 Deltaproteobacteria bacterium | reverse complement strand
GCCCGAGCCCGAGCCCGAGCCCGAGCCCGAGCCCGAGCCCGAGCCCGAGCCCGATGAGGAGCAGGAGGAGGACGACATCTACGAGGAGGAGGAGGACCTCTTCGACGGTGCGGACGTGGGCGTGGACAACGAGGACGCGACAGGCGACGCCGGCAACGCGGTGAGCGAGGCGCTCGCCCAGGGCACCGACGACCTCTCTGACGTCTTTGGGGACGACGCTGACGTCGAGATCGAGGTCGGTGAGGCCGAGATGGACGCCATGTCCGATGCCTCCAGCAGCGCCGAGCAGGACGAGGACGCGGCTCCCCGCCGGGCGGTGCTCCTCTACCAGGAGAACACCCCCGAGGAGCAGGTCCACCCCTTCTCTGGTGACAACCTCACCCTCGGCCGCGGTCGCGACAACGACGTGCAGGTCAAGAACGACTCCAAGGTCTCGCGCTACCACTGCAAGCTGTTCCGCCGCGGGCCCAACTTCTACGTGGAGGACAACAAGTCCGCCAACGGTACGCTGGTCAACGGCGAGCTGATCACCGAGCGCCGCCTGTTCGGCGGTGAGGAGATCATCATCGGCGAGACCTTCTTCCGCTTCCGGATCATGGACTGATCAGCCGGTGAGCGGCTTCGTGGCGGCCCTGGAGATGGGCCGCACCGGGGAGGACCTGTGGCGCGCCCTCGTGGAGGACCTGTCACAGGTCCTTCGTCGTCCGGTGGGGGTCACCACGCCGAGCGGGGCGCTGCTCCGGGCTGAGGGTGAGGGCCGGCCGGTGGTTGTGGATCTGCGGGCGCCGGGCGCGGCCGGCCTGGGTGCGCTGCTGGGGGAGCCGTCGCTGGACCTGATCATCGGCCTGGCGGCCAGCACCGAGCGGGCGCGCCTAGCGGAGCGGCGCCTGCTCCACGATCTGCGCGGTGCCCTGGGGGTCGTGCAGGGCAGCGCAGAGCTCCTTGAGGTGTCCCTCCCGGACGGGGGCAGCGCCAAGCAGCGGCGGGCGCTGGCTGCGATCCAGCGGCAGGTCGAGGGGATTGGGGACAGGATCAGGCGTCACCGCGAGACGCTGGGTCCCTGATCCCGCGGACCGCCGGGGGGCGGGCGCTAGCGCACCCCGAGCCTGTAGGCTGTCCTCCCGAGGCCGGGCCGAGAGGGGCGGCAGCGCGCCAGTGGGCGGCGCCGCGAGGGCGAGGAGGGAGGGCGCAGGCGCAGCCCCCTCGACGTCCAGTCGGCCCCGGTCCATCCGTCGCACAGTCTCACAGGAGGCGCTTCATCCTTGAGCCTCTCGTAAGATGTCCCACCGTTGCGCTGCAGCTCCCAAAGCGATGGTTCGTCCGTAGCACGTTGCTCCGAAAATCGGCGTTTACCCGTAGTTTCGGCGGCCTTGCCACGCGCAAAGGGGGTGCTCACGGCTGGCTCATCCTTCCATAGGAACCGTCCATTGAAGTTGCTCGTCGGATCCACCAGGCCGTAGACGGGCGCCGAGTCGCCAGGGATTTCGCCGTGTGACCGCCGTTCCCTCGGGAGGAGGCGCGCGAAGGTGCGCGACGAGCGTGCGCGAGAACACCCGCCGAGCGGCCAGCGAATCGGTGCCGTCAAGGCCGACCGACGGAGCCCCAGGGGGGGCGTCAGCGCGACCCGATCCTGTAGGGGGTGGGGATCAGCCCCACCGCGCGAGGTCGGTGGCCAGCGCCACCCTGTGGGGCCCCATCGCCCGTAGCGCCTCTGGCCCGTCCACCTCTGGGTACAGGTGCGTCAGCCAGGTGAGCTGGGGCTGGGCCTCGTCGAGTACTGCGCGCACCGTGGCGGGGGCCAGGTGCTTGGGGCACTCCCGCTGCTCGATGCAGGCGCACTCGCAGAGGAACAGGTCCGCCTTCGCCGCAACCTCCGCGAGGTGTGGGGACGGCCCCGTGTCGCCCGACCACGCGATGGCCCGCCCCTCCGCCGCGACCCGCAGGTGCAGGGCGCCGCCCGGGTGCACCGCGGGCCGAGCCAGCACAGACAGGTCCCCCCTGCGCCAGGGCGTCGCCCCCAGCTCCTCTACAAGCACTGGCGCGTCGCGCAGGGACAGCCAGGGGGTCCAGGCACGCTGGACCTCTGCGAGCCACTGAGCCGTCCCTGGCCCGCCCAGCAGCTGGAGCGGCGCGGTGCGCCGCCGGGCTCGCAGCGCGAACAGGAGCGGCAGCAGATCCGCGGCGTGGTCCGGGTGCCTGTGGGTGAGGATCACCCCCTCGATCCGCTCTAGGTCCACGCCCGCCTGGGCGCCTCGCAGCAGGGTGCCTGGGCCCGCGTCCACCAACCAGTGGCCCCGCTCCAGGATCAGCCACGCACCGCTCCCCGCCCGCAGGGGGTGGGGCGTGGCGGTCCCTGTGCCGAGCAGCACTAGCCTCAGGGGGCCTCCTCCAGATCCTCCAGCGCGCGCAGCCCCAGCCAGTCCAGCGCGTTGAGCTCAAAGATCAGCTGCAGCTCGTCCACCATCTCCTCCAGGTCCAGGATGCGCAGGAGGTTGTCGGTGTAGATCTCCAGCCCCTCTGGGCGCCGCTGGTCCAGCTCCTCCTCCAGCTCCGGGGGGTCGCCCAGGTAGAGCCCGGTGATCGCGGGGGAGCGAGGCGGTGTGGTCTTGAGCAGGCGCTCTAGCGGCGGAAGGCGCACGAGGTAGACCGGGATGTCCTCCCAGAAGGCCTGCAGCGCCGGGATCAGGCGCTCCGTCGCGAGCTCCAGGGCGGTGTTCCAGTCGTCCTCGGAGACGGGGAGGGGGAGGCGGTAGACCTCCGGGTCCAGCTGGTAGGCGGCGGTGTAGTGCGAGACGGCCTCGGAGCCGTGGCCTCCCAGGTGCTCCAGCGCCCGCGCGAGGAGGAAATGGTAGCTCCCGTCGGCCCCGTCTCGCCGGACCAGCTCCCTGGCCACCTCGACGCACCCAGGAAGATCACAGGTGTGAAACCTGGCGTCCGCCAGCCCGTAGAGGTGCTCGTCCAGGTCTCCGAACTGGTCCACCAGCTGCTGGTATACCAGCAGCGCCACCGCCCTGCTCCCCTCGCCGCGGAGCGCGCGCCCCAGCAGCTGGAGGCCCTCCAGGTGAAGGGGCTGCTCGTCCAGCAGCTCCTCCGCCTCGACCATCGCGGTGGTCCAGTCCTCTGCGTCCAGCGCCCGTTGGATGCGGTGGAGGCGCATGCTCTCGCGCACCTCCGGGGACAGTCCCCAGTTGCCTGGTGGCTTCTCGCCTGTCGTCATAGAACGAACAGGGCGATGACCGCCACGATCACCAGGAGCACCACGAACACCACGCCAACGCCCACCACCGCGACCCCACCCATCGCCGCCTTGCTCGCGTTGGAGGCGCCGCTCCTCGCCACGAGGTCCTCCTTGGGGGGGGCCGTCATCACCTCGGGATCCGCGCCGAGGCCGTCGCGGAGGGCGATAGAGAAGTGGGCAAATTCCGCGATGTCGCGGCACAGGGTGACGTCCGTGAGCATCCACTGCTCGAAGCTCACCCGCTCGGCGTCGCTCGCCATCCGCTGTGACTCGTACAGGGGCAGCGGTCCCCAGTCTAGGATCGGCTCTGCCGGAGCCACCTGGAAGGGCACCGAGGCGTTGTCCACCAGCCACTTCTTGACCGTGTAGCGGGCCTTGAGCACCCCGATCGGGAAGCCCCCGAAGGGGGTCGCGAGCTGCTCGACCTTCGCGCTGTCTGGCTGGGAGTAGCACACCTCCAGCAGCTCCACTTCCTTGGGGAGCGCCGCCCGGGCCTCCCGCAGCAGGGCCTTGGGGCGCTTCTTGGCGGTGTACTGGCTGCGCTCGTCCGGGGGAGGCGTCTGAATGGCGACACCGCGGAGCTCCTCGTCGAGCAGCCCGTGGGCCCACTCCACCAAGGCGCGGGCCTCGGTGATCTGCACCACGCCCTGCGCGAAGCGCTGGCTCACCGCCGCGATAGGCGCCTGAGCCGCCTTCTCGCCGAGCCTGGAGGTCGCGATGGCGTAGTACCAGTCGCTGAAGATCTGGGCCATCTGGCCCCCAGCCTCCGCGTCACCCTGACGCCAGCTGCGAAACAGCTCCTTGACCGAGCGCTTGTCCGAGGACATCGGCATCTCCATTTGATTACGGAACCTATCTCAGGGGGCCCGCCTCGTGCAAGACAGGCTCAGCCCACCCTGCGCACCCGGGCCGAGGTGAGGAGGTAGCCGTGAAGCCAGTCATACCTCACCGCCACCTGGAGCGGGGGCCCAGGGGGGGTCAGGTGCAGGTCTATCGAGGCCCCCCCCTGGAGGTCCGGGAACACCGAGACCTCCTGAAAGTCCACATAGCGCCGAAGGTGCGGGTGCAGCGCCTTGTAGAGCGCCTCCTTGATGGAGAACCGTACCAGGGTGGAGATCCACTGCCGACTCTCGGGTAGCTCGGCCACCGAGCGCAGCTCCTCGGGGGTGAGCACCTTGGAGGCCACTCTGGGCCGGGGGGGACCGTAGGTCTCGAGGTCAACCCCCAGCGACTGCCCCTCTGGCCTGGCCATCATCGCCACCGCGAGGGTGCGCTTGTGCGAGATGGAGCCGACCATCCGCTGTGGGACGATCGGGGCTCCCCAGTGGTCCGGCAGGGAGGGAGCGGCGGACACACCTAGCAGCCGTCCCGCGTCGTGGAGCGCGAGCCTGCCCCCAATGAACTGGATCTGCCGGTATCCACGCAACTTCTCCGCATATTCCCACTCCTCAGGGTGCAGCATGAGCTGCACGTCCTCGGGGATGGGGGCGGGTTGGTCGGGGATGTTCACTGCAGCCACCACGCCGTGGGGAGTAGCGTGGTGGAACGCGGTAGAGAAGGAAGTCAAGACGAGTACCCGATAGCCTGAATTGAGGCAGCGCGCTTGTGACACCGCCGCTTTCCCCCGGTGGGGCGGATACCCAAGCCAAGCCCGGTGGTTCGGCGCGCCCCGCCTCGCGCTCAGAGGGGTTCCGTCGGCTGGCATCGCCGCTGGAGGGGCCGCACCCGCGCCCTCTTGCCCGCCCGCCGCCCGCCGCCCGCCGCCCGCCGCCCGCCGCCCGCCGCCCGCCGCCCGCCGCCCGCCACCCGCGACCCGGAGTGGGCGCGCGCGCTTCCGGGGGGGCTGTTCCCCCACCCACCGGGCGCTGGCTCACCGCCCTGTGTCCTGCTGACCGCGTCGCCCTGGCCCTGTGCCTCCGGGAGGCCGCTTTCCGGGAGTTCCCTTGACCCGCCCGGTGCTCAGCACTACGTTCTGGCGCTTCATGCATGTAGGAGACGAGGTGGGCAAGCGACTGATCGTGGCGGAGAAGCCCAGCGTCGGGCGAGACCTGGCGGCGGTGCTCGGGGACTTTCTCGACGAGGGCGAGTTCCTCGAGGGTGAGGACTATGTGATCACCTGGGCGATCGGTCATCTGCTGGAGCTTGCGGAGCCACAGGACTATGACCCGAAGTTTCGATCGTGGTCGGTGAAGCTGCTGCCCATACTCCCCGATCGCTTTGAGGCCAAGCCCAAGGACGGACAGAAGGGGCGCCTCGCCCTCATCAAGAAGCTCGGCCGCAGGAAGGACGTGGACAGCGTCATCAACGCCTGCGACGCGGGCCGGGAGGGGGAGCTGATCTTCCGCAGGGTGGCCGAGTTCTGCGAGCTAGACAAGAAGCCGGTGGAGCGCCTGTGGATGCAGTCCATGACCCCCGCCTCTATCCGGGAGGCCTTCCTCGCCCTCCGTCCGGGGGACGCGTTCTCGCTGCTCGGAGACGCCGCCTGGCTGCGCGGGGTGGGTGACTGGCTGGTCGGGATGAACGCGACGCGAGGTCTCACCCAGCGGCTGAAGAGCAAGGGCGAGCGCGAGGCGTGGTCTGCGGGCCGCGTCCAGACCCCTACCCTGAACCTGATCGTGCGACGCGAGCGCGAGATCATGGCCCACGAGCCCCGCACCTACTGGGAGCTGCGCGCCTCCTTCAGCTACCAGGGCAACGACTGGGTCGCTCGTTTTCAGGAGCCGCTGCGGGATGGCGCGGACGAGGAGCAGCGCCCTGGGCGGGTCTTTGACCAGGCCAGGGTGGTGGAGATCGAGGCGTCGCTCCGGGCCGCCTCGACCGGCTCCGCCTCGGAGAAGCGGCGTCCGCAGAAGCAGAGCCCTCCGCTGCTGTTCGACCTCACCTCCCTCCAGCGGGAGGCCAACCGGCGCTTCCGCTTCTCGGCCAAGCGCACCCTGAACGCGGCTCAGCGCCTCTACGAGGCCCACAAGCTGCTGACCTACCCGCGCACCGACTCCAAGCACCTGCCCGAGGACTACGGTGAGCGCGTCGCAGAGACCCTGCAGGTGCTGGCCTCCCGAGCGGGAGAGCTGGGGGGCGTCGCGGGTCGGCTGCTGGAGCAGGGCCTGCAGAACACCGAGCGGCTGCTGGACAGCAGCAAGATCTCCGATCACTTCGCCATCGTGCCCACGCTCACCGAGGAGATGCCGGTCCTGGAGGGCGACGACGCCAAGATCTACGAGCTGGTGGTGCGGCGCTTCCTGGCCGCCTTTATGGGGCCCGCCACCTGGGCAACCGTGGAGCGGCTGGTGGAGATCCCGCTGATCGGGTCGCTGACCGGCGAGATCGGGGTGTTCAAGACCACCGCCAAGACCCTCGAGGTCCCTGGTTTCCTAGAGGCCCTCGGCAACGAGGAGGGCGATGGCACCCAGCTCGCTCCCCTGGTGCCCGGGGAGGACTCGGTCAGCGGCGTGATCGTCGATCGCGGTGAGGTGCTGGTTGAGGAGAAGGAGACCAAGCCGCGGCCCAGGCTGAGCGAGGCGCAGCTGCTCCGGATGATGGAGACCGCGGGCGAGCTGATCGAGGACGAGGACCTCTCGGAGGCGATGAAGGGCAGGGGGCTGGGGACCCCGGCGACCCGCGCCGACATCATCGAGGGGCTGGTCCGAAAGTCCTACGCCCGTCGGGTGGAGGGGAGGCTGGCGCCCACCTCGAAGGCGATCCGGCTGATGGACGTGCTCGAGCGCATCGACGTGCCCGGTCTGGCGAGCGCTGGCCTCACCGGAGAGTGGGAGCGGGCGCTCGCGGACGTGGAGCAGGGGAAGCTGTCGCGTGAGGCGTTGTTTGAGCGCTTCGCGGAGTATACCCGTGAGATCGTCACCGCCTTGCAGACCTTCGACCACGCGACCCTCTACCTTGGGGAGCCGGACCTCGGCCCCTGCCCGGAGTGCGGAGAGGGCCGGGTGGTGGAGAGCGCCTGGGGCTACAGGTGCTCCCTCAACACCCAGGAGGAGGGCACCTGCAACTTCATGCTCTGGAAAGACCGCTTCGGGCGGTACATCGACCGCAAGGTGGCGGTGGGGCTGCTCACCCACGGGAAGGTCGGGCCGATGGGCGGCTTCGTGGACCGCTTCGGGCGGGCGCTCGAGGGGACGATCACCCTGGGCTTCGACGAGGAGAAGCAGCGCTGGGTGCTGGGCACGGAATTCGGCCAGACCACCGAGAACCAGGAGCCGGAGCAGGTGCTCGGGGTGCTGTGCCCCGACCCAGAGGACCCCGAGTTCAAGATCGTGGAGACCAACCACCGCTTCGTGAGCGAGCGCCTGCTTCAGGGGCTGGTGAAGTCCGCCCCGATCCTGCCCAAGGTGGTCTGTCACCGCGAGCTGTCGCCCGAGGAGGCCACCGCCTACTTCGGTGAGGACGCCAAGACCGAGGTGATGGACGGCTTCGTGTCCAAGCGGGGCCGAAACTTTCGGGGAGCGCTGATCCGGAAGGCCACTGGCAAGCACGGCTTTGAATTTCCCCCTAGGGAGGGCGGCGCGACCGCTGGTGCGCCGGCTGGCACCGACGCCGCTGGAAAGCGGCGTGCCCCGCGGAAGGCGGCCGCCGGCTCGGAGCCTCCCGCGTCAGAGACGCCGGCGACGCCCG
>JAFGVK010000197.1 GCA_016938035.1 Deltaproteobacteria bacterium | reverse complement strand
GGTTGACGTAGACGCTGGGGTCTGCGAGGGGCTCGACGAGGGTGGTGACCGAGGCGGACACCGAGGGCAGGTCGAGGGCGACGGCGAGGACGCGGTACTCGTCCCCCGCGGTCATCGGGAGGAACCAGGCCTCCGTGTCGCCCGACTGGAAGATGTCCGGGTTGCAGGGGGCGTCGGTGACCATCACGTCCTCGTCGACGTAGGAGCACTCCTCGCCGAAGGTGTCGTTGATGGGGATGTTGGCGATGTCCCAGCCCTGGCGGGCGCCGTCCTTGAGGCAGTCGACGTTGATGGCGTCGTCGGGGGTGGTGTCGTAGTCCTCCATCCAGCAGTCGAAGGAGGTCCAGGGGTGGTGGTCGACGGGGGTGAAATGCACGCCGCCATCGATGTAGTCGCCGTCTCTGTCGACGATCTGGGAGCCGAAGAAGTTGTCGATGGCGTTGCGCCGACCCCACATGATGTTCTTGGAGGCCCAGGTGGTGCTGTTGCCGAAGAGGAGGTAGTCATCGCGGATGCGGGCGTCTCCCTCCACCGCGGTGAGGAGCAGGCGGCCCTCCTCCCCGTCATCGGAGGGGTAGCAGAAGTCCGAGACGTGCGTGGGGGGGTCGGTCTCGGCGTAGGCGGGGCGCACCCAGCCGCGGTAGATCGAGACCTGGTGGGGGTCGGGGTAGGTGAGGGGGTCTTCGATCACCGTGATCAAGGTCCACCCGGCGAAGCCCTCGCGGGTGCGGTTCTGGGTGCCGGGGATGCCGCCGGCGCCGTACATCCCCTCGGTCCAGTCCTGGCCGATGGTCAGCTCGGCCCAGTTCACGTAGCCGTCACCGAAGGGCTCCCCGCAGTGCTCCTCGGAGAAGTCGGGGCTGACGAACAGGCTGCCGGAGCCGCTGGCGGTGGGGTACGTGAAGGTGATGGGGTCCCCGATGTGGGCGGAGATGTCCTCGGTGACCGCCCCGTCGTTCTGCACACAGCTCCCCGACCACACCAGCCAGGCCTTGAGCAGCTTGCCGGTGCCTGCGCCGGGGTAGCTGAGCCGCGCATAGGAGAAATTCTGGCGCCAGTCACCGGTGGTGTAGCCGCCCCACGCCGCGTTCTCCTGGGTGACAGGGGTGCGATCGTTGATCCAGGTGAAGGCCGAGTGGAACTTGCCCGGGGCGTCGGTGAGCTGCGTGAGCGGTGGGTTGGTGTCCCACACGTTGGCGGTAGCGCCCGAGCGACCGAGGGTGTTTCCGGTCATCAGCACGGTGCCGTTGAGGGTGCGCTGGTGGACCAGGACGGTGTCCTGGGCGTGGGCAGCGCTGCCGAAGCCGAGGAGCGCGGTGAGGAGCGTGACGCGGGACATGGGCCCTCCGGGAGGCGTATGTGCGCGGCCTCTATAGCCTGAGAAGCAAGGGACGGCCCGGAAGAACAGGAGCTACGGTCCGGGACCCAGGGGGGCGCTTGGGGGGGCGGTGGCGGTGCGCCCCGTCCGGGGACGCGCTAGGTGTAGCGCGGGTCACAGAGCTTGTGCCCCCATGGAGGATGAATGTACCCGCACCGCGTGACGCTCCTGTTGGCCCTGGCCCTCGCTGGCTGCAACTCCGATGGCCCGTCCGACCTCGATGGTGACGGCTATGCCGCGGTGGAGGACTGCGACGATCTGGACCCCAGCGCCCACCCAGAGGCGCTGGAGATCTGTGACGGGGTGGACAACGACTGCGACGGCACCGTGGACGTGGGGGCTCTGGACGCCCCCCGCTGGTATGTGGACGGGGACGGGGACGGGTGGGGCGACGGCGCCTCCTACTCGGACGCCTGTGTCGCTCCCGCCGCGACCGTCGCCAGGTCAGGCGACTGCGACGACGCCCGCCCGGAGGTTCACCCCGGCGCGCCCGAGGTCGACTGCGCGGATCCCACGGACTACAACTGCGACGGCAGCGTGGGCTACGTTGACGCGGACGGGGACGGCCACGCCGCCTGCGAGGAGTGCGACGACACCCAGGCAGACACCCACCCCGGCGCCCCAGAGCGCTGTGACGGCGCCGACAACGACTGCGACGGCCGCGTGGACGTGGACGCGATCGACGCCGACACCTGGTTCGCCGATCTGGACCGCGACGGGCACGCGGGCTCGGTGATCACGGTGGACGCCTGCGAGGCGCCCGCTGGCTACCTGGAGGAGGCGGACGACTGCGACGATCTGGACGCCAGCACCTATCCCGGCGCGGAGGAGCTGTGCGACGGGGCGGACAACGACTGTGACGGTGGGGTCGACCTGGGCGCGGTGGACGCGCCCACCTGGTACGCTGACGCGGACGGCGATCTGTTCGGTGACCCCGACGTCGCCACCGTGGCGTGCCTTGCCCCCGCGGGGGCGGTGGCGGACCAGGGGGACTGCGACGACGCCGCTCCGGCGGTGCACCCCGGCGCGCCCGAGCGCTGCGACGGGGCGGACGACGACTGCGACGGCGTCGTCGATGAGCAGCCGGTGGACGGAAGGGTGTGGTTCCCCGACGGAGACGGGGATGGCTTCGGGGTGAGCGCCGACGCGGTGATGGCGTGCGCGGCGCCGCAAGGGATGGCGGGGCAGCCGGGGGACTGCGACGACGGCGAGGGGGCCCGCTTCCCCGGAAACCCCGAGGTCTGCGACACCCTCGACAACGACTGCGACGGCGCGGTGGACGAGGACGCCTCCGACGCGCCCCTCTGGTACAGGGATCTGGACCGGGACGGCGCCGCGGGCGACCTGGTGGCGGAGCGGGCCTGCGTGAGCCCTGGCCCCACCGGCTGGATGCTGGTCGCGGACGACTGCGACGACCTCGATCAGGCGGTCCACCTGGGCGCCGACGAGCGCTGCAACGGCTATGACGATGACTGTGACGCGCGCATCGACGAGCCTGACGCGGTGGACGCCAGCGGCTGGTATCAGGACCACGACGGGGACGGCTATGGTGTGGACGGCAGCCTGACCCTCGGCTGCGAGGCCCCTGCTGGCTTCGTCGGCGCGGGGGGCGACTGCGACGACGCCAGGGCGATGGTCCACCCAGGCCGCGCCGATCTGCCCGGCAACGGTGTGGACGACGACTGCGACGGGGGCGATCAGGTGGCGCTGGTGTGTGGCGCTGACGTGAACGTGGTCTGCTACGACGAGCGCACCGGCGAGGAGGTGTGGAGGCTCGACGTGGACGAGGAGCTGTACGGGCTGGTGGTGCTCGCGGACGGGCGGGTGTGGTGGAGCACCAAGGGGGAAGGGGAGACCCTGATCTATGGGGCGAACGTGGGCGATGTGGCGGGGCGCCTCCTCAGCGTGGTGGCAGGCGACGGGGATCAGCTGTGGTGGGATCCCGAGCGCGAGGAGCTCCTGCTCGCGGTGCAGGACGGTGGGGTCCAGGTGGAGGGGGATGGCCCAGGCGATCGCTCTGGCGGCGCGGTCGTCGCTGTGGACGTCGTCAGCGGTAGGCAGGAGATCGTGCTGGAGGCGCTGGGCGTGCCTGTGCCCCGGATGGTGATCCGCCTGCTGGGCACAGAGGACTATCTGGTGTCTACGGCGTTCGCTCTTGTCCACTATGTGGCGGGAGAGGAGCCGCGGATCATCGAGCTGCCCTCCGGATTCTTGGAGCCGGCGGGGCCTGGGGCCGCCTGGGTGACGGACGAACAGGGGCGGCTGTGGCGCTGGGAGACCGGGGTGAGCGAGCTCGCGCCGGTCCAAGAGGCGCTGTTTGGCGAGGAGGTCCGGGCCAACGGGCTGTGTACCTCGGGGATCTGGCCGGGGCGCCTGGTGGTCGCCGACATGGACGGTGGACAGCTGCTCGAGGTCTGGCCGGAGGGCGCGGTGTGGCCCCTGGTGCGCTCCGAGGCAGAGGCCTGGGAGTGCGACACCAACCGGCTCTTCGACGGGGATGAGGACGGGGTGCCGGGGCTTGGAGACGGGGGCGCAGACTGCGATGACACCGATCCCAGCGTGCGTCCTGGCGGTCTGCCGGGCTGCGACGACCGAGACCACGACTGCGACGGGGCGGTGGACTTTGACGCCGATGGGGACGGGTGGTCGGACGCGGCCTGCGGGGGCTCGGACGCCGACGACGCGGATCCCTCCGTCCGCCCCGTCCACGGCGCGAGCTGCGCTGCGATCGTGGGCACCTCCGCCGACCGCGGGAGCGGGCTCTACACGATCGACCCCGAGGGGGACGGCGCCGGCTTCGAGGTCTACTGCGACATGGAGACGGACGGGGGCGGCTGGACCCTGCTGCTGAGGGTGTCGGAGTTCGACGATGGGATCGACTTCTCCCACGACGGCGAGGGCTGGAGCCGCTCCGCGCCCTACGGGGACGTGGGGACGATGGACCTGACCGATCTCGTGGGCGCCAGCGATCTGATCTCGCCGGCATACGCCGCGCTGGGGGTGTCGGATCTGCGGGTGGCGGAGTCGCTCTCCAGCCCGGTCCACTCGGTCTACACCCAGGATGGCTTCCTGCGTCGCAGGACCCTCTACGGGGTGCTGTCCCTCCCCATCGTGGACGGTGGGCAGGCCTGCTCGGGCGAGCTGGTCTTCCCAGACGGCTTCGTGGCCCCGTGGACGGGCTATGACGCCCTGGCGCTGGCCGCGGACGAGGGGGCGGGGGACGCCACGCCAGAGCCGGGTCGCGTCGCGATCCGCAAGGGCTGCGATGGGGACTCGGAGATCCTCCAGATCGGCTACACCCGCGTCACGCAGGGCGATTTCGAGGTGTACTCGCAGGGGGACACCTGGCCCTCGCTTGACTCGGCCTTCATCCTGGGCCGCTGAGCGCTCGGGAGGGGGCCCCCACGCGCTCGGCCTTGATCAGGTCATGCCGCGCGGCGCTCGCCACGGCTTCGCCCCCTCCAGGGCTTGGTCGGTCGGCCCCGTTGGACCGCCCGTGCCCTCCCTCCTGGTGCTCGCCGCGCGCCAGCGAGCCTCTCGAGCTGGCCCTGGTCGGAGCGCACCAGGTCGTGGATCCACCGGCTCGCCGCAGGCTCGGCACGACCCAGCGCCCGCAGCGGAGAGTGAGGCCCGCGTCGACAACGGCGGTTCAGTCGTGTTGCCCCCCTGCCGGGAGGCTCGCCGCTCAGCGAGGGGCTGCTGAGCCCGCGCCGATCGGTCGTGATGTCGGTCATAGCGAAGGACCTGCAGTGCGAATCGACGGCCGTCGTGAGCCTGGAGGGGGACGCATCGGCCAAGAAATCCGGTCCGAGCGCACGAGATCGTGGAACCACCCGCCTGTCCGAGGCTCGGCATGACCCAGCGCCCGGCGCGGAGCGCGAGGCACGCGTCGATAACGTGGGTTTGTTCGCGATAGCCCCCTGCTAGGTCGCTCTGCGGGCGCTGCTGAGCCCGCGCCGATCGGTCACTGTTGTCAGTGCGTCCTCCATAGCGAAGGACCTGCCCGGCGAATCGGCTGCCATCGTGAGCGTGGGCCGGACGCATGGGCCGGAGCTCCTCTCGCCCTGATGTCCTGTCCGGGGAAATCAACCCAAGGGAGGGGCAACAACGTCACGCCTGCTGCCCCGAGGC